>NZ_CP089507.1:1310000-1637500 GCF_021233355.1 Luteimonas fraxinea | reverse complement strand
TCGTAGCTGTGGCCGCGGTCGTTCTTCGACAGCAGGCCCACCTTCTCCAGCACCGCGATGCGGCGTGCGTCGTCCTTGCCCAGCGCGTCCTTCAATGCCGAGAAGCCATCGGGCGCGTAGCCGATCGCGAACTGCTCGCGGATCGTGGCGTCGACGCCACGGCCATCGAGATAGCTGCGCGCGGCGTCGTTGCCTGCGAGTTCGCGAACGAAGAAGCGCGACGCCGCATCGAGCGCGTCGTACATCGGCGCACTGTCGGGCCGCGCCTCGCGCTGCTGGGTGTCGCGCGGAATTTCCATGCCGGCGCGCTTGGCCAGCTCGTCGACCGCATCTAGAAATTCGAGGCGGTCGTAATTCATCAGGAAGCTGATCGCGGTGCCGTGCGCCCCGCAGCCGAAGCAGTGATAGAACTGCTTGGTCGGCGAGACGGTGAAGCTCGCCGAGCGCTCGTCGTGGAACGGGCAGCGCGACGAATATTCCTTGCCCTGCCGCTTCAGCGGCACGCGCGCGTTGATCACTTCGACGATGTCGGTGCGCGCCAGCAGGTCGTCAATGAAGGCGTCGGGGATGCGCGCCATCAGCGGGTTCCACGCAGGCAGACGCACACGACCGCAGGGCGGGCGCGGGGCAGGCGGGGCAGGGTGGGGGCGACGCGGATCATGCGGACGCTAGGATGCCACGCGCCGCGCGGATCGCCGCATCCGGCGCGCTTTCTTCAAACCGCGGGCGGCGGCCCCTTCGCAAGCGCAGCCGCCTGGCGCTCGGCGCGCTTCTGCAATGCACGGTCGACCGAGCTGCGGCGCACACGTTCGTCGACGACCGCGGTGATCAGCGCGCCGACGAAGAAGATCGTCGCCGCGTAATACATCCAGACCAGCAGGATCACCAGCGTGCCGAACGAGCCGTAGGCGCTGCCGGGCGCGGCGTGGGTCATGTAGATGCCGATGCCCCAGCGCCCGACGACGAACAGCACGGACGTCACCACGCCGCCGAACAGGGCCTGGCGCCAGCGCACGCGGCGGTCGGGCAGATAGTGGTACAGCACTGCGAACGCGAACGAATAGAGCACCAGCATCAGCGTGTTGCCGACCAGCGGCAGGATCGACGGCACGTTGGCGAAGATGAACTCCACCGCGGTCGTCATCAGCGTCGACACCAGCACCAGAAAGCCCAGTGCGAACACCACGCCGGCGGAGAACACACGCTTGCGCAGGAACACCATCAGGCCGCCCGGCAGGCGATCGCCGTCGGTGCGGAAGATCAGGTTCAGCGTGCCTTGCAGCTGCGCGAACACGACCGTCGCACCGACGAACAGCAGCAGTGTGCTCCACAGACCTGCAAGCGAGCCGATGTCGGGCTGCTCGGTGGCGTTCTGGATCACGGTGCCGGCGACATCGCGGGCGCCGGCGCCCGCCAGCGCACCGATCTGCTCGAGCAGCGCTTCCTGCGCGGATGGATACAGCGACGCGGTGATCCACAGCACCAGCACCAGCATCGGCGCCAGCGAGATCAGCGTGTAGAACGACAGCGACGCCGCCTGGGTCAGCAGGTCGGCATCGACGAAACGCTTGACCATCGCCGCCGGCAGACTTTCCTCGAAGCGGGTCACGCCCTTGTCGACGCGTGTGCGAAGACGGCCCCAGCGCGTGTGGCGCACGGGTGCATCGGTGTCCTGGGTGTCCTGTGGCGACGTGCTCATGCGTGGCGATTCTTGAAGGCCGACGTGTGGAGCGCGTGCGTCCACTGCGGCGTTGCCGTCACCTTATGCACGAGGTCGTAGCAGCGCGTGAAGCGCCGTGCGTCTCAGCGCGTCGTCTTCGCGAGTGGGCGCAGGGCGTCGCCTTCGACGCGCTGCACGGTCCAGCCGTCCTGCGGCTGCGCACCGAGCGCACGATAGAAACCGATCGCCGGCGCATTCCAGTCGAGCACGGTCCATTCGAAGCGACCGCAGTCGCGCGCGACTGCGAGCGCGGCGAGATGCCGCATCAGCTGCGTGCCGATGCCGCGGCCGCGATACGCGGGGCGCACGAACAGATCTTCCAGATACAGGCCGCGACGGCCGAGGAAGGTCGAGAACGTGTGGAAGAACAGCGCGAAGCCGGCGGGCGTGCCGTCGACTTCGGCGATCACGACTTCGGCCGCGGGCGCGTCACCGAACAGGGCGTCGGCGAGCAGGTCCGTATCGGCGACGACGGCATCGGACAGGCGCTCGTACTCCGCCAGTTCGCGGATCAGCGCGAGCACCAGCGGCACGTCGTCGGGACGTGCCGGGCGCAGAACGATGCCGTCGCCGGCGGTCATCAGCCCAGCGACTGCTTCACCAGACGCGAGACCACGCCCATGTCGGCCTTGCCGGCCAGCATCGGCTTCAGCACGCCCATCAGCTTGCCGATGTCGGCCGGGCTGGTGGCACCGGTTTCGGCCTTGGCGCTGGCGATCGCGGCCAGGATCTCGTCTTCGCCGAGCTTCTCCGGCAGATAGCGCTCGATGATGACGATCTCCTCGCGCTCGACCTGGGCCAGATCCTCGCGGCTCGCCGCTTCGAACTGGCTGACTGAATCGCGGCGCTGCTTGACCATCTTCTCCAGCGCGGTCAGCACGGCGGCGTCGTCGAGCTCGATGCGCTCGTCGACTTCGCGCTGCTTGATCGCGGCCAGCATCAGGCGGATCACGCCGAGTGCGTGCTTGTCGCCGCCCTTCATCGCGGCCTTCATGTCTTCGGTGAGTTGCTGCTTCAGGGTCATGGCGGGCTCCAGGTGCAACGGGTGCGGGACGTGCCGGGACCGGGCGGGCCCACGGCGGAGACGACAAAAAGCCGGCGGCGCAATGCGCTGCCGGCTTTTTGCTTCATCGAACGGTCGAACCGGGGAAACCCCGGCCCGGGCCGGTCAATACAGGCGCTGGCGCTTGGTGACGTCGCGCGAAACGCGACGCGACTGACGCTTCACAGCAGCAGCTGCCTTGCGCTTGCGCTCCTGGGTCGGCTTCTCGTAAAACTCGCGCTTGCGGGTTTCAGCGAGCACACCGGCCTTCTCGCAGGTGCGCTTGAAACGACGCAGCGCAAACTCGAAGGGCTCGTTTTCGCGGACTTTGACGCTTGGCATGGAATCTCCGGGGATCTGATCGTCCGGTCCTGACGGCCGGCTCGAATCGAATTTCGAATGCGATACCACCGGGCTCAGGCCCGGCGAGCCGCGTATCATAGCGGTCCCCTGCAGCGGTGTGCAAGCCGTGGGGTCGCCGCGCGCCACGCGGCCTTCCGTTTCCGCTTCGAAGGCAGTCCCCCGATGAAAGTCCTCGGCATCGAAACCTCCTGCGACGAAACCGGCGTCGCCGTGTACGACACCGCGATCGGCGGCGTCGACGGCCTGCGCGCGCATGCGGTCTACAGCCAGATCGCGCTGCACGCCGAATACGGCGGCGTGGTACCCGAACTCGCCAGCCGCGACCACGTGCGCAAGCTGTTGCCGCTGGTGCGGCAGACGCTGGACGAAGCCGGCCTGTCGACCGACGACATCGACGGCGTGGCGTATACCGCCGGTCCGGGCCTGGTCGGCGCGCTGCTGGTCGGCGCCGGTGTCGCGCGCGCGCTGGCCTGGGGTCTCGATGTGCCGGCGATCGGCGTGCACCACATGGAAGGCCATCTGCTGGCGCCGTTGATGGAAGACGATCCGCCGGCTGCGCCGTTCGTCGCGTTGCTGGTGTCGGGCGGACACACGCAGCTCGTCGCCGTCGACGCGATCGGCAGCTACCGCCTGCTCGGCGAGACGCTCGACGACGCCGCCGGCGAGGCCTTCGACAAGACCGCGAAGATGATGGGCCTGCCGTATCCGGGCGGTCCGCAGCTGGCGGCGCTGGCGGAACACGGCACGCCCGGCGTGTTCAAGTTTCCGCGGCCGATGACGACGCGCCCGGGCCTGGATTTCAGCTTCAGCGGGCTCAAGACTCAGGTGCTGCTGGCCTGGCAGGCCAGCGACAAGACCGACACGACGAAGGCCGACATTGCCCGCGGTTTCGAAGACGCGGTGGTCGACACGCTGGCGATCAAGTGCGCACGCGCGCTGGATGCCACGGGCTTCGACACGCTGATCGTCGCCGGCGGAGTCGGCGCGAACACGCGTCTGCGCGAGAAGCTGCGCGCCGACGCACAGCGTCGCGGTGGTCGCGTCTGTTTCCCGCGTCCGGCGCTGTGCACCGACAACGGCGCGATGATCGCGTTCGCCGGCGCGTTGCGTCTCGAAGCCGGCCAGTACGGCGATGCCGCGGTGCACGTGGTGCCGCGCTGGGATATGGCGACGTTGCCGCCGCTCGCCGCGGCGTGATCAGCCACGCGACGCCACCGCATCGCTGCCGCTAAGCTGCGGACTTTCCGCCGCATGCAATCGCCGCCATGGACAAAGTCTTCATCGAAGGCCTCGAGATCGAGGCGCTGATCGGCATCTACGACTGGGAGCGGCGCATCCGCCAGCCGCTGGTCTTCGATGTGGAGATGGCGTTCGACAACCGCGTGCCCGCGGCCAGCGACGACATCCACGACACGCTGAACTACAAGGCCGTCAGCAAGCGGCTGATCGACTACGTGTCGGCATCGGAATTCGGTCTCGTCGAGACGCTCGCCGAGCGTTGCGCGGCGATTGTGATCGAGGAGTTCAAGGTCGATTGGGTACGATTGAAGCTCAGCAAGCCGGGTGCGGTGCGTGGTGCACGCGCGGTCGGCGTCCATATCGAACGTACGCGCCAGACCTGATGCAACGCGGGCTGGCGTAGCGCCTGCGTGGCGCGCGACCCGGAGATCCCCGCACGATGCAGACACAACTCGAACGCCTCCGCGACGTCCTTGCGCCGTATCCCTGGGCCTATACCGTCACGGTGTTGTGCGCGTTGCTGCTGCTGGCGTGGATCGCGAATTTCGTCACCAAGCACGTGCTGCTGCGGGGACTCCGGCAGCTTTTGATGAAGTCGCCGCTCGGCGGCGCGCAGCACGACCAGGAAGTGCGGCTGCGGGTGATTCCGCGTCTGGCCAACGTCGTGCCGGCACTGGTGATCTCGGCCGGCATCTCGATCGTCCCCGACCTGCCGCCGCAGCTGGTGACCGTGGTCAAGGCGCTGTGCCAGGTGTTCGTGGTGGTGACGATCGCGATGGCGATCTCGAAGGGCCTCGACGCGATCAACCGCAACTACGAGCGCCGCCCCGACGCGCAGAACAAGCCGATCAAGGGCTACTTCCAGGTCGCGAAGATCATCATGTTCGTGCTGGTCGGCATCTCGGTCGTCGCGACGCTGATCGGCGCGGAATTCCTGCACATCGTCACCGGCCTCGGCGCGATGACCGCGGTGCTGATGCTGATCTTCCAGGACACCATCCTGTCGCTGGTCGCCAGCGTGCAGATCAGCAACGACGGCCGCGTGCGTCTCGGCGACTGGATCGAGATGCCGGGCCAGAACGCCGACGGCGACGTCATCGACATCGCGCTGCACACGATCACCGTGCGCAACTGGGACCGCACCGTCACCACGGTGCCGACCAAGAAGCTGGTCAGCGATTCGTTCAAGAACTGGCGTCACATGTCGGAAGGCGGCGGCCGCCGGATCAAGCGCGCGCTCCATCTCGACCAGCGCAGCGTGCGCTTCCTGGAACCGGCGGAGATCGAACACTTCCGTCGCTTCAGCCTGCTCGACGGCTATCTGGACCGCAAGGAACAGGAGCTGCAGGAATGGAACGCGCGTCTGGCCGCGAACGGCGCCGAGCCGGTCAACCACCGGCGCGTCACCAATCTGGGCACGTTCCGCGCCTACATCGAGCATTACCTGCGCAACCATCCCGGCATCAACCAGGATCTGACGATGCTCGTGCGCCAGCACCAGCCCACCGAGATGGGTCTGCCGCTGGAGATCTGGGCGTTCACCTCGAGCACCGCGTGGGGCGTCTACGAGGGCATCCAGTCGGACATCTTCGACCACATGCTGGCGATCCTGCCGGAGTTCGACCTGCGCGTGTTCCAGGCGCACAGCGACGCGCCGCTGGACGTCAATCTGCGCCGGCTCGACGATGCGGGCGATCCAGCGCACACGCGTGGCCCGCGTGTGCGCGCCGAACCGCCGGTGCCTGCGCCCGACGCCGGCTGAGCCAAGCGCCACGCCTCGCGCGGACGCGGGGCAATCGGCGATCATGGCGCCCCCACCGGAGCGCGCCATGCCCATCGCCCTGCTCAGCCTCGGCAGCAATGTCGATCCCGAGACCCATCTGCGCGCGGCGATCGCCGCGTTGCGGGCGCGCTTCGACGATTTGGTGGTCTCGGCGGTCTACCGCTTTCCGGCTGTCGGCTACATCGGCCCGGATTTCCTCAATGCCGCGGCGACGCTGCGCACCGACCTCACGCCGGCCGCGTTGAACGACTGGCTGCACACACTCGAGGACGCGCACGGGCGTGATCGCAGCGGTCCGCGCTACAGCGATCGCACGCTCGATATCGACATCGTGCTGTTCGACGACGCGGTGCTGAGCGGCGCCGGCAATCTCCGGATCCCGCGTGACGAACTGCGCCACGCCTTCGTGCTGCGACCCGCTGCGGAAATCGCACCCGACTGGACGCATCCGGTCGACGGCACGCCGCTCGCGCAGTTGTGGAACGCGCACGCGGATCGCGACACGGTGTTCGCACGCGTGGATGGACTCGACGCGGACGCGCCCGGCTGATGGATGCGCCTGCGGGCCTGCGCATTCTCGGGACCGGCTGCCATCACCCGGCGCAGCGCGTGGCGTCGACGGTGTTCGATACGCGCCTGGGGCTTGCGCCGGGCAGCAGCGAAGCCGCGACGGGTGTCGCGATGCGCGGCGTCGCGGGCGATGACGAAACCGCATCGTGGATGGGGGCCCGCGCTGCCGAAGCGGCGCTTCACGCGGCCGGCATCGACGCCAGCGCGCTCGATGCGATCGTTTCGACCTGTGCCGTCATGGAGCAGCCGATTCCCTGTCAGGCCGCGCTGGTGCAACGCGCGCTGGGTCTCGGCGGCTCGGGCATTCCGGCCTTCGACATCAACGCGACCTGCCTCGGCTTTCTGGTCGCGTTGGATCTGATCGCTGCATCGATCGCGGCCGGCCGGTATCGACGCGTGCTCGTCGTCGCGAGCGAAGTGCCGTCGCGCGGCCTGCGCGCCGACGATCCGGTGACTGCACCGTTGTTCGGCGACGGCGCGGCGGCGGTCGTGCTCGGTGCCGCGGCGCCCGGTGAGGATTCGGCGCTGCTGGCTTGGCGCATGGAGACCTTCGCCGACGGTGCGGATGCCTGCCGCATCCGCGGCGGCGGCACGCGCATCGCGCCGGGCGATCCGCGCAACGACGATCGCGATGCCTATCGTTTCGAGATGGACGGCCCGGCGACGTTCCGCACGGCTGGCCGTCGTCTGCCGCGCCTGCTGACGCGCCTGCTCGAATCGGCCGGTCTCACGACCGACGCGCTCGACTGCATCGTCCCGCATCAGGCTTCGGGCGGTGGTCTCGACCGCATGATGCAGGCGCTGCGTCTGCCTGAAGCGCGCACGGTGCGCATCCTTGGCGAACACGGCAACCAGGTCGCGGCCTCGCTGCCGCATGCGCTGCACCACGCGATTCATGCCGGCCGCCTGCAGCGCGGGCAGACCTGTCTGCTATTGGGCACCGGCGCCGGCCTGTCGGTCGGCGGCGCGGTGCTGCGGTACTGACGTGCGCGTCGACCTGACCCTGTTCGATGTCGGCCAGTGCCGCCACTGCGAGCGCGTCACGCTGGCGGGTGGACGCTGGGGCAACGTGACGTTTCCGTCGATGGTCGCGCTGATCGTGCATCCCACCGAGGGCGCGATCCTCTACGACACCGGCTACGCGCCGCATTTCATGGACGCGACCGCGGGATTCCCCGAGCGTCTGTACCGATGGGCGACGCCCGTCGACCTGCCGCAGGCGCAGCGGCTCGAGGTGCAGCTCGCCGCGCACGGCCTGCGACCGTCCGACATCCGCTGGTGCCTGGTCTCGCATTTCCACGCCGACCACATCGCCGGCCTGCGCGACCTGCCGAACGCGCGCTTCATCTGCATGCGCGAAGACCTGGAGTCGATGCGCGCGATGTCGCGCGTGCGCGGTCTGCGCAACGGCTGGCTGCCGGCCCTGCTGCCGACAGATTTCGATGCGCGCGTGCGCTACGCCGGCGATGGCGTCGCGCGCGCGCTGCCGGCGCCGTGGGAGACCCTGGGCGAAGGCGTGGACCTGTTCGGCGACGGCAGCCTGTTCGCGGTGCCGATGCCGGGCCACGCGCCGCGGCAGATGGGCCTGTGCCTGCGCGATGCGCAGGACCGCGCGGTCCTGTTGTGCGCCGATGCCTGCTGGTCGCATCTGACGTTCCGCGAGCGGCGTCTGCCGACATGGCCGGCGCGGCTGGTGACCCACGACTGGGCGGCCTACGTGCGCACCGTCGAACGGCTGCACACACTCGCGCACGCCGCGCCCGATGTCGCGATCCTGCCGTCGCATTGCCAGGCCAGTCTCGACACGTATCGCGCGGCGACGCATGGAGGTCCCGCATGCGCATCCTCGTGACCGGTGCATCCGGCTTCGTCGGTGGGGCGTTCCTGCGACGTCATGCGGGTCGCGACGATCTGCAACTCCTCGGCACCGGGCGCCGCGCAACCGACCTGCCGGATTACATCCGCTGCGATCTCAGCCAACCCTTCGATCTGCCGGTGCAGCCCGACGTGGTCATCCATGCCGCCGCACGTTCGTCGCCGTGGGGCACGCGCGCCGAGTACATCGCGCAGAACGTCGACGCGACGCGGCACGTCATCGACTTCTGCCGTCGCAACGGCCATCCGCGCCTGGTCTATCTGTCGTCGAGTTCGGTGTTCTATCGCGAAGCGCACCAGGTCGACCTGCGCGAGGACAGCCCGGTCGGCCCGACGTTCGTCAATACCTACGCCGAGACGAAGTACGCCGGCGAACAGCTGGTGCGCGCCTATCCCGGCGAGTACGTGATCGTGCGGCCGCGTGCGGTGTTCGGTGTCGGCGACACGGTGCTGTTTCCGCGCATCCTCGAAGCCGCGCGCCGCGGTGCACTGCCGCTCTTCACCGGACAGGACCGGCCCGTGATCGGCGACCTGATCCAGATCGACACGCTGTCGGATTACCTGCTGCGCGTCGCGACGATGGCGAATCCGGCTGAGAGCTACAACCTGACCAATGCGCAGCCGGTCGACATCCAGGCTTTGCTGCTCGACGTGCTGGCGCGCCTGGATCTGCCGCCGCCGAGACGCCGCGTGCGCATCGGTGCGGCCCTGCGCATGGCGACCGTCGCCGAATGGCTGTGGCGTGGGCTGCGACTGCGCGGCGAGCCGCCGTTGACGCGCTTCGGCGTCGGCGTGTTCGCGTATTCGAAGACCTTCGATCCCGCGCGTATGCTCGCCGATCTCGGCCCGCCGAGCGTGTCGATCGACACCGGCATCGACGACTTCATCGCCTGGCAGCGGGCGCAGTGGGCGGCTTGAGCCTCGCCGCGGTACTCGCCTGCGCATACGGCGCATTGCTGGCGTCGCGCGCGGTTTGTGCATGGCGCGAGATCCGTCGCCAGTCAGCGTTGCCAACGCCGAATGCTGCTTTCGCGATGCACGAGGTCGCGGTGCTGCAGCCGATTCTCGGAGGCGATCCGCGGCTGATCGACGTATTGGGCGTGACGCTCGATGCACTGCCCGATGCACGCTTCCACTGGCTGATCGATGACGGCGACACGCACGCGCAGTCGGTGGTCGCGGCGCTGCAGGCGACGCATCCGCATGCCTGCATCGTCGTGCACGTGAATCCGTCCGCGCCGGACGGCGTCAATCCAAAGAGCTTCAAGCTCGACCGTGCGCTGGCGGCGGTCGAAGCGCCGGTGTGTCTTGTGCTCGACGACGACGCCACGCTGTCGGCGGACGCGCTGGCGCGTCTAGTCGCGGCGCTCAACGGCGCCGACATCGCGACTGCGCTGCCCGGCTATGTCGATGATGGCGAACGCCTGCCGGGTCGGCTGCTGGCGCAGTTCGTCAACGACAACGCGGCGCTGACCTATCTCGCGCCGCTGGCGTGGGCGTCGCCGGTGTCGATCAACGGCATGTGCTACGCGCTGCGCACCGCACGCCTGCGCGCGCTGGGCGGATTCGCGCCGCTGCTGCACGCGCTGGCCGACGATCTGGCGATGGCGGATCAGGTCCGCGCACGCGGCGGTCGGATCGCCCAGACCACCGCCCCGGTGCACGTGCGCACCAGCATCGACGGCCCGGCGCATTACCTGCGCCAGATGCATCGCTGGATGCTGTTCGCGACCCTGTTGCTGCGACGCCAGCCGATGCGGATGCGCGTCCTGATCACGGTGTTGCATGGTCTGCCGCCACTGCTGCTGTGGGCGATGGGCGTGGCGCTGTCGGTGCAGCCCACGATGACGGGTGCGCTCTGCGTGATCGGCGTGCTCGTGCTGCGTGCCGCCGTGCCCGCATGGCTCCAGCGCAGGCTCGGCGTCTCCGCGCCGCAGCGCCCGCTGCTGTCGCTCTTGGCCGAACTCCTGCAGCCGCTGCACCTGTTGCATGCGACGTGCGTGCGCACGGTGCGCTGGCGCAGCCGACGCTATCGCGTGCATGCCGACGGCGGCTTCCATGTCGTCTGATATCGCCACGCCAATACGCATTGCGTTCCTGACCGGACGCAGCGATCCGTCGCGCTGCGGCCTGAGTCCGGAGCAGCAGGGCTTTCTCGATGCGCTGCGCGCGCCGGGCCGCGAACCTGTCGATCGAAACTTTCCATATGTCGCGCCAGAAGCCGGGCACGTCGCCGCCGCACTGCCGCTGGCGGCGTGGCGCAACCTCGGCGATTACTTCGGTGCGCGTCGTCCCGCATTCGCCAGCCGTCACCGCGCATCCGTAGCCTCCGCGTTCGACGGCGATGGGACGGTCGTGCTGCTGGCCGGCAGCTGCGGGCTCGAACTGCTGGCGAACCTGCATCTGGACGCAGCGCTGCGCGCGCGCCTGCACGTCTTCGCCTATGGCCCGGTCGCGCGACACGCGCCGGACGTCGCCCGCCTGCTGTGCGTGCAGGGCCGCAGCGACTGGATCTCGCGCGCGGGCTGGCGTGGGCCGGCACACCGCGTCGACGGCGGCCATATGGACTACCTGCGCCAGCCCGAGGTGCGCGCGCTGTGCGACGACTTCATCGCGGCGACGCCATGCGCATCGACCTGATCGCGCCGCCCTACAGCGGTCATCTGCATCCGGTGCTCGCGATGGCCTGCGAACTCGCCACGCGTCACCAGGTGCGCGTGCTGTCGACGCCGTCGGCGATGGCGCAGGTCGCGCGCGCCGGCCTCGTCGGCGTGCCACTGCTCGATGCCGACGCCGAACGCGCGCTCGATGCGATCTCCGACCCGCGCCATGCCGTGCGCAGCCATCCGCTACGCATGCACCGGCAACTGCGCGCCGCGCTCGACGTCATGGCGCGCTTCGCGCAGGCGCTGCGCGATACGTATGCGGATGCGGCGACGCGACCCGACCTGGTCGTTGCCGATTTCACCGTGCCGGCCGTTGGCGCGGTCGCGGAGTCGCTCGGCATCCGCTGGTGGACCAGTCTGCCGTCGCCGTGCGTGCTCGAATCACCCGATGGGCCGCCGGCCTACATGGGCGGCCTGTCGCCTGCGACACATGCCGGCCAGCGTCTCCGGCACGCGCTGGCGCGGCTCGCCGTGCGCGGCTTCAAGCGCGGCGTGCATCGCGCGTACCGGCGGCGCATGACCGCGTTGGGTCTGCCGCAGCTCTACCGCGACGACGGCAGCGAGGCGGTCTACTCGCCCGAACGCATCCTCGCGCTCGGCATCGAGGCGCTGGAATTTCAGCGAACCTGGCCGGCCGCGTTGCGCTTCGTCGGGCCGCAGTTACCGGCGCCCGGCACCGAGACGCCGTGGCTGGCGCCGCGTCCGGCGCCGCAATTCGTCGAAGGTCGCCGCCATGTGCTGGTGACACTCGGCACGCATCTGCGCTGGGCCAAGGACGCATTCGATCTGCGTCTGCGCGCGCTGGCCGCCGCGATGCCCGACGTGGAATTCCATTTCACCGATGGCGACGCCGCTGCGGATCACCACGCGCACGCCGGCAACCATCAACGCCTGGCCTACGTCGACTACGCGCGCTGGATCGGCCGCTATGACCTCGTCGTGCATCACGGCGGCGCCGGCATCCTCTACCAGTGCCTGGCGGCGGGACGGCCGGCGATCGTCTGCCCGCAGGACTACGACCAGTTCGATCACGCTGCGCGCCTGCAGCACGCGCGCGCGGCGTTGTGGCTGCGCGATCCTGCGGGCCTGGAGGTCGCCGTGCGACGTGCGTTCGCCGAGCCGGCGCTGTTCGCGGGCCTCCCAGCGCTGCAGGTGGCGGTGCGGGCAGCGGCCGCGGCGCAGCGGTTGGTCACAGAGGTCGCCGACGATACGTCGTGGTAGTGCCTGAGCGCAGAAGGTGACCTCTGTCACTGGGCATCGCGCCCGGCGGGCGGGACCATCCAGTCGACGTCCGCATGCCGGCGTCGCGTACATACAGGGGAGACCGATCATGTTCGACAAGCTGTCGCGGAGCTGGGATCTGGTGAAGGCGAGCGCGGCCGTGCTGCGTTCGGACAAGGAACTGATGCTGTTCCCGATGCTGTCGGGACTGGCCACGCTGGCGGTGCTGGCGACCTTCGTGCTGCCGCTGTTCGCGCTGCGCGTCTTCGAGCACGGCATCGGCTTCGCCGGCCTGCTGCTCGCCTTCGTCTTCTACTTCTGCCAGTACACGGTGATCGTGTTCTTCAACTGCGCGCTGGTCGGCGCGGCGATGATCCGCCTCGACGGCGGCGATCCGACACTGTCCGATGGTCTCGCCGCGGCGAAACGCCGGCTGCCGGCGATTCTCGGTTACGCCGCGATCGCCGCGACCGTCGGCGTGCTGCTGCAGTCGCTCAAGCACAAGGAAGACAATGTCCTGGTGCGGCTGATCGGCAGCGGTCTCGGTGTGGCCTGGACGCTGGCGACGTTTCTGGTCGTACCGGTGCTGGTCAGCCGCGACATCGGCCCGATCGACGCGCTCAAGCAAAGTGTGACCCTGCTCAAGCGCACCTGGGGCGAGAACGCGATCGGCAACGTCGGCATCGGCGCGGCGTTCGGATTGCTGACCACGCTGGTCGCGATGATCGGAGTCGGCGTGACCTTCGTCGCGCTGCAGAGTTCAGTCGTGCTGGGCATCGCCATCGGCGTTGTCTGTGCGCTGGGCGTGCTGCTGCTGGGCGTCTACCAGGCAGCGCTGACCGGCATCTATTCGGCTGCGCTGTACCGCTACGCGGTGTCGCACGAAGTGCCGGACGGGTTCTCCGGCGCGCAGCTCGAACACGCATTCGAGCCGAAGGCCTAGGCGTGCCCGCACGGGTCAAGCGGGTGAGCGCTAGAGCGAACGTCCGCCGTCGAGCCGCAGCACCTCACCCGTGGTGAAGCCGCCACGCAGCAACCAGGCGACGGCGTCGGCGATTTCCTCGGCGCTGCCGAGCCGGGCCAGTGGCGTCGCATCGAGAATGCGCGCCTGCTGCGCGGCATCCTCGCCGTCTTCCGGCCACAGGATCGCGCCTGGCGACACCGCATTGACCCGCACCTCCGGCGCCAGCGCAACCGCGAGGCCGCGCGTCAGGCCCAGCAGTGCAGCCTTCGAGGCTGCGTAAGCGACCAGATCGGCGCGCGGACGTTCGGCATACAGATCGCCGATGTTGACGATCGCCCCGCGCGCCGCGCGCAGATGCGGGGCTGCGGCCTGCGCGAGCAGGAACGGCGCGCGCGCATTGGTCGCCATCAGCGCGTCGAAGGCATCGGCACCCGTCGAATCGAACGCCGTCGGCGTAAAGGTCGCGGCGTTGTTGACCAGCGCATCGAGACGCCCGAAGTGCGCGACGGTGTCCTCGACCAGCGTCGGCAGCACGGCCGCATCGGCCAGATCGCCCTGCAGCACGTGCACGCTGCCGGCGCGTTGTGCATCGAGTTCGGCAGCCAGCGCATCGGCGGCGCCGCGCGAGTGATTGCAGTGCAGGGCGACCGCATAACCATCTGCATGCAGACGACGCACGATCGCCGCGCCGATGCGTCGGGCAGCGCCGGTGACGAGAACGACGGGGGCGAATGCGGACATGCCTGTAAATGCGGTGGCGAAGGGTGGTCACCTTACGCCACCGGTCGCTCCCAGTCCCGTGGGCCGGAGGCGGTCATCGTCCCTCTCCCGCCGGGTGAGGGGTTGGGGTGGGGGCAGAAGCTTCGCGGCCGACCGCAATTGCCCATCGACGCCTTTTGCGTGCCGAAAGCGCGTGCGTGACGGCAGGCCGTCAGGTGGGCTCGCGTATCCTGATCCGTGACTGTTCCGGAACCCCTGCATGTCCAGCCAGCCCCACGCCCCGAGTGACGATGCGCTCGCTCACAGTGAACGCCTGCGCGCCCTGATCCACGCCCAGATCGACGAGGCGGGCGGCGCGATTCCGTTCTGGAAGTTCATGGAGCTGGCGCTGTACGCGCCGGGCCTGGGCTACTACAGCGCGGGCGCGGCGAAGTTCGGCGCTGCCGGCGATTTCGTCACCGCGCCCGAACTCGGGCCGCTGTTCGCCGAATGCATCGCCGAGGCGTTCGCGCCGGTGCTGCGCGAGATCGGCGCGGACGCGCAGTTCTTCGAGATTGGTGGCGGCAGCGGTGCGTTCGCCGGCGATGCGCTGGCGCATCTGGCGGCGCTCGATGCGACGCCAGCGCGCTACGCGATCCTCGAACCCAGCGCGGATCTGCGCGAGCGCCAGCGCGCGCATCTGCAGCAACGCCTGCCGGCGGATCTGTTCGCGCGCGTGGACTGGGTCGACGGCCCGATGCCCGGCGATTGGCAGGGCGTGCTGTTCGCCAACGAGGTCGTCGATGCGCTGCCGACGCCACGCTTCGTCATCGGCGAAGGCGAGGTGTTCGAGGAATACGTCACCCGCGATGGCGACGGCTTCGGCCGCACCGTGCATCCGGCCGATGCGCTGCTCGGTTCGGCCGTGCGCCACGTCGAGCGTCAACGCGGTGGGCCGTTGCCCGATGGCTACCGCTCCGAATTGTTGCCGCAGCTGCCGTACTGGGTGCAGGCGGTCGCTGGCGGCTTGACCCGTGGCGCGATGCTGTTCGTCGACTACGGCTATGCGCGGCGCGAGTTCTACCGCGACGATCGCGACGCCGGCACGCTGCGCGCTTTCCATCGTCACCAGGTGACCGGCGATGTGTTCGCGCTGCCGGGCCTGCAGGATCTGACCGCGTCGGTCGATTTCACCGCGCTGGCCGAGGCCGGTACGCACGCCGGCTTCGAGTTCGCCGGGTACTGCAACCAGACCTCGCTGCTGCTCGGCAACCGTCTCGAACAACGCTTGGCCGCGCACGAGGCATTGGCGACGGACGAGGCCGGCCGTTACACGCTGCGCCAGCAGGCGAAGCGGCTCACGCTGCCGGGCGAGATGGGCGAGGCCTTCCAGGCGATCGGATTCGCGAAGAATGTGGAGTTCGACCACGCCTTCCTGATCGGCGACATGAGCCATCGTCTGTGAGCACGTACGCATGAACCGGCGTCCGCGCTTCGGCCGTTCGTTCAAGCCGCTGCGTCGCCCGGTGCTGTGGGGCGGGCTGTGGATCGCGGCGATCGCGGCCGTCGTGGTGCTGTCGCTGGCGCCGTCGGTGCCGATGCCGGACGTGCCCGATGGCGACAAGCTCGGCCACTTCCTCGCCTATTTCGCGCTGGCCGCCGCCGCGGTGCAGCTCTACGCGCGCTGGCCGGCGTTGCTCGGGGCCGGCGTCGGCCTGGTGCTGCTCGGAATCGGTCTGGAATACGCGCAGGGCGCATTGACCCAGACGCGCATGCAGGATTCCGCCGACGCATTCGCCAACACGCTCGGCGTGATCGTCGGTCTGTCCACGCGACTCACCCCGTTCCGCGATGTGCTGCTGCAGTTCGACACGCGCGGGCTCGAAGGCGTCGGGCGCTGAGCGCGGCGTCGATTCCCCGATAATCCCCCCATCCCCGACCTGGTCCACCGCATGTCCGCTGTCCTGCCTGCCAACGCGTCCGCCGCGCCCGCCGACGATGCCGCCCGTGCCGATGCGCGCCTGGCCTGGGCCCGCGAGGCCAGCGGCGATGCCACGCTGACGCTCGAACGCGCGTCGATGGATGCCGGATTCCGCAGCTATTGGCGCGGCGAGGCGAACGGGCTTTCGCGCATCGTCATGGATTCGCCGCCGGATCTGGAGGATGTGCGCCCGTGGCTGCGCATCCGCGATCTGCTGGAACTGCACGGCGTGCGCGTGCCGCACGTGCGGGCGCGCGAAGTCGAATCCGGGTTCCTGCTGCTCGAGGATCTCGGCGGCGAGACCTGCCTGCAGGCATTGGACTCGCTCGATGCCGACACGCTGATGGACGCGGCCTTCGGGCAACTGCTGCGGCTGCAGGCGATCGCGCCGCCGGACGATCTGCCAGCCTTCGATGCGGCGATGCTGCGGCGCGAACTCGCGCTGTTCGACGACTGGTTCCTCGGCCGGCATCTCGGCGTGACCCTGTCGGACGCGGAACGCGCCGATTGGGAATCGGTGCAGGCGCATCTGGTCGACGCCATGCTCGCGCAGGCCCGGGTGCTGGTGCATCGCGACTACATGCTGCGCAATCTCATGCCCGTCGAAGGCGGCGTCGCTGTGCTGGATTTTCAGGATGCGGTGCGTGGGCCGATTGCCTACGACGTGGCCTGCCTGCTGCGCGATGCGTTCCACAGCTGGCCCGCCGCGCAGGCGGATGCGTGGCTGGCGCAGTACCACGCGCGTGCGCAGGCCGGCGGTCTGCCGGTGCCTGCGCTCGCGCAGTTCGCCCACGATGCCGCGCTGACCGGCGTGCAGCGGCACCTCAAGGTCATGGGCATCTTCGCGCGCCTGCACCATCGCGACAGCAAGCCGAAGTACCTTGCCGACGCATCGCGGTTCCTCGCCTATCTCGACGCGGCGGTGCCGCTCGATCCCGCGCTCGCGCCACTGGGCGCGTTGCTCGATCGTCACGTGCGCCCGCGGCTCGCCGCGGACTGATCCCAAGGACACATCGCCATGCAGACCGTGATCCCGCAGCTGCGCATGACCGACGCCGACCGCAGTCTGGCGTTCTACGCCGCACTCGGCTTCACCGTCGACTGGGAACATCGCTTCGCCACCGGCATGCCGCTGTTCGCGCAGCTCACGCGCGAGGGTCAGACGATCTTTCTCAGCGGGCATGCCGGCGACTGTGCGATCGGCGGCGCGATCTACTTCAAGGTGCGCGACGTCGACGCCTGCGCGCGCGCGTTCGCCGCCGCCGGTGTGCCGATCGTGACGGCGCCTTGGGACACGGACTGGAGTACGCGTGAGATGGTGCTCGTCGATCCCGACCACAATCGCCTGCGATTCGCGCAGCATCCCGACTGATCGCGCCGCGGCGCGAGGAGATTCCGATGGACGACCTGTTCGCAGACGCACCCGTGCCCGTCCACGGTATCCGCACCGGTATCGGCGGCTGGGCATACCCGGAGTGGCGCGACAACTTCTATCCCAAGGGTCTCGTGCAGAAGCGCGAGCTCGAATACGCGAGCCGCCGGCTGACCGCGATCGAGATCAACGGCACGTTCTACGGTGCGCAGAAACCGGCGACCTATGCGAAGTGGGGCAGCGAGACGCCGGCGGGCTTCGTGTTCTCGCTCAAGGCGCCGCGCCACATCGTCGGCGCCCGCGCGCTGGCCGGCACCGCGAAGCAGATCGCGGGCTTCATCGAAGGCGGTATCGCCGAACTCGGCGACCATCTCGGTCCGTTGCTGTGGCAGTTCGCGCCGCAGCGGCGTTTCGATGCCGAAGATGTCGAAGCCTTCCTCGACCTGTTGCCCGAGGCCGTCGACGGTCTGCCGCTGCGGCATGCGGTCGAAGTGCGGCATCCCTCGTTCCAGAGCGAGGCCTGGCTGCGCCTGGCGCGTGCGCGCGGCGTGGCGACGGTGTTCACCGACTCCAGCGATTACCCGTCCTTTGCCGACATCACCGGCGATTTCGTCTACGCCCGGCTGATGGCCAGCCGCGCCACCAGCACCACCGGCTATCCGGGCCTGCAGCTCGATGCCTGGGCCAAGCGCGCGCTGCAATGGGCCGCGGGCGAAGCGCCCGCCGACCTGTCGTACGCCGGACCGCGCGACGCCGCGCCGGTCGTCCCGCGCGACACGTTCGTGTTTTTCATCTCGGCGGCGAAAGAGCGTAATCCGGCCGCGGCGATGGCGTTGCAGCAGCGGCTGCAGGCCGCTGCGTGACATCCGCCGCGCTGACGTTGCGGGCGGTCGGGTGTGACGACGCGGATCTGCTGTTCCGGCTGATGCAGTACTACTTCTTCGAAGCCTCCGCGTGGAGCGGCGAACGGATCGGTGCCGATGGCCTGTTCGACTGCAGACGTGCCGATGTCGCTGCAGCGATCGAGGATGATCCGCACTGGGCGCGCCTGCTCGAATGCGAAGGAGAAGTGGCCGGGTTCGTGCTGGTGGAGCCCCTTGCGCTCGACGATGCGGACGCCGCGCCTATGCATGCATGTCTGCAGGCGTTCGCCCCCGGCGCGACGTGTGGGCCGATGGAACTGGCCGACCTGTTCGTGCTGCCGGCATGGCGGCGACGGGGGCTGGCGCTGGAGACGGTGCGCCGACTGCTTGTCCCCGGCATTGGCCCCTGGCTGATCGCGACGTTCCGTGAGGACGCGGCCGCGCATGCGTACTGGACCCGGACGCTGCCGCGATCGGGACTGCGTCACGAGGCGCTGCCGGACGGCATCGACGCCCGTTTCAGACTGTTCGCCGTCGAGGCCCCGACGGACTGAGCCGGGTCACCCCGCCTGTCGGGCTGCGGCGATGGCCGCGATCCGCGCCGTGCGCAGCGCGTCGCCGATCGCGGGGCCAGTGATGCCCTCGGCCGCGATGTCGCGGGCGTTGACCGCGAGCGCGGCGGCGTGGGCCCGGCGCAGGATGTCGGCCTGCGGATAGGCGTCCTCGGCACTGCCGAGCCGGCCGCGCTTGTCGCATTCGCAGACCAGCGCGAGCTGGTCGATGCGCGCGGGCTTGCGGAAGCCGTCGCAGCGGGCGATCAGGTCGTGCAGCGTGGCGCCGCGCAGTTCGGCGATGCGGTGCACATTGAGGTGTTCTCGGCAGGCGACGATCGCGAGTTCGCGCTGCGCGGCGGGCACCTTGAGGCGTGCGCACAGGGCATCGAGCGGCGCGAGTCCCGCGTGTTCGTGGCCCACGTGGCGCGGCAGCTTGTCTGCCGGCGTCAGCGCCTTGCCGAGGTCGTGGGTCAGCGCCGCGAAGGCGATCACCGCATCGCCGGGCGCGAGTCGCGCCGCCATGTCGACGACCAGTTCGATGTGCACGCCCGTGTCGACTTCGGGGTGGAATTCCGCACGCTGCGGCACGCCGTACAGCGCATCGACTTCCGGTAGCACGACGGCCAGCGCGCCGCAGTCGTGCAGCGTGCGCAGGAACGCGGATGGGCGCGCCGACGCCAGCGCACGCGACAGCTCCTGCCACACGCGCTCGGGCGTCAGCGTTTCGAGTTCGCCGGCCTCGACCATGCCTCGCATCAGCGCCATCGTCTCGTCGGCGACGGTGAAGCCGAGCGGGGCGAATCGGGCCATGAAGCGTGCGGCGCGCAGCACGCGCAGCGGATCTTCGGAGAATGCATCGCCGACATGGCGCAGCACACGCGCTTCGATGTCGCGCGCGCCGCCATGGGGATCGACGAGCGTGCCATCCGGCACTTCTGCGATCGCATTGATCGTGAAATCACGGCGGCCGAGATCCTGTTCCAGCGTCACCGATGGATCGGCGTCGACGACGAAGCCGCGATACCCGCGCCCGGACTTGCGTTCGGTACGTGCGAGCGCGTGTTCTTCTTGAGTCCTGGGATGCAGGAACACCGGGAAATCACGGCCGATCGCGCGGAAACCCGCTGCTTCCATCGACGCTTGGGTTTCGCCGACGACGACGTGGTCGCGGTCGCCGGCCGGTTGCCCGAGCAGACGATCGCGGACCGCGCCGCCGACGAGGTAGATCTCCATCGGCGTCAGTCCGGGCAGGCGAAACGCTTGTTGCGCTGCGCTTCGGCGCCGCGCATGCGCGGTTCCAGCGGCGCAGCCTGGCCGTACATGCGCCAGTCGTAGAGCACGCTGAAGGCGAGCACGCGCGCGACGTATTCGCGCGTTTCGCGATAGCTGATCGTCTCGATCCAGATATCCGGGTCCATGTCCGGGCGCTGCGCGAGCCAGCGGCCGGTCGGTGTCGGGCCGGCGTTGTACGCGGCGATCGCCACGTAGGGCAGCGTGTACATGTCCTTCTTCTCGCGCAGGTACGCGGTGCCGATGGCGACGTTTGTCGCCGGGTCGTACAGGCTGTCCGGGCCGCCGTAGGCGATGCCCAAGCGACGCGCGACCGCCGCGCCGGTGGCCGGCATCACCTGCATCAGACCGCGCGCATCGGCGGGCGAACGCGCATTCGGATTGAACGTGCTCTCGGCGCGGATCTCGGCCGCGACCCATGCGGGATCGAGTCCCTGCCGCTGCGATTCGCGTTCGATCAGCGCCTGCTGGGTCAGCGGGAAGCGCAGCGTGTACAGGCGCGTCTCTTCCGGCTGGCGACCTAAACCGAACACGCCGCGGTCGTACCAGCCGCTTTCCTGCGCGACCTGCACCGCGATGCGGCGCTGGCTGTCGTCGAAGTTGCGAAGCGCGGCGGTCCATTCGCGCGTGGCCCAGCCGGGGCGGTCAATGCGATACAGCGCGAGCGCACGCGTCAGGCCCGGATCGGCGGCGATCTTCGCGCGCGCATCGTTCGACGGCGAGAAGTCGAGCGGGCACAGCGCGTAGGGCTGGTCGACGCGATCGGCCGCGAGAAAGCCGTGGAAATCGGAATTCTTCGCCGCCTCGCGGAACAGCGGCGTCGCGCCGGCACGATCGCCGGTGAGTTCGGTCGTGCGCGCCTGGAACCAGGTCCAGCGCGACTGGCCGCGCTGTGTGGCGCCCATCTTCCTGATCGCAGTCAACGCGGCCGGCCAGTCCTTGCGCGCAAGCGCTTCGCGCACGCGCCATTCGTGCAGCCGTTCGTCGTAGGCGCTCTCGGGCACGCGGTTGAGCAGCCGCGCCGAATCGGGCAGATACGACGCCACCGTCCACAGCGCGGCCTGGTACAGCACGCGGCCGTTCTCGGTCTCGCCGAAGCCGAGCGCATCGGCGAGCGCCGGCAGCTGGCGTTCGGCGGCCAGCGGATCGGCCTTGGCGAACTTCGCCAGGCCGTGCGAGGCGACGAGCCGGCTGCGTGCGGTCTTCGGCCATTGCAGCGCGCGCGCATGCGGCGCGGCCATGTAGGCGGCGTAGTCCTCGGCCAGTGCCTGCTGGCCGCTGGTGAGGCCGCGCGCGACGCTGCGCATGACGCCGACGTCCTGCTCGGCGACGGCGAGATCGAACCGTTCCCAGCGCAGCTCGTCGCCAAGCCCGCCACGCGACGCCAGCGTCGCGAACGGTGCATCGCATTCGTTGGGCAGCGAACTGCCGCTGCTGCGCCACAGCGCCTGCGCGTCGCGGGTCCACTGCGCGTCGGTGGCGCCGGTGCGCGCGCGTGCGTCGAGCTCGATGCAGCGCAGCGTCGCGTTGGTCGTGCCGGGCACCCAGGCCTCGCGTACGGCCGCCCATTCCTGGCGCTTGGCCAGCGCGCGCAGCCAGCCTTCGCGGAACACTTCGGCGACCGGCTGGCCCTGATGGCGCGTGATGAAATCCCGGCCCTGCGCGAGCGGCAACGTGTCGAGATTGCGACGCAGTGCGGCGAGTTCCAGCCACGCGCCGGCGGGATGCGACTGCATCGCCGGTGCGACCGGCTGGCCACGTTCGGCCGCCAGCATCGCAGCGCGGAATGCGGCGTCGTCGCCGGCCTGTGCGCAGGCCACGCCGGGCAGCGCGAGTGCGAGCGCAGGCAGCAGGACACGCAACGCGCGGACGCGCAGCGGACGGAAGATCGAAGGCGTTTCGCGGCGGTTCTGCGGCATCGGCACAGGCATGTCGAGGGCGGCGGCCGACTATAACGGAGGCGGGCTGAAGCGCCCTTCGCAGGCGGCGCTTGCGCGAACGGAATCGTCTGCATCACCGACTGTGCATGCACGACGGCCGGAGCCGCCGGCGCGGACGCTTTAGAATTGGCGTCCCCAACCGCTTCCCGGCCCGCGCACATGATCACTCTCGGCACGCCCCTGTCTCCCCCCGCCACCCGCGTGCTGCTGCTCGGCTCGGGCGAACTGGGCAAGGAAGTGGCGATCGAGCTGCAGCGCTTCGGCGTCGAAGTGATCGCCGCCGATCGCTACGCCGATGCGCCGGCGATGCAGGTCGCGCATCGCAACCACGTACTCGACATGCTCGATCCGGCCGCGCTGCGCGCGTTGATCGCCAGGGAGCAGCCGCACCTCGTGGTGCCGGAGATCGAGGCGATCCACACCGACACGCTGGTCGCGCTGGAGCAGGACGGCCTCAAGGTCGTGCCGACCGCGCGTGCCACGCGCCTGACGATGGACCGCGAAGGCATCCGTCGCCTCGCTGCCGAAACGCTCGGCCTGCCGACGTCGCCGTACCGCTTCGTCGATACGCGCGAGGAGTACCGCGCCGCGATCGACGCCGTCGGCCTGCCGTGTGTGGTCAAGCCGGTGATGTCGTCGTCGGGCAAGGGCCAGAGCACGGTGCGCTCGGATGCCGACATCGACGCCGCGTGGGACTACGCGCAGACCGGCGGCCGCGCCGGTGCGGGCCGCTGCATCGTCGAAGGCTTCATCGATTTCGATTACGAGATCACCCTGCTGACCGTGCGCCATGCCGGCGGTACCGCGTTCTGTGCGCCGATCGGCCACGTGCAGATCGCCGGCGATTACCGCGAGAGCTGGCAGCCGCAGCCGATGTCGCCGGCCGCCCTGCAGCGCGCGCGCGACGTGGCGCGTGCGGTCACCGATGACCTCGGCGGTCGCGGCGTGTTCGGTGTCGAGCTGTTCGTGAAAGGCGACGAAGTGTGGTTCAGCGAAGTCTCGCCGCGCCCGCACGACACCGGTCTGGTGACTCTGGCCTCGCAGGATCTCAGCGAGTTCGCCCTGCATGCGCGCGCGATCCTTGGCTTGCCGATCCCGGTCGATGCGGACGATGTGGTGCAGCACGGCGTCGCCGCGTCCTGCGCGCTGCTGGCGCAGGGCACGGGCGTGCCGGTGTTCTCGAACATCGACGCCGCGCTGCAGTCGCCCGACAGCGCGCTGCGCCTGTTTGGCAAGCCGCGTGTCGAAGGCCAGCGCCGTGTGGGCGTGACGCTGGCGCGCGGGGCGGATGTGGATGCGGCACGGGCGACGGCACGTGAGGCGGCGGCTGCGATCAAGATTGATTGGGTTTGATTTACCGCGTGGTGTTGGCCCTCTATCCCCGAGCGCAATGCAGCACCTTCCCCCGCTCGCGGGGGAAGGCTGGGTTGAGGATGAACGATCCGTTTGCTGCTCTGCGTGATCCCAAGTCCGATTTACCGCTTGTGTCCGATTGCCGTAGCGACCTGACGGTTCTCCCCCACCCAACCCTCCCCCGCAAACGGGGGAGGGCTCCAGTTCGCTGCGTGCGTCGCACACCGCGTTCCGCTGCACAACACGTGTCCAAAGCATGCTGACCTGGTCAATGCTCTGTTTCCCGCTGCTCGGTGCAGTCGCCGGCGTGCTCGCCGGTCTGCTCGGCATCGGCGGTGGCCTGGTGCTGGTGACCGCGCTGGTGTGGCTCCTGCCGCTCTACGGCGTGCCGCAGGACGCGGCGATGCACGCCGCGCTCGCGACCGCGCTGGCGAGCATCATCCTGACCGGGCTGTCGTCAGCGCGCGCGCACCATTTGCGGCGCAGCGTGTTGTGGCGCACGGTCGCGTGGATGGTGCCCGGCGTGATGCTCGGCGGCTGGATCGGCAGCTGGCTCGCGGTGCTGCTCGACGGCGACGTGCTGCGCTACTGCGTGGTCGGCTATTGCGCGGTCGTCGGCACGCAGTTGTTGCTGTCGCGCACGCCGCCGCCCGGTGGCGATGCGGTGGTGCCGACCGGCGTCGGACTGTCGGGCGCGGGTGTCGGCATCGGCGCGCTGTCGTCGATCGTCGGCATCGGGGGCGGCGGCATGACCATGCCGTTGCTGGTGTGGCTCGGCGTGTCCCCGGTGCGCGCAGTCGGCACCTCGTCGGCCTGCGGCATCTTCATCGCATTTGCCGCCGCGGCGGGCTATGCGCTGCAGGCGCCGGCGGATGTGCTGCCGGGCGTCTCCTGGGGCTATGTGTATCTGCCGGGCGCGATCGGCATCGCGCTGGCGTCGGTGATCGCCGCGCCCTGGGGCACGCGGCTAGCGCATGCGATCAGCGGCGCCGCGCTCAAGCGCGTGTTCGCGGTGTTCCTGTACTGCGTCGGCGCGAGCCTGCTGTTCCTGTGATTCTTTTCCTTCTTCCGTTGGACCGTCCATGACCACTTCCGCACCGAGCATTCCCGACTCCATTGCCGCGCTGGCGCCGCAGATGACTGCATGGCGCCACGAGATCCACGCGTGGCCGGAACTCGGCTTCGAGGAAGTGAAGACCTCGGCGCTGGTCATCCGCGAGCTGCGTGCACTCGGTCTCGAGGTACACACGTGCCTGGGCGGCACCGGCGTGGTCGCGGTGATCGACAGCGGCGCGCCGGGCCTGTCGATCGGCCTGCGCGCGGACATGGACGCGCTGCCGATGGACGAGGTCGCCGACGCGCGTGGCGAACTGCCGTACCGCTCGCAGCGCCCGGGCGTGGCGCATACCTGCGGGCACGACGGTCATACGTCCGCACTGCTCGGTACCGCGCGACACCTGATGGCGCATCCGCCGGCCAGTGGCCGCGTGGTGCTGATCTTCCAGCCGGCCGAAGAGGGTGGGCGCGGTGCGATCCGGATGATCGAGGACGGCCTGTTCGCGCGCTGGCCCTGCGACGAGGTCTACGCCTTCCACAACATGCCGGCGCTCAAGACCGGCGAGGCGAGCGTGCGCAGCGGCGCCACGCTGCAGTCGCTGGCGGTGTTCGAGATCGCGATCGAGGGCGTCGGTGGCCACGCCGCCGCGCCGCATCGTGCGAACGATCCGCTGCAGGTCGCGGCGCGTCTGGCCGTGGACATCGGCGCGATCGTCGGCCGTCACATCGACCCGATGGAAGCGGCGCTGATCAACGTCGGTTCGCTGCAGGCCGGCACCACGCACAACATCATTCCGTCGACCGCCACGCTCAGCGGCACGATCCGCTCGCTGTCGAAGGATGTGCACGACGAACTGCTCAAGCGCCTGCGCGCACTGTGCGAGGGCCATGCGCAGATCTCGGGCTGCAGCATCGCGCTGGAGATTCCGCACTCGTGCCCGCCCTGCGTCAACGCACCCGAGCAGGCCGCGCTGGCGGCCGAGGCGATCGCCGACGTGCTCGGCGCGGACCACGTCAAAACCGATCTGCGCGCGTATCCGTTCTCCGACGACTTCTCCTACATGCTCGAACAGTGGCCCGGCGCCTACCTGTTCCTCGGCATGGACAGCGCGATGTGCCACCACCCGACCTTCCGCTTCGACGACGGCCTGCTGCCGGTCGCCGCCGCGGTGTTCGACCGCATCGTGCGGCGTCGTCTGGGCTGAGCGGGACCGGCGCGCTGCTGTGGCGCGCGGACCGGCGTAAGCTGTGCGCCGCGCCGCGGACCCATCGCGGCCGTCGACATCTCCACGCGAGTGCCCCATGTCCCAGCGCGACTGGGTGGCCCAGGCCATCCGCAAGATCGAAGCCGATTTCAACCGCTCGGCCGACACCCATCTGATTCCGCTGGCGCTGCCGGGCTTTCCCGGCATCGACGTCTATCTCAAGGACGAATCCAGCCATCCGACCGGCAGCCTCAAGCACCGGCTCGCGCGCTCGCTGTTCCTCTACGCGCTGGCCAACGGCTGGCTGCATGCGGGCAGCACGGTGGTCGAGGCGTCGAGCGGTTCGACCGCGGTTTCGGAAGCGTATTTCGCGCGACTGCTGGGCCTGCCCTTCGTCGCGGTGATGCCGGCGTCGACCTCGCCGGAGAAGATCGCCGCGATCGAATTCCACGGCGGCCGCTGCCATCTGGTACCCAGCGCCTGCGGCATCGGCGAGGCCTCGGTGCAGCTCGCCCGCGAAACGGGCGGTCACTTCATGGACCAGTTCACCTATGCCGAGCGGGCGACCGACTGGCGCGCGAACAACAATATTGCCGAGTCGATCTTCAAGCAGATGTCGCAGGAAGCCCATCCGGTGCCGCGCTGGATCGTCTGCAGCGCCGGTACCGGTGGCACCAGTGCGACGATCGGCCGCTACGCCAGCTATCGCGGCTATGACACGCGCGTGCTGTGCGCCGATCCCGAACACTCCGCGTTCTTCGCCCATTACGCGCGCTGCATCGACGGCGACACGTCCGGCGATGCCGACGCCGTCGCGCCATCGTCGCGCATCGAAGGCATCGGCCGCCCGCGCGCGGAAGCCAGCTTCATTCCCGGCTGCGTCGACGCGATGCTGAAAGTGCCCGACGCGCTGAGCCTCGCGGCGATGCGCTGGACCAATACGCGTCTGGGTCGTCGCGTCGGCGGCTCCACCGGCACCAACGTCATCGGCGTGCTGCATGTCGCGCATGCGATGCGCGCGGCCGGTCGCAGCGGTTCGATCGTCAGCATCCTGTGCGATGGCGGCGAGCGCTATGCGCACAGCTACTACAACCCGGACTGGTACGCGGCCCACGGCTTCGACATGGACGCCGCCGACACGCTGGTGCGCGCGGTGGCCGAACAGGCCGCAGCGCTGCCCGTGCTCGCGACGGCTGGTGATACCGCCGACTGAGCGCCACGCGTCAAGCTGGGGTTGACCCCAGGTGCGGGCAGGTTAAGGATTCGTTACAACGAATCGCCGGCGGCACAGGGGCACCGGCACGACCTTCCGCACCATTCGGAGTTGCACACATGACGATGCCTCGCCACCGCCTGGCCGCCGCAGTCCAGCTGTCGCTGCTGCTTGCCCTGCCCGCCGCCGCCAATGCCCAGGCGCCCGCGCCGCAGCCCGAGGCGCGCACGCTCGATACCGTCCAGGTCACCGGCTCGCGCATCCGCAAGGCGGAACTGGAAACCGCAGTGCCGGTGCAGGTGCTCACGCGCGAGGACATCGACCGCAGCGGCTTCACCTCGGTCGCCGATATCGTGCAGAACCTCACCGCCAGCGGCGCGGCGCTCAATACCAAGTTCAATTCCAGCGGCAACTTCGGCTTCCCGCCCGATGGCGGCGGCGTGGGCGCGGGCGCGGCGACGGTCGATCTGCGTCATCTCGGCGCCAAGCGCGTGCTGGTGCTGGTCGACGGCATCCGCTGGGTCAACGAATCCTCGGCCTCGGGCGTCGGCTCGGCGGTCGATCTCAATACGATTCCGCTCGCGCTGATCGACCGAATCGAAGTGCTGGAAGACGGCGCCTCGTCGATCTACGGCTCCGACGCGATCGCCGGCGTGGTCAACATCATCACCAAGCGCGATGCCGAAGGCGGCACGCTCGACCTGCATTACGGCGAGTACGACGATCTCGGCGGTGCGACCTGGGGCGCGGATCTGGGTTGGGGTGGCAGCAGCGAACGCGCGCAGTGGTTCCTCGGCGCTTCGTACTACAAGCAGCGCGAAATCGCCTCGTCGAAGGTCGCCAACGCCAGCGTGCCGGTGCCCGGCACCGGGCTCGCGAACGGCAGCTCGGCGACGCCGCAGGGCCGCTTCGTGTTTCAGGATCCGAACACCGGCGAGTCGTTCAATCTGACGCCCAACGACGGCGCCACGTCGCCGTTCTACGACCCGGCGCAGACCGGCTGTACCCGCACCGACGATTTCCATTGTTTCGGCACCGCGGACCGCTACAACTTCGCGCCGAACAACCTGCTGCTGACCCCGTCGGAGCGCAAGTCGGTGTTCGGCCAGGTGCGTTTCGAGTTCACCCCGCAGGTCTCGGCCTACGCGCGCGTGCTCTACAACGAGCGCACTTCGGCCAACCAGGCCGCGCCCGAGCCGATCTTCCTCGGCACCGATGCCGGCGTGTACAACCCCTACGCAGAAAGCACGCTCACCATTTCCGCGCTCAATCCGTTCAATCCGTTCGGCTTCGACCTCACCACCGAGGGCGACAACCCGAACCTGTTCCTGCTCGCGCGTCGACCGGTCGAAGGCGGCCCGCGTCGCTACCAGCAGGACGTCAAGACCTGGTACGCGGCCGGTGGCCTGGAAGGCACGTTCGGTGTCGGCGTGCGCACCTGGAACTGGGACGTGAATCTGGTGCGCAGCCAGAGCCGCGCCGAGCAGACCAATTCGGGCAGCTACAACATCCGCCGCATCAACGAAGCGCTGGGTGATCCGGCCGCGTGCGCCGCGATCGCCGGCTGCACACCGCTGGATCTGTTCGGCGGCCCGGGCACGATCACCCCGCAGATGCTCGCCTTCATCCAGCCGATCGTCCGCGACGAGAGCAGCAACACGCTGACCCTGGCCTCGGCCAACGTCACCGGCGATCTGTTCGAGATGTGGGCCGGTCCGCTGGCATTCGCGGCCGGCGTCGAATACCGCAAGTACGAAGGCAGCTACACGCCCGATCCGATCACCGTCGCCGGCGAATACAACGGCGTGCCGTCGGGCATCACCCGCGG
Source organism: Luteimonas fraxinea (assembly GCF_021233355.1). NCBI lineage: Bacteria > Pseudomonadati > Pseudomonadota > Gammaproteobacteria > Lysobacterales > Lysobacteraceae > Luteimonas > Luteimonas fraxinea. Next base: position 1,608,703 of record NZ_CP089507.1, on the reverse strand, counting down.
CGATTACGACGTCAACGAGGCCTACGCCGAGTTCAGCGTGCCACTGATGCGCGACACCGTGTTCGGCGAGACCCTCGATCTCAGCATCGCCGGTCGTTACTCCGATTACTCGACCTTCGGCGGCGAGACCACCGGCAAGGTCGGCCTGCGCTGGCAGCCGGTCGACGAACTGCTGTTCCGCATGAGCTACGCCGAAGGCTTCCGCGCGCCGTCGATCGGCGAGCTCTACGGCACGCTGAGCCGCTTCGACGCGACCCTGGTCGATCCGTGTTCCGGCGCCGCCGTGGTGTCGCCTGCCTGCGCCGCGGACGGTGTGCCGGCTGGCTACGAGCAGACCAATTCGCAGATCTCGGTGGTGACCTCGGGCAATGCCGATCTCGAACCCGAGCGCAGCCGCAGCCTGATGGTCGGCTCGGTCTGGAGCCCGTCGTTCGCCGACGAGGTGTGGTGGTCGGACCGCGTCGATCTCGGCGTGACCTTCTATCGCCACCACATCGACGACGCGATCCAGGCGCCTGATGCGCAGGCGATCCTCGAGCGCTGCATCGCCACGCGCGATCCGTTCTCCTGCGCGTCCTACGAGCGCAGCGATCGCGGCCAGATCATCCGCTTCGACGACATCCTCGCCAATCTCGGCACGATCAAGACCGACGGCTGGGACTTCACCGCCGCGTGGACGCTGCCCGAACGCGACTGGGGCCGCCTGCGCTTCGACGCCAAGACCACCTGGGTCACGCGCTACGAACTGGCGAACGAGACCGGCGAACTCGAACCGCGTCGTCCGGGCGTCGAGGTCAACAACAGCGCGATCCCCGAGTGGAGCGGCACCCTGGTCACCGACTGGACCCGCGGCCCGTGGTCGCTGGCGTGGACGGTGCGCTACATCGACAGCCTCGTCGAATCCTGCGGCGGCGCCAACGGCTTCCCGATCTGCGACGACAGCGACAACGACGTCAACGGCCTCGGTTCGACCACGTACCACGACCTGCAGCTGTCCTGGCGCAACACCGCCTGGCTCAAGGGCACGCGTCTGGCGCTCGGCGTCAACAACGTGACCGGCAAGGAACCGCCGGTGTGCCTGAGCTGCAGCCTCAACGGCTACGACGCCTCGACCTACGACCTGCCGGGCCGCTTCATCTACGCGCGTCTGGGTATCGATTTCTAATCGCGGTGAGGCGTCACTGATACGGGCGGATCGGCGCGAAGTGATCTGACGGATTGCGCCATCAAGCCCTCACCCGCTTCAACGGGGGAGGGCTTTTGTTTTCACAAGATGGGTAGAGCGCACCGAAACCCATCGTCGTCATCACCGCTGCCTGCATCTGAAAGGGCAAGAGATCAAAGCCCCTCTCCCGCTGGGAGAGGGGTTGGGGTGAGGGCAGCAGGTCGCGCGGTTCTCGATCAGCGCGCGCTCGATTCCGCTCTTTGCCATCGCGAGCGGCAAGACTGCAAAGATGGGTTTCGCTGCGCTCTACCCATCCGACGGAACGCGATGAAGCCTCAACGCCGCAGCGCGCTCTCGGGCACGTGCAGTTCGGTCGACAGCGCCAGATGGTCCGAGAACGCAGCCGGCAGCGCCTTCATGTCGGCGCACTTGAGATTGCCGGTGACCAGGATGTGGTCGATCGCGCGCTGCGGGCGCCAGCTGGGGAAGGTGTGCACCGCGCACGACGGCGGCTGCAGACCGGTCTGGCGATAGAGCACCGACATCTCCGGCCGGTCCGATGTGCAGTTGAAGTCGCCCATCAGCACCGCGTGCGGATGATCGGCCAGCACTTCGGCGATGAAGGACAGTTGCGACAGCCGCGACTGCGCGCCCAGCGACAGATGCGCCACCGCGACCACCAGACCCTCATCGCCTTCGCCGAATCGGCTCAGCAGCACGCCGCGGCCGGAGATGCGGCCGGGCAGGGCATGGTTGACGACCTCGATCGGCTCCAGCCGGCTCAGCAGGCCGTTGGCGCTGGACGCGACCGCACCAACGCGCCGGTTCGGCTGGTGGGTCCAGTACTCGAAACCGCCGCGCTCGGCGAGGTAATGCGTCTGGTTGGTGAAACCCGAGCGCCAGCTGCCCGGGTCGGCTTCCTGGAGACCCACGATGTCGTGGGTGCCGGCGAGCGTGGCGATGGCGTCGAGCGCCGTGCGCTTGCCGGCCGGCAGCAAGTGGGACCAGCTGCGCGTCGCGTAGTCGCTGTAGCGACGCGTGCTGGAGCCGGCCTGGATGTTCGCGCTCAGCAGCTTGAGCTTGCGCGATGCCTCGGCGGCCTGCGGATCAGAGTTGTTCACAACGTTGGACGCTTACTGCGCCGCACGCTCCATCGCGACCAGGTGGTCGGTGATGCGCAGGATGTCTTCCAGCGACTTGCCGCCGATCACGCGGTACTTGCCGTTGACGACGATCGTCGGCGTGGCGTTGATGCCGCTGCGCACGGCGAACTGGCGGGCGCGGCCGAGGTTGGCGTTGACCGCGAAGCTCTGCATCGTGCTGGTGAAGCGCTGCTGGTCGATACCCAGCGTGCCGTAGAACGCGGCGATCGCGGCGGCGTCGGCATTCGGGCGCAGCTTCTTCTCGAGGTGGATCGCGTTGAACGTGGCGTCGTGGGTGCGCGACAGCGTGCCCATCGTCTCGGACGCGAAGAACGCGCGCGGGAAGTTGTCGCTCTCGTCGAACACGGCCGGCAGCGCGACGAAGTTCACGTCGCCCGGCAGGCGCGCCTTCCACGCGTTGACCAGCGGTTCGAACGCGGCGCAGTGACCGCACCAGTAGGCGAACACTTCGGCCACTTCGATTTCGCCCGAGGCGTTGGCGAACGGCTGGCCGCCCTGGATCTCGACGTAATCGGTGCCGGCGACCGGGGCCGGGCCCTGCGGCGCGACGACCGGATTGCTGTTGGCGGCGGGTGCTTCGGCCTGCGGATCGGTCGGCGCGGCAGCGTCGCCGACCGGCGCGGCATCGGCAGCGGGCGCTGCAGGCGCGGTCTGCGCCGGCGTCGCGGCCGTGGCATCCGGCGCGGCGGCAGGATCGGGTTGCTGGCTGCAGGCCATGAGCAGGACGGGCGCGAGCATCAGGAGCAGGGTGTGGCGGATCTTCATGGTGTCTCTCTCGAAGGAAATCGTTCGATGGGCGGCGCGCGTCAGCGCTGGGCGCGTTCGCGTGCGATCAGCTGGTCGGCAATCACGAGGATGTCCTCAAGCCGCCGTCCCATCACCCGGTAACGGCCGTTGATGATGAGCGTGGGCGTGCCCTCCACGCCACTGCGCACCGCGAACGCGCGCGCGGCGTTCAGCCTTTCGTCGGTCGCCGGACTCGCCATCGCTGCCGCGAAACGGGCCTGCGAGCGCGCGCCCTGGGTCACGTAGAACGCCGCGATCGCATCGATGCTCGCACCGCTGCGCGGCAGGACGGATGTTTCGTGTACGGCCGAGAACACCGCGTGATGGCTGCGCGCATCGATGCGCTGGGCCTGGGCAACGAAGAAGCCGCGGGCGAAGTTGTCGCCGGCCGAGAACGCCGCCGGCAAGTAGGTGAAGCGCACGTCGCGCGGCGCCTTCGCGCGCCAGGTGTCGACCTGCTTCTGGAAGTGGAAGCAGTGCACGCAGCCGTAGGAGAAGATCTCGACGACCTCGATCTTGCCGTCGAGCGGCTGCCAGGGCTGGCCGTCGGCGATCAAGGCGTAGTCGAGGCCTTCGACCTGTGCGGCGGTCTGCGCGGCCGCCGGCAGCCAGGCGGATGCGGCGAGCGCGGCGATCGCGAACAGGTGGCGCCAGGCACGGGGCAGGGACGACATCGTCGGGTTACTCCGGAATGCGGACGCCGTGCACGCGTCGGCCCCGGCGCGCGGAAGCGCGGGGGCCGTCATCGGCACGGCGAAAAAGGGGATGTGCAGGTTCAAGTCGACAGGGTGCCGGAGGCCGGCACCGGGCACTGCATCACGGCGTTTCGGGCGCCGGTGCGGGCGCGGGCTCGGCGCCGGGCGCAGGTTCTGCGGCTTCGAGCGCTTCGTCGGCGGTCGCGTCGGTCGCCGGCACGGCCTGCTCTTCGGCCGGCACCGCCGGCGCCGGCATCGACGCGGCCTGGGCCTCGATCGCGGCCAGCATCGTCGGGTCGGGACGTGCATGCAGGCCCTGCATGTAGCTCGACACCGCTTCGATCTCTTCGTCGGTCAGCGACTTGGCGACCGCGGCCATCACGTTGAACAGATGCTTGTCGTCTTCGCTGCTCTGGCCTTCGCGGTAGGTATAGAGCCGCCCGGAGCTGTACCAGGCCTGCTGGCCGCCGACATGCGGATACGCCGGGCCGGGATTGCCGCTGCCCGCGGGGCCGTGACAGGCCATGCAGGCCGGAATGCTGCGCTCGGTGTCACCGCTGCGGAACAGCTTCTGGCCGACCTCAAAGAACTTCATGCCCTTGTAAGGGCCGGCGTCGACCACCGAGTCGTCGGCGATGCCGGCGCCACTGGTCTGCTGGGCGAAGTGCGCGCCGAGATCGCGCATGTCCTGCGCGCTGAGCGGCATCGCGAACGGCTGCATGATCGCGTTGACGCGCTCGCCGCTCTTGAACAGCGCGAGCTGGCGGGCCATGTAGCGCTCGCTCTGGCCGGCGATGCGCGGGTAGAGGCTGGGATCGGCGTCGGCGTTGCCGTCGAGGCCGTGGCACGCGGCGCAGGCGCCGGCGAGCTGGGCGCCCTTCTGCGGATCCCCATGCGTCGTCTTGGTGAGTTCGGCGACGGCGTTGTCGTCCAGGTCACGTGTTTCCACTGCCGGCGCGTCCGGCAACGGCTGCACGGTGGACTGCGCGAACGCGACAGCGCCCACGGCAATGACAACAAGACCGGCGATACCAATGGCGCGAGCGTGGCGCATTGCTGGGCTCCGAGATCTTTCAACGCCGGTCCGACAGGTGCCGGCCGCGAGTCTCCGGATTATGTTGGCCCGCACCGGGCGGGTCAAACCGCGCGGGCAAGCCGGCGCCGGTCGTGCCAAGCTATTGCGATGTCCAATCCCTTTGCACGCGCCAAATATCTGTTGGCCGCCCACACCCCGCAGCAGCTTCCTGCAGACGGCGGGTACGAGGTCGCATTCGCCGGCCGCTCCAACGCCGGCAAGTCCAGCGCACTGAATGCGCTGTGCCAGCAGAACGCGCTGGCCCGTGTGTCCAAGACCCCGGGCCGCACCCAGCAGCTGGTGTTCTTCGATTTCCCGCCGTACGACAACCGCTTCCTCGTCGATCTGCCCGGCTACGGCTACGCCAAGGTGCCGCGCGACCTGAAGGCGCACTGGCAGGCGTTCCTGGCCCAGTACTTCCGTGAGCGCCAAGCGCTCAAGGGCCTGGTCGTGGTGATGGATATCCGCCATCCGCTCAAGGAATATGACCGCCAGATGATCGCGTTCGCGGTCGAGCACGGGATGCCGGCGCACGCGCTGCTGACCAAGGCCGACAAGCTGGGCCGCGGCGCGGCGGGCAATACGCTGCAGGCGGTGCGCAAGGAACTGCTGGCGCTGCACGGCGACAAGGTCAGCGTGCAGACCTTCTCCGGCGAGACCAACATCGGCATCGACGAAGCGCGTGGCGTCATCGCGGGCTGGATGGAGATCGGCCGCCCGGCATCGGGCCGTGCACCGCGCGCGCCCCGCGCAACGGCCGCGCCGGGCACCCCCGACACCACGTCCTGATCCATCGCCGGTGGGGCGCCGCGGATTCCGCGGACCCACCGCGCAAGGCGCAGGCTGCGGCCTGCCGCGCTCGCGTCGGAATCGGGAACACTGCGACACCGCCGGCGGGGCCGACAGCGATGGGCGGGCCGCTTATAGTGCCGGCCTGCGGGCAGTGCCCGATCGCGAGTCCGAGCCTTGTCCAGCCCCAGCCACGTCGCCGACACCCCGATCACCGACCGCGCGACGCTCGTCGAGGTGCTCGCCTCGGGCGAGAAGCCGATCGGCGACTGGCGCATCGGCACCGAGCACGAGAAGTTCGGCTTCCGTCTCGATGACCTGCAGGCGCCCACCTTCGATGGCGACCGCGGTATCGAAGTCCTGCTGCGTGGCCTGACCCGCTTCGGCTGGGAACCTGTCGACGAGGGCGGCCGCACGATCGCGCTGCTCAAGGACGGCGCCTCGGTGACGCTGGAGCCGGCCGGCCAGCTGGAACTGTCCGGCGCCCCGCTGGAGACGATCCACGACACCTGCAGCGAGGTTGGTGCGCACCTGTTCGAGGTCAAGAGCGTCGCCGACGAGCTGCGCCTGGGCTTTCTCGGCATGGGCTTCCAGCCGAAGTGGCGCCGCGACGAGATGCCGTGGATGCCCAAGGGCCGCTACAAGATCATGCGCGACTACATGCCGAAGGTCGGCGACCTCGGCCTCGACATGATGACCCGCACCTGCACGGTGCAGGTCAACCTCGACTACGCGACCGAAGCCGACATGGTGAAGAAGTTCCGCGTGTCGCTGGCGCTGCAGCCGATCGCGACCGCGCTGTTCGCCGATTCGCCGTTCACCGAAGGTCGCCCGAACGGGTATCTCAGCTACCGCTCGCACATCTGGACCGATACCGACGCCGACCGCACCGGTATGCTCGATTTCGTGTTCGAAGACGGCTTCGGTTATGAGCGTTACGTCGACTACCTGCTAGACGTGCCGATGTACTTCTCCTACCGCGACGGCACCTATCACGACGCCAGCGGCCAGAGCTTCCGCGATTTCATACGCGGCGAACTGCCGGCGCTGCCGGGCCAGCTGCCGACGCTGCGCGACTGGTCGGACCACATGACCACCGCCTTCCCCGAGGTGCGGCTGAAGAAGTACCTGGAGATGCGCGGCGCCGACGGCGGCCCGTGGAACCGGCTGTGCGCGCTGCCGGCGTTCTGGGTGGGCCTGCTGTACGACGATGCCGCGCTGGATGCGGCTTGGGATCTGGTCCGCGACTTCACGATGGTCGAGCGCAACGCGCTGCGCGACGACGTGCCCAGGCACGGGCTGAAGACGCCGTTCCGCAGCGGCACCCTGCGCGATCTCGCCGTCGAGGCCCTGAAGATTTCCGCCGGCGGCCTGCAGCGCCGCGCGCGCCTCAACAGCCGCGGTCAGGACGAACGAGTGTTTCTCGACGCACTGATCGAAATCGTCGAGGCCAACGAGACGCCGGCCGAGCGCAAGCTCGCGCTGTTCCATGGCGCCTGGAACGGCGACATCGACCGCGTGTTCCGCGAGTTCGCGTACTGACGCACGCCTTGCACGACAGTCACGCGGGGCTTGTGTAACGTGGCTGGATGAACGCCCACGACGACCTCCCCCTGCCGCTGCGCGAAGTCGGTTTCGCGAAGACCGACACCCTGCTCCGCGATGACGTCCGCCGCCTCGGTGCGATGGTCGGCCACATGCTGTCCGAGCAGGTCTCGCCTGCGTTGCTCGACCAGGTGGAAGCGGTCCGCCGCGCGGCGATCGCGCGTCGCGAAACCGGTGCGCCGGTCGACACGCTCGCCGATGGCCTGGCCGATGTCTCACTCGACGATGCCGATGCGCTGGTACGCGCGTTCGCCGCGTATTTCGGCGCGATCAATCTCGCCGAACGCGTGCATCGCATCCGTCGCCGTCGCGATTACCAGCGTACCGGCGACGCGCCGCAGCCCGGCGGGCTCGAAGCTGTACTGCATGAACTCAAGGACGCCGGCGTCGACCTGCCGCAGCTCGAAGCCACGCTCGCGCGCCTGCATATCGAACCGGTGTTCACCGCCCATCCGACCGAAGCCGTGCGCCGCGTGTTGCTGGAGAAGGAACGCACGATCGTCGAGCGCCTGATCGCCGACATCGACCGCGAGCGCACGCCGACCGAGCGCCGCGCCGACGACGCGCGCATCGTGCTTGCGCTCACCTCGGCCTGGCAGACCTCGGAATCGCCGGCGCGCAAGCCGACCGTCGCTGACGAGGTCGAGCACGTCGGTTACTACCTGTCGAACGTGCTCTACCGCGTGCTGCCGGTGTTCTACGAAGCGCTCGGCGATGCGATCGAATCCGTCTACGGCGCGCGTCCGTCGCTGCCGCAGGTGCTGCGCTTCGGCACCTGGGTCGGCGGCGACATGGACGGCAACCCGAACGTCAATGCCGACACCATGCGCGCCGCGCTCGGCGCGCAGCGCAGTCAGGCGCTGGCGCAGTACCGGCGTGACCTGCGCGGGCTCGGCAACGTGCTGACCCAGACGCTGGGCCGCGCGACGATCGACGAAGCGATCACCGCGCGCGTCGACGATTACCGGCGCCGCCTGCCCGACGCTGACGCCACGCTCAACCCGCGCCACGCCGACATGCCGTACCGGCGCCTGCTCGACCTGATGCAGCTGCGCCTGCGTCTGACCGACGCCGACCATCGCGCGGGATACGCGGACGCCGATGCGTTCTTCGCCGACCTCGTGCTGATGGATACGAGCCTGCGTGGCAACCGTGGTGATCATGCCGGCCTGTTCGCGCTCGAACGCCTGCTGTGGCGCGCGCGCACGTTCGGCTTCCATCTCGCCGCGCTGGATCTGCGCCAGGATTCGGCCGTGCACGATGAGGTCCTCGGCCGCATCGACGGCAGCGACTGGGCCGCGCTAAAGGTCGATGCACGCGTCGAGCGTCTGCACGCGATGCTCGATGCGCCGCCGAAGGCCAACGGCGCACTGTCGAACGAAAGTGTCGCCTCGACGCTGGGCGTGTTCGACGCGGTCACCGATCTGCGCCGCAGTCATGGCGCATCCGCGACCGGCCTGTACATCATCTCGATGGCGCGCAGCGCCGCGGATGCACTCGCGGTGCTGGCGCTCGCCCGCATCGCCGGCTGCGTCGAAGGCGACCAGGTGCCGCTCGACGTGTCGCCGCTGTTCGAGACCGTCGACGATCTGCAGGCTGCACCGGTGGTGATGCGCGCGCTGTTCGACGACCCGCGCTATCGCGCGCATCTGGCGTCGCGAGGCGAACGCCAGACGGTGATGCTCGGGTACTCCGACAGCGCAAAGGACGGCGGCCTGCTGGCGTCGCGCTGGGCGCTGCAGCGCACCCAGGTCGAACTCACCGCACTCGCGCGCGAGGCCGGCGTGCGCATCGTGTTCTTCCACGGCCGCGGCGGCTCGGTGAGCCGCGGTGGCGGCAAGACCGGACGCGCGATCAATGCCGCGCCGCGCGGCTCCGTCGATGGCAGCTTGCGCGTGACCGAGCAGGGCGAAGTGATCCATCGCAAGTACGGCATCCGCGCGCTTGCGCTGCGCAATCTCGAACAGTCGACCGCCGCGGTGCTGCAGGCGACGCTGCGCCCGCGTGCGCCCGATCCGCGCGAAGACACCTGGCGCGCGATGGCGACCGATCTGGCCGACGTGTCTCGCGCGCATTACCGCGCGCTGGTGCACGAACGCGCCGACTTTCCCGACTACTTCCGCGCGGCCACGCCGATCGACGTCATCGAGCGGCTGCAGATCGGCTCGCGCCCGTCGCGCCGGCGCGATGGCGGCATCTCCAACCTGCGCGCGATTCCGTGGGTATTCGCCTGGGCGCAGAACCGTTCCGGCCTGACCGGCTGGTACGGCCTCGGCACCGCCCTGCAGCACGGCATCCAGACCTACGGCCAGCAGGCGATGACCGAGATGGCGCGCGACTGGCCGTTCTTCAGCGCCGCGCTCGACGACGTGGAAATGTTGCTGGCCAAGACCGACATCGCAATCTTCGAACGCTATTCGCGCCTCGCCGGCGACGCGCACGACGCGTTCTTCCCCGGCATCCTCGACGAATGTCTGCGCACGCGCGACGCGATCCTGCTGCTGAAGGAACAGGACGTGCTGCTCGCCGACGACTATCGCCTGCAGCTGTCTATCCGTCTGCGCAATCCCTACGTCGACCCGATCAGCCTGCTGCAGGTCGAACTGCTGCGCCGCTGGCGCGCTACCGAGCGCGAAGACGAGTCCTTGCTGAGCGCGCTGGTGTCGACCGTCAACGGCATCGCGGCGGGCATCCAGAACACGGGCTGAGTTGTCGACGGGCGTCGTGCAACTGTCGCGATGCCCGGCGCACACTCCGCTTTCCGCAACAGGAGCATTCCGATGACTGCAGACGACCTCGTCCTCCACACCAATCCCATGTCCCGCGGCCGCATCGCGCGCTGGATGCTGGAGGAAACCGGGCAGCCGTATCGCGTCGAGCTCGTCGGCTTCGACGGTGGCAACCGCTCGCCGGAATTCCTCGCGGTCAATCCGATGGGCAAGGTGCCGACGCTGGTGCATGGCGGCGCCGTGGTCACCGAGGCGGCTGCGATTTGTGCGTATCTCGCGGACGCATTCCCGCAGGCCGATCTGCTGCCGGATCCGACGCCGGCGTCGCGCGCCGCGTATTTCCGCTGGCTGTTCTTCGCCGCCGGCCCGGTCGAAACCGCGGTCACGGCCAAGTCGCTGGGTCTGCTGGCGCCGCCCGAACGATCGAGGATGGTCGGCTACGGTAGCTTCGACCAGACCGTCGACGTGCTGGAGCAGGCCGCGGCTTCCGCAGCACCGTGGATCACCGGCGCGCGCTTCACTGCGGCCGATGTCTATGTCGGCAGCCAGATCGCCTGGGGCCTGATGTTCAAGTCGCTGCCGGCGCGTCCGGCCTTCGTTGCGTACGTCGAGCGGCTGCAGGCGCGACCCGCGTGGCAGCGCGCCAGCGCGCTCGATGACGCGGCGATGCCGAAGCAGGATTGAGCCCGCGGCGGCGCCGAAACGCCGCTGTCACATTTCCCCGGTGCAATGCCATCCGCCATGGATGGCACGGGTCCGCGCGACCGCTGTCGCCGCGCGCCCGTTTCTGCACTGTCGTCCCCCGGTCAGTCAGCGTCTGCCGCATCACGACCCGGGACTTCCCATGCTGTTGTTCGTTTCTGTCTTCCAGCGGCTGCGCGCATGAGCGCCGTCGCCATCGCCGCCAACGACGACGGCGTATCCGCCGCCACAGCGGGTTTCGCCATGGTCTACCAGCCGATCGTGCGACTGCAGGACCACCGCGTGATCGCGCACGAGGCGCTCATGCGACCCGACGACGGCAGTTCGCCGCTGCAGCTGCTCGATCGCGCCCGCACCGAAGGCGTACTCGGCGAACTGGAGACGCGCGCGGTGCGCGGCGCGGCCGCCGGTTACGACTTCGCCGGCGGTGGCCTGTTGCTGCTCAATCTGAGCGCGCACGCGATCCTCGGCGGCAGCACGCGGCCGCAGCAGGTGCTCGAAGCGCTGCAGGCCGGTGGCCGCGACTTGCGCAACTACGTGGTCGAGATCACCGAGCGCGACATCGTCGAGGACTGCCAGCAGCTCGCGCATGCGATCGGCTATCTGCGCGCGGCCGGCGTGCGCATCGCGCTCGACGATTTCGGCAACGGGCATTCCAACTTCGAGCTGTGGCACGAGTTGTCGCCGGAGTTCGTCAAGATCGACCGCTTCCTCGTGCATGGCCTGGCCGACAGCGCGGGGCGGCTCAACATTCTCAAGGCGCTGGTGCAGGTGGCCGACGGCTTCGGCACCGAACTGATCGCCGAGGGCGTCGAGCGCATCGAGGATCTGCGCGTGCTGCGCGATCTCGGCATTCCGCTGGTGCAGGGCTACCTGCTCGGGCGGCCGTCGGCGACGATCTCGCGCACCGTGTCCGACGCGGTGCGCGCGACCGCGGACGACAAGATCCAGGTCTGGCCGCGCGACGACCGGCCCAGCGCGTTCCGTCGCATCCTCGCCGAACACATGCTGATCGAGGCACCGAGCATCCGCGACTCGGCGACCAACCACGATGCCGAAGTGCTGTTTCGGCAGAACCCGCAGCTGACCGCGATTCCGGTCGTCGATCGCGATGATCTGCCGGTCGGCCTGATCAACCGCCGCGCGTTCAACGAGCAGATGGCGATGCCGTTCGCACGCGAACTGCTCGGCCGCAAACCCTGCACGACGCACATGAACGCATCGCCGGTGCTGTGCGACGTGCGCCGCAGTGTCGACGAGATGTCGCAGATCCTGCTCGGCGAAGACCAGCGCTATCTCTACGACGGTTTCATCATCACCGACAACGGGCGCTATCGCGGCGTGGGCACCGGCGAGGCACTGGTGCGACGCGTGACCGAGCTGCGCATCGACGCCGCGCGTTACGCCAATCCACTGACCCAGCTGCCCGGCAATATCCCGATCACCGAGCACGTACGGCGGCTGGTCGAAACCGGCCAGGGCTTCGTCGCCTGCTACTGCGATCTCAACCACTTCAAGCCCTACAACGATCAGTACGGCTACTTCCTCGGCGACCGCATGATCCAGCTGGTCGCGTCCACGCTGTTGCGGCATGCCGATCCGCGCTGGGATTTCGTCGGCCATGTCGGCGGCGACGATTTCGTGATGCTGATGCAGAGCGACGACTGGGCGCTGCGTTGCGAGCGCGTGGTCGGTGAGTTCAATGCCGCAGCGCTGGCGCTGTTCGATCCCGAAGACCGTGCGCGCGGCGTGCTCGAAGGCGAGGACCGCAGCGGCCGCTACGCGACGTTCCCGCTGACCACGCTGACGATCGGCATCGTGCAGGTCGCCGCCGGTGAGCGCAGCGGCGCCGAGGACATCGCGTCGAGTGCGGCGCGCGCGAAACGCGAAGCCAAGCGTCGCGGCCTGTCGGTGCACGTGCTCGAACGCCAGGCCTGACAGCGCCAAACATCAGGACAGCGTGGCCGGCAGGTTGTGCGAACCGGCGACGTAGACGACCTCGAAGCGTCCATGCGCGGCGCTGCGCAGCGTCGTGCGGCCACCGAGGCGCAGGTCGTCCAGCAGCACGTCGCCTGCGATGGGCGTACCCGTCGATGGCGCGATGTCCAGACGCTGGCCCGGCACGAACGGCAAGACCGGTGCGCGGGTGAGGTAATGCGTGAGTTCCGGGCGACCGAAGCGCTCGCACAGCGCGGCGAAGCGCGGGCCGTCGAGAAAATCGTGCAGTGCGTCCGGCGTTCTCCACAGGTAGTACAGCGCGTAGCAGGGTGTGTCGCTCGCCAGCAGGAACAACTTGGCCGCGAGGCCGGGCAGCACGTCGAAGTCCGGCCCGATGACACGGATGCGCTCACGGATTTCGGTAAGCTGGGCGTCGGCCAGCGGGATCGCGTAATGGGTCACGAGCATCGGTGTACCCCGTCTTTCAGACGCGCGTTCGCGTGGTGATCGAACGGCCCCGGCCTCATGGCGCCGCAGCCGAGCGGTCGGCATCGGTCACATCGCCCACGGTGTAGAACTCGCTGGCGATCTTCCACCGGCCGCCCACGTCGATCAGTGTCAGCGTCTTCCAGCCTGCGCCGCCGCTGCCGTCGTCACGCAGGGTCACGAAACGCAGGGTGGCCTGTGCCAGCGCGCCGTCCTGCGCAATCCGGATATCGCTGAAGCCCTGACGGTAACGCCGGCCGCTGTGGAACACCGACCGGCGGAACGCGGCGACGCCGCGGGTCGCGCGCGAATCCAGCGCCGGGTCGACCTCGCCGGGTGCGCGCACGGCGTGGAAGGGGATGTCGTCGTCGAGCAGTGTGGTGGCGAACAGGGCTTCGTCGCCGGTGGACACCGCGGTCCGGTAGGTTTCCAGCACCTGCACGATCGCAGCGTGCGCCGGCGCCGGCGTGTCGGTGGCATGCACGCACGCCGCGCCCAGCAGGAGAGGTAGCAGCGCTGCACCGATGCGGCGGCGCGATGCGGGTGGGAGTCGTAGGCGGGGCATGTCGGCGACCTGTGTTCGAAGGTGTCGACGCAGTCTAGAAAGCCGGCCATGATCAGGAAAACGAGTTCTGCTCACCTGTCAGATTAGCGATGCTAACGACCAATCTGGATCTGTCCGCGCTCCGCACCTTCGTTGCCGCCGTCGAACTCGGCGGCTTCGGCCGCGCCGCGCGCGTGGTGCATCGCACGCCGGGCGCGGTGAGCCTGCAGCTCAAGGCGTTGGAGGACCGGCTCGGGCAGCCGCTGTTCGTCCGCGAGGGCAAGCGTCAGCGGCTGACGCCCGCCGGCGACACCCTGCTGCGGTATGCGCGGCGCCTGCTCGATCTCAACGACGAAGCGTTGCTGGCCCTGCGGGACATGGCCGCCAGCGGCGAAGTGCGGCTGGGCCTGCCGCAGGATCTGGCGGACGGCTGGCTCGCGCAGGCGCTCGGCCGGGTGACGCGCAGCTATCCGTTGGTGCGCGTGCAACTGCAGATCGGACGCAGCGCGGAGTTGCGCCGTGCGCTGGATGCGGGCGCACTGGATCTCGCGATCGTGTTCGGCGCGCAGGCAGTCGACGCCGGCGCGCAGGTCGCCTCGCTGGACGTGCACTGGTGGAGTCATCCGGACCTGTCGCTGCCCGCGGACGCGCCGGTGCCGCTGCTGGTGCTGGAGGCGCCGTGCAGATTTCGCGATGCGGCGATCACGGCGCTCGAACAGGCCGGGCGCACCTGGCGCATCGCTACGTCGAGCGGCAGCGTCTCCGCGTTGTGGTCGGCGGCCGAAGCCGGTCTCGGGGTCACGCCGCGCACGCCCTTGGGCGTGCCGTCTTGCCTGGCGCAGGCCGACGCGGCGCTCGCGCTGCCGAAGCTGGCACCGGTCGGGCTGCATCTCCACACGCTCGACGGGGCGACGCATCCGATCGTCGAGTACCTCGCTGCGCTTGTTCGCGATTCGCGCGCGGTCTTCGAAGCAGGCTCGCATCCATAGCGGCGCGCGTTACCCGCCAGGCGCGATCGCGCCGGTCCACGAGTCCGCTGAGGTGCAGCATCGCGTCCCTAGACTGTGCATCGACACGTTGCGGTTCGCGGGCGATTCCGTCGCTTCCCGCGCATATTCCGGGGCACGTCACTGCGTCAAAGCCCGTGCTCGCGTATACTCCCCCAGAGTATCGAGACGCCGTCGCCATGCCGCATTCGCCCGAGGAAAAAAAGCGTGTCCTGTTGCGCGTGCGTCGCATGCGCGGGCAGCTCGATGCGCTCGAGCGCGCGCTGGAGGCCGGCGCCGACTGCGGCCCCGTGCTGCAGCAGCTCGCCGCGCTGCGCGGCGCGGTCAACGGGCTGATGTCCGGCGTGCTCGAAAGCCATCTGCGCGAGGAACTCGGCCAGCCGGCCGACTCGCCCGAACACCGCCGCGCCAGCGTCGACGATGCCGTCGCCCTGGTGCGGACCTATCTCAAGTAACCATCGTTCTGTCGGGAGTCCATCATGAAATCACGTGCCGCCGTTGCGTTCGCCGCGGGCGAACCGCTGAAGATCGTCGAGATCGACGTCGCACCGCCGCAGAAGGGCGAAGTGCTGGTCAAGATCACCCACACCGGCGTCTGCCACACCGATGCGTTCACGCTGTCGGGCGACGATCCCGAAGGCCTGTTCCCGGCCGTGCTGGGCCATGAAGGCGCGGGCATCGTGATCGAAGTGGGCGAAGGCGTGACCTCGGTGAAGCCGGGCGATCACGTCATTCCGCTCTACACCGCCGAGTGCGGCGAATGCCTGTTCTGCAAGAGCGGCAAGACCAATCTGTGCGTCGCCGTGCGCGCCACGCAGGGCAAGGGCGTGATGCCCGACGGCACCACGCGCTTCTCCTACAACGGCGAGCCGGTCTACCACTACATGGGCTGCTCGACCTTCAGCGAATACACCGTCGTCGCCGAAGTCTCGCTGGCGAAGATCAACCCGGATGCGAATCCCGAACACGTCTGCCTGCTCGGTTGCGGCGTGACGACCGGCATCGGCGCGGTGCACAACACCGCCAAGGTGCAGGAAGGCGATTCCGTCGCCGTGTTCGGTCTGGGCGGCATCGGCCTCGCCGTGATCCAAGGCGCGCGCCAGGCCAAGGCCGGCCGCATCATCGCCGTCGACACCAATCCGTCGAAGTTCGAGCTGGCGAAGGAATTCGGCGCCACCGATTGCATCAACCCGAAGGATTTCGACAAGCCGATCCAGCAGGTCATCGTCGAGATGACGGACTGGGGCGTCGACCATTCGTTCGAGTGCATCGGCAACGTCAACGTGATGCGCGCCGCGCTCGAATGCGCGCACCGCGGCTGGGGCCAGTCGGTGATCATCGGCGTCGCCGGTTCGGGCCAGGAGATCTCGACGCGTCCGTTCCAGCTGGTCACCGGCCGCAAGTGGCTCGGTACCGCGTTCGGTGGCGTCAAGGGCCGCACGCAGCTGCCGGGCATGGTCGAGGACGCGATGAAGGGCGACATCGAACTCGCGCCGTTCGTCACCCATACGATGGGTCTCGACGCGATCAACGACGCCTTCGACCTGATGCACGAAGGCAAATCCATCCGCTCCGTGGTGCACTACTGATGACTGATTTCATGGATACCATCGCGCTCGAAGCCGCGATCGAACATCTCGACCTCGAACAGGAACAGCGCGATGCGATCGCGCAGCTCGACGACGGCGATCTCGAACAGATCGACCAGTCCATCCTGTCGGCGCTCGACAGCAGTTGGAAGAAGGCGGGCTTTATCGCCTCCGGTGTGATGATCGCCGCGCCCGACGAGCACGAGGAGCTGCCGGAAGTGCTGTACACGATCCGCATCCGCGCGCTGGTGCAGGCCGGTCGCATCGAAGGAAAGGGCGATCCGCAGGTGCTCAAGACCTTCGAGATCCGTCTGCCGCAGGGCGGCCGCTGACATGGCGCTGGAGCGCGTCGAGCACCGCGCCTGTTTCGGCGGCTGGCAGGACGTCTACGAACACGTCTCGAAGACGCTCGGCTGCACGATGCGCTTCGCGGTCTACCTGCCGCCGCAGGCCGAACACGCGAAGCTGCCGGTGCTGTACTGGCTGTCGGGCCTGACCTGCAACGAGCAGAACTTCATCACCAAGGCAGGCGCGCAGCGCTACGCGGCCGAGCACGGCGTGATGCTCGTCGCGCCCGACACCAGCCCGCGCGGCGACGATGTCGCCGATGCCGACGGCTACGACCTCGGCAAGGGCGCGGGCTTCTACGTCGATGCGACCCAGGCGCCCTGGGCCACGCATTACCGGATGTACGACTACGTCGTGAACGAGTTGCCGGCGCTGGTCGAGGCCGAACTGCCGGCGAACGGCGCACGTGCGATCAGTGGTCACTCGATGGGCGGTCACGGCGCATTGGTGATCGCGCTGAAGAATGCCGGCCGCTATCGCAGCGTGTCGGCGTTCTCGCCGATCGTCGCCCCGAGCCAGGTGCCGTGGGGCGAGAAGGCCTTCGGTGCGTACCTCGGCGATGACCGCGCTGCGTGGCGCGCATACGACGCGACCGCGCTGGTGGAACACGCGACCGAGCGCCTGCCGCTGCTGATCGACCAGGGCGATGCCGACGAGTTCCTCGACGGCCAGCTCAAGCCGCAGCTGCTGCAGGCCGCGTGCGAGGCCGCCGGTCATCCGATCGAATTGCGTCTGCAGCCCAGGTACGACCACAGCTATTACTTCATCCAGAGCTTCATCGGCGCGCACATCGCGCATCACGCGAAGGCGCTGCACGCCCAAGCCTGATCAAGGACGCGCATCGTTGGCGAAGAGCCGGCATGCGCGGTTCTCGTGCGTCCGCGCTGCATGCTAGCGTCGCGTTTCATGCGTTCCGGGGCGAAGACGATGTCGATACGACGGGTGTGGCTGCTGTGCTGGCTCTGTCTGCTGTGCGCGTCGTTCGCGGCAGGCGCTGCCACGGCGGTGCCGTCCTGGGGCGCGCCGCAGTCGAGCGCGGTCGACACGCCGCCCGAAGCGCTGAAGCCCGGGGCCTGGATCTGGGCGGGCGACGATCCCGCGCTCGGTCCGATGGTGATGGTCGTCAGCCTCGACGAGCAGCGCGGCTACGTCTATCGCAACGGGCTGCGGATCGCGGTGACCACGGTCAGCACCGGCAAACCCGGACACGCGACGCCGACCGGTGTGTTCACCATCCTGCAGAAGGATCGCGACCACCACTCGAACAAGTACAACAACGCCGCGATGCCCTACCAGGAGCGGCTGACCTGGGACGGCGTCGCGCTGCATGCCGGCGGTCTGCCGGGCTATCCGGAATCGCACGGCTGCGTGCATCTGCCGACCGAGTTCGCACGACGTCTGTTCGGCGCGACGACGCTGGGCATGACCGTGGTCATCGCCGAGGACGGACACGCCTCGGCCGATGCCGTGCATCCCGGGCTGCTGGCGCCGGTCGACCCCACCAGTGGTGCATCGATCGCGGCCCTGCCGCTCGACGACGGTCAGCCCTGGCGCTGGACCGCCGATGACGCGACCACCGGTCCGCTGTCACTGGTGCTCAGCCGCAGCGACCAGCGCCTGATCGCACTCGCCGACGGGCGCGAGGTCGGGCGCGCGCGGATCGTCGTGCCGCCGTCAACCGCGCCGCGCGGCACGCATGTCTACGTGATGGGCGCCGGCACGTTGCCGGTGCATGTGGATGGCGTCCCCGATGGCGAGTTGCCGCAGTGGCAGTCGATCGCGGTGCCGGGCCGCGAGGCCGATGCCGGCCAGACGCTCGATCCCGCGCTGCTGGCCGGGGTGCAGGTACCGCCGGGATTCGTCGAACGCGTGCTGCCGCGGCTGCGGCCCGGCACCGTGCTGGTGGCGACCGATGCGCACGTGCTGCCGGAAACCACCGGCCGCGGCCAGCGCGTGCTCGACGCGTTGCCACCGGAACACTGATCGCCGCGGCTCAGTCGCGCAGACGGAAATCGGTGTAGGCGAAGCGCGCGTCGCGCAGCACGGTCTCGCCCTGCACCAGCGGGAGCGGCGCGGCGAACATCGGGCCGTCGTACACACAGGTGTGGAACTCGCCGTGCTCGCCGCAGGGATCGATCTGCGGCGGCAGGGCATCGAGCAGGGTGCCGTCGAAGACGTGGCCGGCGAAACGCGCGTCGAGCTGGGTGGTGTCGACGCAGCACAGTGCCGCGGACAATCCCTGCTGCTGCATCTCCCGCGCAAGCGTCGGCGTGTCACTGCCGAACAACGGAAACAGCGCGTCCCAGTCCAGCTTCGCGCATTGCGCTTGCCGCCACGCGCGGATGTCGTCGAGGAACAGGTCGCCGAACGCGATCGTACGCAGGGCGGGCCAGCGCATGCGGGCCGATCGCAGCGCATCGGCGAATGCGGCCTCGTAGATCGTGTTGTCGGCAGCCTGCGGCATCCGGGCTTCGATCACCGGCAGACCTGCGGCGCGCGCCTGCGCATGCAGCACCTCGACGCGGATGCCCTGCATCGAGATGCGCTCGAAACCTTCGGTGATCGTCGTGACCAGCGCGACGACCTCGACATCGTCGCGCTGTCGCAGGACGTGCAGCGTCCAGGCCGCGTCCTTGCCGCCGCTCCAGGACAGGAGCACCGGCGTAGGCACTGCGGCCATCTCAGCCTGCGCGGACGTCGCGCAGTTCCCAGGCGCTGCCGGCGAGCAGGCGCAGGCGATGCTTGAGCACGGTGCTGGAGATCGAGGTGTTCACGACCAGATCGACGCCGAGATCGCGGTCTTCGCCGCTGACCTGCGCGCCGGGATCGGTGATGCCCAGCGACGGATCGACCTCGTCCGGATCCGGCTGCTGGTCGCGCCAGCGGGCGAACAGCGTGTCGCCGCGCAAGGCTTCCTGCAGTTCGGCCGCGATGCCGGCGGCGCCCTGCGCACGGATGGCGTGTTCGCCCGAAGCGCGGGCCTGCTCGGGTTCGGGCAGTCGGATCAGATAGCGGGTACTCATGCGGCGTCCATTCGGCGATACGAGAAGGCCGTCAGCCTAGCAACCGGGCGCGTTAGAAATCCGTCATGTGGGGCGGGTAGGCACGAGTCGCGCCCATTGTCCGAAGCGGGCACGGTTCAAAAACGCCATCACGGCTGCAGCTTCTTTACGGCCGTCATTCCCGCGCAGGCGGGAATCCAGTGCCTTCGCCCCTCGGGCAGGGCTGCATTCACTGCGCGTCGCGCGGTGCGGAGCGCGATACCTCACCGCACAGGCAGCGCTCCTGGATCGTGGCCAGGCGGCGCTTGATGACGCCGTTCCCGCCTACGCGGGACCGACGGGCCGGACGTCCACGCCCCGACGCCTTACGCGAACGCATGCGGCGGTGCCGCGAACCCGAGCGTCAGCGAGCCGGAGCCCACGTTGACCATGCCGGTCACGCTCATCACCGTCTCGAAGCGTTCGACGTGGTGTTCCTCGCACGCGGCGACCAGCGCGGCGTAGCCGGGCAGGGCGCGCATCTGGTCGAGCTCGCCGCCGTAGCTCAGGCACAGCGTCGGGGTAAGCAGGCCGGCGCGCACGCGCTCGACGGCGAACGCGAACAGTTTCTCGGCCGCAGGTTCGAAGCCGCGGACCTTGCCGACCGGGCCGGTGTCGCCGCGATGGCAGTGCAGGATCGGCTTGATGTCGAGCGCGCCGCCGATCAGTGCGGCGAGCAGGCTCACGCTCTTGTCGCCGCGATGCTTGATGCGCGCGCGGAGATAGCCGAGATCGCGCGGCACCATGTAGGCGTAGCTGCGTTCGGCGAGGAATTCGAGACGGCTGCGGATCTCCGGCGCGCTGGCGCCCGCGTCTCGCAGGCGCACCGCTTCGACCGGCAGGATGCCCTGGCCGGCGAACACCTGCTGCGAATCGACGATGCGCAGCGCGAACGGTGTGGTGCGGCCGGCTTGCGCGCGGATCGGCTTGTATTCGTTGAGGATTGCGAAGCTCGCGTGGGTCGCGTTGTCGTGGATCTGGCTGCGATGGCGCGTGACCGTCAGGCAGAACACGTAGTCGTAGTCGATGACCAGCTGCTCGAGGAACAGCGCCTTGATCTTGTCGGCGGGAAACGCCGAGGTCTCGGCGGTGTGGCGGCCGGTGACGTGGCTTTCGATGAAGTCCAGCGTCGCGCGTTCGTCGCGCAGGTCCACGAACTCGGACTGGCCGATCTTCACCGTCACCGGCAACAGATGGATGCCGTGAGCAGCCAGCCACTCCGGCGGCAGATCACAGGCCGAGTCGACGACGATTCCGATGCGCATGCGTGCTCCCATTTATCGCGTGGCCGGCGCCCGTCTGTGCCGACGGGTCGCGGGTCGGGCGCGCGTCGCGCCCGCTGGCACTCTACGCGATCGGCGCCGTAGCCCGCATCTCAGCTGCGTGCGGCGCCGACCGGCAGCTGCGCAAGGCGCTGCATTTCCGGCGTGTCGAGCAGGCCGGGATCGGTAAGCGCCGCGAGTGCGAAGTCGTGCGCGTCCTCGCCCCAGAACAGCGCGTCACCGATACGCAGCGTCGGCACGCCGAACACGCCGGCGGCGATCGCCGCATCGGTCTCCGCGCGCAGCCGTGCCTTGACCGCTGGCGCTTCGACATCGGCCGGTAACAGCTGCGCTGCGGCCAGCACAGGGGCCAGTGCCTCGACGCTGTCACCGGCCTGTCCCTGCGCCCAGATGTGCGCGAATACCGCGTCGATCACATCCGGGTCCGCATTGGCGGCGACCACCGTGCGCAGCGCCGCGATCGGGTTGAACGGATGCGCCGGCGGAAACACCAGTGCAACGCCGTCGCGTTGCGCGCGCCAAGCGACGTGCTGATAGGTGAAGGTGCGCTTGGCCGGAATCTCCGCCGGCCCGCGATTGCCGATCGCCGACAGCACCGCCGCGAACAGGATCGGCACCGGGCGGATGTCGTGCGTCGCGAGCAGTGGTTTCAGCCGGCGCCACTGCAGGTACGCGAAGGGCGAGACGACATCGAAGTACCAGATCGCAGGCATCGCAGGCTCCATCTTCGAATGTGCCGGTATCAGCGTGTGGCGCTTACTCCACGCCGCCGCCGACCCCGATCGCGACGATGTAGATGATCAGCGGCAGCACCACGATCGCGACCACGGCGCCGAACAGGAACACGCGGCGGCGTTTGGTCATCGGCGGCTTGGGGGTTTTCTCGTTGGAACTCATGGCGGGTATCCGGGCAGGCAGAAGCGCCCGATCCTAGGCATCCGCATGTGACGCGCGTGACGTGCAGCCGGACGGCGCAACCGCAACCGTGCCCGTCAGCTGCCTGCGCGTCGGCTCGCCGCCATCCGCTGGGCGCCGAGGAAGGCACGCATCGAGGCGGGCTTCACCGGCTTGGTCAGCACGCGATAGCCGCGGATGCGCGCGGTCTGCTTGAGCGTGTCGCTGCCGTCGGCGGTCAGCAGCGCGCCGGGCACGTCGGGCGCGATGCCGCGCAGCGCGTCGAGTGTGTCGAGGCCGTCGAGCCGGTCGTGCAGGTGGTAATCGACCAGCATCACGTCCGGTAATTCGTCCATGCACGCGATCGCCTCGTCGATGGTCTTCGCGCACAGTGGCTCCACGCCCCAGCGGCGCAGCAGTGCGCGCATGCCGGCGAGGATGTCGTCGTCGTTGTCGACGCACAGCACGCGCAGGCCCTGCAGCGATTCGTCGTGCAGCGGCGCCGGCGTGGCGGTGGGCGGCAGGCTCGCCATGACGCTGCGCGGCACGGTGATCGAGAACATGCTGCCGCGGCCGACGCTGGAGCGCGCATCGAGCGTGTGGCCGAGCAGACGCGAGATGCGCTGGCAGATCGACAGGCCCAGACCCAGACCGCGACCGTCCCAGTCGAAGTTCTGTTCGTAGCGATGGAACTCGTCGTAGATCTGGCTCATGTGGTGCTCGGGAATACCCGGCCCCGTATCCCAGACCTGCAAGGCGACCTGGTCGCCCCGGCGCCGCGCCGACAGCACGATGCGACCGGTACGCGTGTAGCGCAGCGCGTTGGCGAGGAAGTTCTGCAGCACGCGGCGCAACAGCCGGCGATCGCTGCGCACCGCGATCGGCAGCGCGTGCAGGCGGATGTCGAGCTTGCGCGCCTTGGCCATCGGCGCGTACTGGCCGGCGAGCTGGCGCATGAGTTCGGAGACGTCGAGATCGGTGATCTCGGGTTTCAGCGCGCCGGCATCGAGCCGCGAGACGTCGAGCAGACCGTCGAGCAGTTCCTCGGCCGCACGCAGCGACGTGTCGACACGTTCGGCAAGATGCTTCTGCTCGGCGCCGTCCTGGGTTTCGCGCAGCGCCGAGGTGAACAACCGCGCGGCATTGAGCGGCTGCAGCACGTCGTGGCTGACCGCGGTGAGGAAGCGCGAGCGCGATTCCTGCGCGGCTTCCGCTTCGCGCGTGCGATCGGCGACGCGCTGCTCCAGCGTCTCGTTGATGTCGCGCAGCTCGCGCTCCACGCGCTTGTAGTCGGTCACGTCGCTGTAGCTGGTCGCGTAACCGCCGCCCGGCAACGGCTGGCCGCGCAGTTCGATGACCTGGCCGTTGCCGAGCACGCGCTCGGACACGTGCGGCGAGCCCGCGCGCATGTAGGCGATGCGCTTGTCGATCTCGGTGTCGATGTCGATGACGTCGCGCGGGCCCAGCTCGCCGCGCTCGGCGTTGTAGCGGATCAGGTCGGCGACCGGACGGCCGACGTAGAGCATGTTGTCCGGATAGCCGAACAGGCGCTGGTAGCTGCGGTTCCAGGCGACCAGCCGCATCGTGCGGTCGACCACGCTGACACCGTGATCGATGTTCTCCAGCGTCGACGACAGCACTTCGCGGTTGAAGCGCAGTTCCTGGCCGGCCTCGTCGAGCATCGCGACGACTTCGTCGACCTCCATGCCCGAGCCCTTCAGCGCGCTGGTCATCAGCAGGCGCGCAGACGATGCACCAACGGCCGCCGCGAGCTGGCGTTCGGTGAACTGCAGCCAGGTGCGGTCGGCCGGCGCATTGAGCGCGAGCGGCTTGCCCTGCACCTGCGCGTGTTCGTCGAAGGCTGCGCGCGCGGTGCGTTCGCCGACGATGCGGCCGGTCAGCGTCAGCAGATCGGGAATGCCGACATTGCCGCTCCAGTCCTCGGACGCGAACGTGCGGCGCTCGGCGTAGGGATCGAGAAACGGCGCTGCGCGCAGGCGCTCGTCGAGCGTCGGCCGCCAGCGCGCCGACACCAGCAGCAGCGCGCCGACGTTGAGCAGCAGCGACCAGAACGTGCCGTGGGTCAGCGGATCCCAGCCGGCGAGTCCGAACAGTGCATGCGGCCGCAGCCAGTCGATGCCGAACGGACCGGTCGTCAGCCACTGCGGATCGAGCCAGCCCGACTGCGTGAGCGTCGGCAGCAGCAGCGTGTAGGTCCACACGCCGAAGCCGATCAGCAACCCCACCTCGACACCACGCCGGCTCGCGCCGCGCCAGTACAGGCCACCGATCAGCGCCGGCGCGAACTGCGCGACGGCCGCGAACGCCATCAGGCCGAATGCTGCGAGCGTGGTCTCGGTGCCGCTGGCGCGGTAGTAGCCGTAGGCGAGCGCGGCGAGGCCGACGATCGCGACGCGGCGGATCCACAGCACCGTGCGCGCGACGTTGCCGCCGTGGCGCTCGGCATAGCCGCGGCGCAGCAGCAGCGGCATCACCAGATCGTTGCTGACCATCGTCGCCAGCGCGACCGAGGACACGATCACCATGCCGGTCGCCGCCGAGAAGCCGCCGATGTAGGCGAACAGCGCCAGCGAATCGGCATTCATCGCCATCGGCAACGCGAGCACGAAGCTGTCCGGCGCCACCGGGCCGTCGCGGCCGAACAACGCCACGCCGGCGCTGGCGATCGGCAGCACCATCAGACAGATGATCACCAGATACCCGCCGAACAGCCAGCGCGCGCGGCGGATGTCGCGCACGTCGCCGCATTCGACGATCGCCACGTGGAACTGGCGCGGCAGGCAGATCAACGCCGCGAACGCGAGCAGACACTGCGCGACGAAACTGCTGGGCGGCGCGTTCTCGACCAGCGCGTGCGTCGCCTCGACGAGCTTCAGGTCATTGCTGTCGAACCACGCGATTGCGAACACGCCCACCGCGACCAGCGCGACCAGCTTGACCAGCGATTCCAGTGCGACCGCCAGCATCATGCCGGGCCGATGTTCGGTGGCATCGACCTGGCGCGTGCCGAACAGGATCGCGAACAGCGCCATCAACGCGGCGACGTAGAACGCCGGATCGCCGAACGGCGTGACCGGATCGTCCGGCCCGCCGAGCACGCCCAGACTGATCGCCACCGCCTTGTACTGCAGCGCCAGATACGGCACCGCGGCGACCAGCGCGATCAACGCGACCATCGCCGCCAGGCGCTGCGAACGGCCATAGCGCGAGGCGATGAAGTCGGCGATCGACACCGTGTTCTGTGACTGCGCGATCAGCGCCAGCCGCTCGAGAATGCGCCAGCCGAACAGCAGCAACAGCAGCGGTCCGAGATAGATCGGCAGATACCCCAGCCCCTGCCGCGCCGCCGTGCCCACCGCGCCGTAGAACGTCCACGATGAGCAGTACACCGCCATGCCGAGGCTGTAGACAGCGGTGCGCAGCCACGGCCGATCCGGGGACAGCGGACGCCGGTCGCCATACCAGGCCACACCGAACAACAGCGCGGCATAGCCCAGCGACACCAGCAGCAGTACCCAGCCCGGCACCATTCCCGTCCCCTCGATCCGAAGCGGCCGAGTGTACGGGGCGAGGGGCGGCGCGTGGGCCGGGGCGTGGGCCCGGAGGTTCTTCCGCTGCCGTTATTTCGCGTTCCCGTCGTGCGCGCTTCTGCCTTTGTGTTTGCCTCTGCCTCTGCTTGTGCTTGTGCTTGTGCGTTGGCGTTTGCTTCACCGCCGT
This sequence comes from Luteimonas fraxinea, assembly GCF_021233355.1. Classification (NCBI taxonomy): domain Bacteria; kingdom Pseudomonadati; phylum Pseudomonadota; class Gammaproteobacteria; order Lysobacterales; family Lysobacteraceae; genus Luteimonas; species Luteimonas fraxinea. The sequence continues at coordinate 1,583,126 of NZ_CP089507.1, read as the reverse complement.
CATTCCCGCGAACGCGGGAATCCATTCTGCTTTTGTGTTGTTTTGGATCCGACTCCGACTCCGACTCCGGCTTTGGACTCGGCTTTGGCTTTCAGCCTTTGACTTGAATCGAGCCGTAGAGCGAGCCGAGCACCGGAGCCTGGCGTGGCCGAAGAGCAGCCCATGTCTGAGCGCAGCGAGTTTGGGCTGCGTGCCGCGTCAGGCGAGGAGCACAGGGGACCGATGCGGCTTCATCGCATCGGCTCGCGTCCGGCGAAGACGGTTTTGCTTACTTTTGCCAAGACAAAAGTAAGCCGCGCGACAGCGCGGAAGCCCTGTCCTTGATCTTCGCTCCTGCGGTTGATTCCTTAATTTGCTTGGAGCGTCGAAGTCGAAGCAACGAGCTACGAAGCAGGCAAGTGCAGAGCTTTCGCCCGCTGCGCGTGCGAGTCCCTTTTGGATGGACCCAAAAGGAACCAAAAGGTCCCTTCGCCGGACGCGATCCGCCGCGATACAGCCGCGGCGGTCCCCTGCGCTTCTCGGCCGACGGGGCACGCAGCCCAAACTCGCTGCGCTCAGACATGGGCTGCTCTTCGACCCCGCCGCCCTGCGATGCTCGGCTCGCTTTACGGCTCGATTGAGATCAAACGCGTGGAGCGAAAGCGAAAGCCAAAGCCAAAGCCAAAGCCAAAGCGCAAAAGCCGAACAGCCGAACAGCCGAACAGCCGATGCGAGCGTCAGCTGGCGTCAGACCTTCGCCGGCGCCAGCAGATCCGCGTGATGCCGCGCGGCCACGTCGGGGTGCGAACGCAGGCGGCCTTTCAGCGTGTTCTGGCCGACCTGATGGAACAGCGGATTGTGGGGATCGCGGGTATAGCCGCTGGCCTCGCGGGCGAGGTCGGGCGGCAGCGTCAGCGCCGGCACTGTCGCGTCCAGGCGCGCGCCGAGGAAGAACGCGGCGGAGAGGCGTTCGGTGCCCGGCGGTGGGCTGCTGACGCGGTGCACGGCTGCCTTGAGGTAGCCGTCCGATGCCAGCTCCAGCAGCTCGCCGATGTTGACGATGTAGGTGCCGGGCCGCGGGATGGCGTCGATGATCCGGCCATCGTCGAGTTCGATCTGCAGACCGCCGACGCCGTCCTGCAGGATCAGCGTCAGCAGCTCGCTGTCCTTGTGCGCGCCCACGCCTTGGTCGTTCTCCACCCGCTCGCGGCCGGGGTAGCGGATCAGTTTCATCAGCTGGTACGGGTGGTCGCGATAGAGCGGGGCGAACACGTCGCGCGGCTGGCCGAGCGCTTCGGCGCAGGCCTGCAGCAGGCGGAGCAGGACATCGGTGACCGCGTCCTGCCAAGCCAGCACGACCGGACGGAATTCCGGGAGTGCCGCGGGCCACTGGTTGGGGCCCTGCAGACGGGTCCACGCCGGCACGCCGGGCGCCTGCGGCACCGCCTCGCGCTCGGCGCCGATGTCGATCTGTTCGCGCCAGTCGGCCTTGCCGCGGGTCAGTTCGGCGCCGACTTGGTTGTAGCCGCGGAAATGTGGGGAATGGACCATCGCGATGGCCTGCTTGTCCGCGTCGGGCAGAGCGAACAGCGCCCGCGCCTGCTGCAGCAGTGCGGCGTCGAGCTCGGGCGGTACACCGTGGTTCCCCAAGTAGAAGAAGCCGACCTCGCGTGCGCCCTGGCGCAGCGTCTGCAGCGCGGCGGCGCGATCGCCGGGGCTGCCGGCTTCGAGTTGCGACAGGTCGATCAGCGGCAGCTGTCGTTGGGTAGTGGACATGGTTCTATCCTCGGGGACAGACACATTGGAGAACAGGTGGCGCGACCGCACGCGCATCGCGTCGGCGTGTTCGACGATGAAAAAAGGAGACCCGGAGGTCTCCTTTTTTCGTCCGTCCAGGTGTGGCGCCGTCAGTACTTCGGGACGCCGCCATCCACGCTGTCGCTCCAGGCATCGATGCCGCCGGCGACGTTGTAGACGTGGGTGAAACCCTGGTTGCGGAAATGCTCGGCCGCCTGCTGGCTGCGACCACCGTGGTGGCACAGAAACGCGAGCGGTGTGTCCTTGGGCAACTGCTGCAGACGGGTGATCGCGTCGCCGTCGAGCACTTCGAACGGGCGCGCGACGCTGGCGGTGGCGCGTTCGTCCGGCGGGCGCACGTCGACGAGGGTCAGCGTGCCGGCGGCAAGACGATCGTTGGCGTCGGCCGGGCTGATGTCCTGCACCGGCTTGGGCGCGTTCGGGTTATCGATGACCAGACCGCGACCGCGGATGTCGTCGGCGAAGTCGATCGTCATGCCCTCGGCGCGGCGTGCGCCGGCGAGGTCGAACTGCACGTCGATGCCGTCGGCCTGGGCGATGATCGCCGAAGCGCTGCGCGGTGCGAGCTGCAGGCGGGTGCGGAAGTTGCCGTCGATGTCGACCTGCAGCACGTAATCGCCACCGGCATCGCCGACGGCCTTGGCGATCATCTCGCGCGCGGCCGGGGTGATCGAGATCGACGGCGGCGTGCGGTCCGGCGGGGCGACGCCGAACAGGCCGTGCAGCTCACCGCTGCCGACCATCTGCTCGATGATGTCGCTGCCGCCGACGAGCTCGCCGTCGACATAGAGCTGCGGAATCGTCGGCCAGTCGCCATAGGCCTTGATGCCTTCGCGGATCTCGCCGTCTTCGAGCACGTTGACGGTCGCGTAGTCGATGCCCACCGCTTCGAGCGCGGAGATGGCCTTGGCGGAGAAGCCGCACTGCGGGGTCGTCGGCGAGCCCTTCATGAACAGCACGGCCCGGTTGCCCTGCAGCAGGGTTTCGATGCGGGTGCGGAGAGCGGGGTCGAGAGACATGGCATGGATCCGGTGTGCGGGAACGATCCACATGGTACCGCGGGGCCCTCGATGCAAGCCCGCAACTGCCGCCTGCGGGCCCGGAACACCGCGTTGCGCGGCGGTGCCGATGGCATCATGCGCGCCATGTCCGTGCACCGCCCGCCCCGTCGTCCGCAGCTGTGGCTGCCGCTGCTGATCGCCTCGCAGCTGCTGATCGCGCTGGTCTGGTGGCAGTTGGGCTGGACGATCGGCCTGCCGCTGCTGCTGGCCAGCCACGCGCTGTGCCTGTGGGGCGTGCTGGCACCGGCCTCGCGGCTGTACGGCCCGGTGCTGACACGGCTGCCGGGCGAAGGCGTGTGGCTGACGATCGACGATGGTCCGTCCGATGACACCCGCGCGCTGCTCGATCTGCTCGATGCGCACGACGCGAAGGCGACGTTCTTCCTCGTTGGCGCGCGCGCTGCAGCGCGCCCGGACCTCGTGCGCGAGATCGCCGCGCGCGGCCATGGCATCGGCAACCACAGCCAGACCCATCCGCAGGCGATGTTCTGGGCACTCGGACCGGCGCGGATGCGGCGCGAGATTCTCGACTGCCAGCGCACGCTGGTTGAAATCTTGGGTCATGCGCCGGTGTGGTTCCGCTCGGTCGTCGGTCACACCAATCCGTTCGTGCATGCGCCACTGCGTGATGCAGGCCTGGCGCGCGTCGGCTGGAATGCGCGCGGATTCGATGCGGTGAAGGCGGATGTCGACGACGTGGTCGCGCGGATCGATGCCGACCTCGCGCCCGGCGCGATCGTGCTGCTGCATGAAGGCGCGAAGCACGGCGGCAATGTCGCGATGGTCGAAGGCGTGCTGATGCGGATGCGGGCGAAGGGATTGCGGGCGGTGTTGCCGGATCAGGCGGTCTGACGGTCCGTCGAAGCAACCAGCGATGCTTGATGGGTTGCGCTGCGATCTACCCGTCCTGCGCAGCTGCGATGCGGGCATGGTCGAATCTGACTTGTAGCGCGTGCTCCCATCCCTCACCCCAACCCCTCTCCCGGGGGGAGAGGGGCTCGAACCGCACGATGCGGCCGTTTGTAGGATGGGTAGAGCGCAGCGAAACCCATCGTAGGGCTGTCGCAAACAGCATCGATTAGCGAAAACTGGGCTTATTCCGCCCGCAACCAGGCCAGCACGGCACCGATGTCGTCGGCCTCCAGCAGCAGTTCCGCCACAGCGTGCTGACCCGTTGCCGCCGCCGTCGCGGCCAGCGCGGCGCTGCACATCAGTTCGCTCCAGTCGGGCGCGGCGACGAGGCCGGCGAGCAGCGGCAGGCGCGACAACGCGGTGACGTAGCCGTCGATCAGATGGTCCGGAATCTCCGCGTCGTGCGCGGCGCGGGCGAGTTCGATGCTGGCGGGCAGTACGAAGTGACTCGGCGTCGCGCGTTCCGGCGCCTCGGCGAGGATCGCGACGATATGCGGGACAGCGGCGAACGAGGCGGAGAACACCCTGCCTTCGTTGCACAGCGAATCCCACAAGGAGTGCCACGGTTCGCCGAGGCAGTCGTCTCCGCTCGCGCCATCGAGCTGCGCGAGCAGCGCGGGAATGCCGCGCGCATCGCCCTGCGCGCAACGCAATGTGGTCCAAGACGGATCGTCGAGCGCCAGCATCGGCGCATTCGGCAGGCCGTCGCGCGCGGTCACGTGCGGATGCCGACGATCAGCCAGTTGTTGAACGGCGTGTCGCCGTACAGCGGGCGCAGCGTCGTCTGCAGGCCTGCGCCTTCGAGCTGGCCGCGCAGGCCGACGGCGGTCGGATAGCTCTTCGCGCGCTCCTGCATCCAGCCGGCGAAATTGGCGAGGCGGTCGGTGATGCGCGAGGTGCGGCTGCGCGAGGTGTCGTCAGCGAGGCCGCTGCGGATCACCAGACGCGCGCCCGGCACCAGCATCGCGATCACGTTGTCGAGCAGTTCGCGCTGGCGCTCGGGCGACAGGTACTGCAGCACGTCGAGGATCGTCACGCTGCCATGGTGCGCCGGCAGGCCGACGCCGAGATCGAGCACGTCGAGCTGCACGTCGGCGAGTCCGGTGCGCGCGACGACTTCGCGGCCGCGACGGATCTTGGCCGCGTCGATGTCGACGCCGGTGAACGGCAGCGCCTGGCCATCGGCACGCAGTGCATGCGCGAGCAGGCCCAGGCCGCAGCCCAGATCGAGCACCGGCGCGGTCGTCGGACGCAGCGCCTGCAGCACGCCCGGATACAGCGGATCGGTGCGCAGCTTGGTCAGCGTGTAGTAGTAGTCGTAGCGGTTGCCCAGCGCGTGCTTCGGCAGGAATGCGCGCGCGATGTTGCGCGCGTCCTCGCGCGGATACGGTGCGGTGGAGAGCGGCGTGGTGTCGGAAGTGGTCGCAGTCATGCCCGCGACAATAAGCCGCGCGCGACCGGCAACGCCAGCTGCATCCACTCGGTATGCAGTGCAGCCAAGGGATGCAGGCCGTCGTCGGCGAGCATCTCCGCCTCGCCGCCCTGCGCGCGACTGACCGCTGCGATGTCGACGAAGGCAACGCCGTGCGCCGCGCAGATCGCTGCAGCAGCAGCGTTGTAGGCATCGAGTTCGCGCGCGATCGCGGCGACGTCGCGCCCCGAATGCGCACCGAACGGAGTCACGCCCCAGTCCGGAATCGCGAGCACGAAGACACGCGCCGCATCGCCACCGGCGAAGCCGGTCGCGCGGTCCAGCAGCGCCGAGAACGCCGGGCCGTACAGCGCAACGTCGCGGCCGCGGTACTGGTCGTTGACGCCGATCAGCAGGCTCACCAGATCGAAGGGGCCGACCGGTGCTGCGGCATCGATCGCCGCATCGAGTTCGTCGGTCGTCCAGCCGGTGGTCGCGATGACTTCCGGCGCGTCGAGCGCGATGCCCTCGTTGCGCAATGCATCGGCCAGCTGCACCGGCCAGCGGTCTTCGGCGGCGATGCCTTCGCCGATCGTGTAGCTGTCGCCGAGCGCGAGATAGCGGCGCGGGGCAGTCATCCGCCGGCGCGGGCCTGGCGCTTCGCGATCGGCACGACCTTGCGGGCGTCGGTGATCTGCCGTTCCAGCACGCGATGGATGCGGGCGAAGACCTCGCGCAGCTGCGCGGGTTCGGGCAGCAGCGTCACGCGGAAATGGTTGCGATAGGGCACGTTGAAGCTGTTGCCCGGCACCACCAGCACGCCTTCGGCTTCCATCAGTTCCAGCGCAAACGCGTGGTCGTCGAAGCCCTGGCTGAATTCCTCGGCGATGCCGGGGAACGCGTACAGCGCACCGGCCGGCGCGACGAGGCGCAGATACGGGCTCGCGTCGCAGGCCTCGACGACCGCGCGGCGCGCCTCGTGCAGACGGCCGCCGGGTGCGCACAGGGCGCTGATCGTATCGATGCCGGTCAACGCCGCTTCGATCGCGAACTGGCCGGGCACGTTCGCACACAGGCGCAGCGCACCGAGCAGGTCCATCGCATTGCGGAAATCGCGGCTGCGCACTTCGCTGCCCGACAGCACCGCCCAGCCCACGCGCCAGCCGCAGGCGCGATGCACCTTCGACAGGCCGCCGAAGGACACGCAGGGCACGTCACCGGCGATCGGCGCGATCGGTTCGAACGGCGCGTCGTCGTAGGTGATGCCGTCGTAGATCTCGTCGCACAGCAGCAGCAGCTCGTGCTTGGCGGCGATCGCGACGATGCGCTCGAGCAGCGCACGCGGATACACCGCGCCGGTCGGATTGTTGGGATTGATCAGCACGATCGCGCGCGTGCGCGGCGAGACCAGTGCTTCGAGTTCGTCGGGATCGGGCAGGAAGCCGTTGCCCTCCTTGCACTGGTAGAACACCGGGCGACCGTCGTTGAGGATCGTCGCCGCCGACCACAGCGGGTAGTCGGGCGAGGGCACCAGCACTTCGTCGCCGGGATTGAGCAGCGCACGCAGGGCGATGTCGATCAGTTCGCTCACCCCGTTGCCGACGAACACGCGCTCGGCCGACACGTCCTGCGTGCCGCGCGCGGCATGGAACGCGGCGATGGTCTCGCGCGCCGCCGGCAGGCCCTGCTGATGGGTGTAGGGATCGGTGTCGTGGATGCGTTCGGCGATCGCGCGCTGCAGGTGATCCGGCGCGCGGAAGCCGAACGCACCGGGATTGCCGATGTTGAGCTTGATCAGCGTGCGGCCCTGGCCCTCGAGTTCCCGCGCTCGCCGCGCGAGCTCGCCACGGATCTCGTAACGGACTTCGGTCAGGCGTTCACGGGTCTTCAGGGGGGCGGACATCGGCGGCGCTCGGCGCGGGAATGTCGCGCGATGCTAGCGGAAAAGCCGGGTGAATGCGGCCCGGGCCGACGAGTGGCGGAGCTCGGCGGTTCGCGCCGGGACGCCTGGCGCCCGTAGAATCCGCGGCATGACGACCGCCCGACGCAGCGCTTGAACCCCGCCGATCCGAGTCCCCCAGACGCCGCGCTGCGCGCGATCGGCTGGCCCTTCGACGGCGCCCCGTCGGGCCTCTGGGCCGAGGTCATGGCCACGCACGCACAGGCACTGCCGATGCGCGTGGTCGAGCAGCACCGCTCCGGATATCTGGTCGCCGGCGCGCCGGGCGAGGCGATCGCGGTCGAATCGCTGCCCGACTGGTTGCGCCGCAGCGGCTACCGCAAGGGCACGATCGCGCCGGAAGACCGCGCTGCGGTCGGCGACTGGGTGCTGGTCGAAGACGGCAAACGCATCGTTGCGATGCTGCCCCGGCGCAGCGCGATCAAGCGCGCCGCCGCCGGTGAGCACTACAAGCAGCAGCTGATCGCCGCGAACATCGACACCGTGCTGGTGGTCTGCGGACTCGACGCCGATTTCAATCCGCGCCGCATCGAGCGCTATCTGCTGCTGGTGCAGGGCGGCGGCACGCCGGTGATTGTGCTGACCAAGGCCGACAAGCCCGAGGCCGACATCGCCGCCGCCGTGGCCGCGCTGACCGAGATCGCCGGGCTCGGTGTGGCTGTAGTGCCGGTCAACGCGCGCGACCATGACAGCGCCGCGGTACTGCACCGCTGGCTCGGCCCCGGCATGACCGCAGTGCTCGTCGGTAGTTCCGGCGCGGGCAAGTCCACGCTGACCAACAGTTTGCTCGGCGTCGAACGCATGAAGACCGCCGCGGTGCGCGAAACCGACGACCGCGGCCGCCACACCACGACCCACCGCGCGCTGATTCCGCTGCCGTCGGGCGCCTGCCTGATCGACACGCCCGGCATGCGCGAACTCAAGCCGACCGGCGAAGAGGACCTGTCGGAAGGCGGATTCGCCGACGTCGAAGCGGTCGCGGCGCAATGCCGTTTCCGCGACTGCACGCATGGCGACGAACCGGGCTGCGCGGTGTGGGAGGCGGTTGATGCGGGCACGCTCGATCCGGGGCGCCTGGGCAGTTACCTGAAGCTGCGCGACGAACTCGCCGGCGCCGCGGGCCAGCTCGCGACGCGGATGGCGCAGAAGGTGGAGAGTCGGCCGTCCGGAAAAAAACCGGGTGCGAAGACGGGGGGGCGTCCGGGGGTGAAGCCGGCGAAGCGTGGGTCGGATTGGACGAAGGAGGAGTAGGGCGTTTCGGCGCTCTGGTCGCTTCGGTTCTGAAGCATCGCGACGGCGTCGGCCCTCACCCCAACCCCTCTCCCGGAGGGAGAGGGGCTCAGAAAGCGGGTGCTCGCCATGACCGAGCCCCTCTCCCGCTGGGAGAGGGGTTGGGGTGAGGGCAACCGGTCGCATTAACCGTCCCGACACGCGCGCTTTTGAACCGTCCCGACGTGCGGCGCTTCCCGAACCAGATGTCGCCCGCTTTGAGTCCCCCGCCCCAATCCGCTAGCGTGACCACACCGCCTGCCGGAGTCCCCGATGCCCGACGCCATCGCCCATCACGCCGCGCTCGATGCGCGCATGGTCGCGGCCGCGCGCGGGATCCGGGTGTTGAGTCTGGCGAGCTGGCCGCCCGAGGCGCAGCAGCGATTCCTGTCCGTGTTCGCGGTCGGGCGCCGGGAGATGCCGGAGATCGCGTATCCGGTGCTGGACTTTACCGACACCCGCCGAAAACTCGCCGCGATCGGCGCCGCCGCCGATACCGGGCATCCACTCGGCGCCTACATCGGCGAATCGACGCAGGCCTGGGACGAGGCCGCGCAGTTGCTGGAATCGCTCGGCACCCCTGCGGCCAGCGGCCACGCGATCGCGCTCTACGGGCGACCGGATGCGGCGCTGCCCGGCGGTGCGCTGACGACCTGTGATGCCGCGCGGCACTTCATCCACATCGCCGACGAACTCGATCCCGGCCTGCTCGCCGATGTCGAACATCCGACGCTCGATGCCGCCACGCTGCAGGCGCAGTTGCAGACTGATCTCGATGCGCACTTCGGCACGCGCGTGGTCGCGGTGGAACTCGATCCGGGCATGATCGCCAAGGCCGCAGCCGGTGCGTATCGCCTGCGTCTGCGCAGCGACGCGCGCTACTCGATTCACGACCGCGAACAGCTGCTGCAGCACGAGGCCTTCGTGCATTCGCTGACCGCGCTCAACGGCCGCGAGCAACCGCTGCTGCCGAGCCTGGCGATGTCGTCGCCGCGCACGACCTGCACGCAGGAAGGACTGGCGGTGTTCGCCGAGCAGATCACCGGCAGCATCGACATCGGCCGGATGAAGCGGGTGAGCCTGCGCATCGAGGCGATCGCGCGTGCACTCGACGGCGCGGATTTCCTGCAGGTGTTCGATTACTTTCACGACGCCGGGCAATCGGCAGCGGAAAGCTTCGCGTCCGCGCAACGCGTGTTCCGCGGCGTGCCGCTGACCGGTGGGCATGCCTTTACCAAGGACGCGGTGTATCTGCGCGGGCTGATCGACGTGCACACGTTTTTCCGCCAGGCCCTGGCCGCGCAGCGTCTGCCGCTGTGCCGGCAACTGTTCGCCGGCAAGATGACGCTCGACGACGTGCGACGCCTGTCACCCCTGTTCGACGACGGCACGCTCGCACCGCCGCGCTGGTTGCCGCCGTGGCTGGAGCGCACCGGCGGGCTGGCCGGCATGCTCGCGTTCTCGCTGTTCGCGAACCGGATCCGGATCGATCAGCTGTAAAAGCGTGCCATTGCCCGTGATGGGTAGAGCGCAGCGAAACCCATCGGCACAACCGGCATCAACGCTCGAACCGCGGCGGCGTCACCGTCGAATGCAGCAGCCGCACCGCATTGCCGAGCGTCACCGGATCGGCGCCTGACAGCAGCGCCTGCAGACGCGGTCGATCCGCATCGAGCCCCGGCACCAGGCCCACCCAGGCATCACGGCCGCCGTCTTTCGCGGCGTAGAGGCAGCGGTCGGCGATTGCGGTGGTCTGCTGCCAGTCGCCGAGCGTCGGCCACGCGGACGAGAACGGCCACGGCGCGAAGCCGATCGAGCAGGTCATGCGCAGGCTCGCGCCATGCGCGAGTGCGATCGGCGTGTCGGCCACGGTGCTGCGGATGCGTTCGGCCAGACCGGCCGCGGCATCAGCATCGTCGAGCCGCGCGACGAGCATGAATTCCTCGCCGCCCCAGCGCAGCAGCAGATCGCCGTCGCGGGTCAGGGCGCGCATGCGCGCAGCGAACTGCACCAGCGCTTCGTCGCCGGCCTGATGGCCGTGGCCGTCGTTGATGCGCTTGAACGCATCGATGTCGAGCATGAAGAAGAACAGCGTGTCCGAGCCGCGCCGGCCGGGCGCGTGCACGGCTTCGCGGGCCAGCCATTCCTGCAGCTCGCGACGGTTCGGCACCTGGGTGAGCGGGTCGAGGCGCGTGGCCGCATCGAGCTGGGCGTTGCTCTGCTGCAGCTGCCGGTTGGCCTGTTCCAGCTGCGCGGTGCGCTCGGCGACGGTGCGATTGAGCAGCTCGACGCGCTCGCGTTCGCGCTGCACCGCGCGCCGCGTGCGCCGCACGAAGAACGCCACGGCCAGCGCCGCCAGCAATGCGTACAGCACATAGGCCAGCGGATGCCGCCACGGCGGTGGTGGCATCGCGATCGTCAGCACGCGCGATTCGCCGAACTGGCCGTCGCGGCCCGCGGCCTGCACTTCCAGCCGGTAGTGCCCCGCCGGCAGATGGTTGAGCGAGAACTCGGTGCGCGCCTGGTGCGGATAGATCCAGCCGGTGTGCAGGCCGTCGACGCGATAGCGCAACTGCGCGGCGGCTGGCGCGAGGAAATCGATCGCGGTCATGCCGATGGTGAAGACGCTGTCCTCGTCGCGCAGATCGATGCCGGGCGTGTAGACGATGTCGGTCTCGGTGCCGCTGCGCGCATCGGTGTCGGACTGGCGGCTCAGCAGTTGCAGGCTGGTCAGCACCGGATGCGCGGACGCGCTGCGCCGCGGCAGCTGCATCGGCGCGATCACGTCCACGCCCATCGTGCCGCCGAAGTACAGCAGGCCGTCGCTGCCGGTGTAGGCCGAGCCGCTGTTGTATTCCTGGTTGCGCAGACCGTCGCGTCGGCCGAGGTTCTGCACGATGCCGCTCTCGGGGTCGTAGACGCTCAGGCCGAGATTGGTGCTCAGCCACAGGCGCCCGCCGATGTCGGGCAGGATCCGGTAGATCACGTTGTTGGTCAGACCGTCGCGTTCGGTCAGCACCGAGGACACACCGGTCGCGCGATCGATGCGGTACAGACCGGCCGCGAATGCGCCGACCCAGATCGCATCCGCGTCGCCGTGGATCGCCCACACCGAGCGGTGCATGCCCGCGCCGGAGGGCTCGACCTGCGCGAACACGCCGTCGCGCAGCCGCCACAGGCCGCGCGTATTGGTGCCCACCCACAGGCTGCCGTCCTGGTCGCGGTAGAGCACCGTCACCACGTCGCCGGCGATCGCCGCGAAGCGCGGATCGGCCTCGATTCGTCCGTCGCGCAGCTGCATCACGCCGCTGCGCGTGCCGATCCACAGCGCCTCGTCTTCGGCCAGCAGCGCGTCGATGCGCGCATCTGGCAGGCCGTCGAAGATGTCGACGCGGCCGTCAACGTGCAGACGACGCAGGCCGACCTGGGTGCCGACCCACCAGCCGCCATCGCGCGCGCGTTCGATCGCGCGTACCGACAGGTCCGCGAGTCCGGGGATCGCACACCAGCCCGCACGCGGACCGTCGCGCATGCGCAGACCGCTGTCGGTGCCGATCAGCATGCGCGCGCCGTCGCGACGGATCGCGCGGATGCTGTGGCTGTCCCAGTCGTCCATCGTGCCGACGCCCGCGCCGTCGTGACGGATCACCGAAGCCAGCGGCCGCACGCGATACAGGCCCGAGGTGTAGGTGCCGATCCACCACGCGCCGGTCGCGCCCTGATGGAAACTGGTGATCGCACTGCGCGGCGGATTGTCGAAGCGCAGGCGTCGCGGCCGGTCGCGGCCGGGCGCGAGCTGCACTACCGCACCGTTGCCGTAACCGGTCAGCACGCGGCCGTCTTCGAGCCGGATCATCGCCGTCGCGTCGACGCTGGCCACGCCGAGCACGGCCAGTGACCAGTGCCGCTGCAGACGCGCGGCGGTATCGAGCCGGAACAGGCCGGCATCGGCGGCGAGCACCCACAGGCCTTCGCGGCCTGCCTGCAGCGACACGCAACGCCGCGCGCCAGGCAATGCCGGCAGCCTTACCAGTCCGTCCGCTTCGACCGACCACAGCCCGCACGCCGCATCGAGGGCGACGGGGCGCTTGCGCGCCGCCGACCACGCGAGACCGACGATCTCGCCGGTCGCGCCCAGCCTGCGTGCGCCGCGGATCTCGGCGTCGATGTGATCCACGCCGGCCTCGGTGCCCAGCCATGCGCCGCCGGCCGGATCGAGCAGGATGCGCACCACGCGCGCATGCGACAGCCCGTCGGCGACGCCGAGCCGGCGCTGCGTCCACGTCGGCAGATGTACGACTTCCAGACCGGCATCGTTCGTGCCCAGCCACATGCGCGTGCGCTGCGGCTCGAAGGCGAGGCTGTCGATGCTGCTGCTGACCAGATTCGCGCCGCCGACCGGCTGGTCGGGCGCGTTGCGGTACGCGCGGAAGCGATGACCGTCGAAGCGGTTGAGGCCGTCCTGCGTCGCGACCCACAGAAAGCCCTGGTCGTCGCCGGTCATTGCCGAGACCGTCAGCTGCGACAGGCCTTCGTCGAGGCCGTACATCTCCAGGCTCAGCGGCGGATCGTCGACCGGGTCGGGCACCTGCGCCGACACGGTGAACGACGCGCACGCCAGCAGCGTCGCGGCCAGCAGCTGCGTCGCGATGCTGCGCACACGGCCGACCGCGCCGACGCTGCACGCATCGACATGCACTGGCTGGCACGCGCAGCGCGCGCTGGCGACGGCTTTCTTACGCAATTGGTGTTCCCCCTTTGCATAGTGTGCCTGCGAATTCCGTGCCAGCGTGACCGGCGTCGCATTCCGCGGTCCATGCCAGACTGCACGCCATGGACGCTGCTCCCACCATCCTCGTCGCCGACGACCACCCGTTGCTGCGCGCCGCCGTGCTGCATGCACTGCGCGACAGCCTCGGCCAGATCCGTGTGATCGAAGCCGCCACCGCGTCGGCGCTCGAACCCGCACTCGACGCGCATCCGGACATCGAACTGGTGCTGCTGGATCTGACGATGCCCGGCGCACGCGGTCTGTCGTCGCTGGTCTGGTTGCGAGGTGAGCGGCCGGAACTGCCGGTCGTGGTCATCTCGTCCAACGACCACCCGCGCACCGTGCGCCGCGTGCAGCAGTTCGGCGCGTCGGGCTTCATTTCCAAATCCGCGCCGGCCGAATCCATCGGCCAGGCAGTGGCGAACGTACTCGACGGCGGCAGCTGGTTTCCGCCGTTGACGGCGGAGCGTTCGGAAGAAGACGCGCAACTAGCCACGCGTCTCGCCCAGCTGACCCCACAACAGTTCCGCGTCCTGTTGGGCATCGCCGACGGCCTGCTCAACAAGCAGATCGCGCATCAGCTCGGCCTGGCGGAGAACACCGTCAAAGTGCACGTGACCGCGATCCTCAAGAAGCTCGAATGCCACAGCCGCACGCAGGCCGCGGTGCTGGTGAAGGCGTTGGAGCGGGAGGATGAGGCGTAGGGTTCTAAGCTTCTGCACGCGGACGCAACTTCAGTCCTCAGGGTTCTCCGACTCTCGTCGCCCCAGCGAACGCTCGGGCCCATTTTGATTTTCGTGTAGAGCCTCAGAATCCGAATGCATGACCAGCCATTCGGCTGTTGAAAAGCGTTTCCAGCGTTCGCTGGGATGACGGTAGTAAGGTTTCGCGAGCGCGAGCGCGAGTGAGCGGCGGTCGCCCACATTCCGTTATGTCTAGTCCCGTCATCCCGGCGAACGCCGGGATCCAGCGACTTGGCTTCGAGGAAAGTGCAAAGACACTGGATTCCGGCTTTCGCCGGAACGACGGTATTTAGGGACTCGCCGGGCGCGCAGCAGCGCGCCCCCTCAATACCCCCGCAACCGCATCTGCATCATCAGCGCCCGCAACGCAGGCGGCCGCACCGGTTTCGGCAGAAATCCCTGACCCGCATCGCGCGCCCGTGTGCGCAAGGCCGGGTCGGTTTCGCCGGTGACCAGGATCGCCAGCGGCACCGCGCTCCAGCGGTCGCAGAGGGTTTCGAAGAGAGTGGGGCCATGGTGTTCGCCCATGCGCACGTCGAGCAGCACGATGTCCGGCGCTTCGCCGCGGACCGCGGCGGCGAGTGCGGCGTGCGGGCCGTCGGCGAGCGGCACATCGCAGTCCCAGCGTTCCAGCAGCTGCCGCGTCGCGGCGCAAATCTGCGGGTCGTCGTCGATGACCCAGACGCGGCAACCGCGCAGCGGGGCGTCGTCTTCGGCCGGCACGCCCGGCGCGATGGGTTCGATGACCGGCTGCGCCGGCGCCTCGCTCAGCGGCAGGCAGACGCGGAACACGCTGCCGGTGCCGGGGCGCGAGCGCAGATCGATGCGGTGGCCGAGCAGGCGTGCGATGCGATCGACGATCGCCAGCCCCAGGCCCGCGCCGCGGTCGCCAGCGTTGCCGTCGTCGAGGCGGCGGAACTCCTCGAAGATCTCGCGCTGGCGGTTCGGCGGAATGCCCGGGCCGGTGTCGTGGACTTCGATCCACAGGCGGTCACCATCGCGGCGCACGCCGAGCACGATGCGGCCGCGCGCGGTGTAGCGCACCGCGTTCGACAGGAAGTTCTGCACCAGCCGCCGCAGCAGCGTCGCATCGCTGCGCACCCAGACGCGCGTGGGCACGTGATCGAAGCGCAGGCCGCGTGCCTGCGCGAGCACGCCGGTCTCGCGCGCCAGGCCTTCGAGCAACGGACCCAGCGCGACTTCGCGGATGTCGGTGCGCAGCGTGCCGGTCTCCAGTCGCGAGATGTCGAGCAGGCTGGCGAGGATGCCGTCCTGCGCCGACAGCGCGCCCTCGATGTTGTCGGCGATGCGCCGCGTCTCATCGTCGCGCAGACGCGCGCGCAGGCCGGCGGCGAACATGCGTGCGGCATTGAGCGGCTGCAGCAGGTCGTGCACCGCAGCGGCGGCGAAGCGGCCCTTGTAGCGGTTCGCGGCTTCGGCCTCGGCGCGTGCCTGTTCGAGATCGGCGGTGCGCTCCGCGATGCGGCGTTCCAGCGCGTCGGCCAGCGTGCGCAGTTCGCGCGCCGTGGTCTTGTAGGTCGTGATGTCGGCGTAGCTGGTGACGAAGCCGCCATCGGGCAGCGGATTGCCGCGGATTTCCAGCACCGTGCCGTCGTACTTCTCGCTCTCGCGCATGTGCGGCTTGCCGCTGCGCAGATGTTCGAGACGACGTTCGATCGCTTCCTCCACCGGGCCCGGACCCAGCAGCCCGCGACGCGCGTTGTAGCGGAACACCTCTTCGATCGGCGTGCCCACGCGTACCAGATCCGGCGGGAACCGGAACAGTTCGATGTAGCGCGCATTCCACGCGACGATGCGCAGCGCCGCGTCGATGATCACCACGCCCTGCGGCAGATGCGCCAGTCGCCGGCTCAGGCCGGTGTCGGCTTCCTGCGCCGCGGCGACCAGGCCGTCGCGCGCGCTGCGCAGTTCCTCGGCGTGATGCCGCACCAGGGTTTCGAGTTCGTCGCGGCTGCGCCGGCGCAGCGCACCGAGGCGCACGCGCTGTTGCAGGAACAGGGTGAGGAACACCAGCGCCGCCCAGGATACGCCGGCGATCGTCGCCCACTCGCGACCCGCGGCCGCGATCGGCGCGGCATCGTGCAGCAGATGCAGGGTCCAGTCGGTATCGGCGACCGGCGCGCGCTGCCACAGCCACGTGCCGGGCATCGCCGGCATGTCGACGCGCACCACCGCGCCATGCGCACCGGCGTTGCGCAGCACCTGGCCGGCATACGCGCGCAGCTGCTCGCCTTCGTACTGGCGCGTGGCCACGAGCTCCTGCCGCGCCTCGGTATCCAGCGGCGCGAGCACGCGATAGCGCCACGCCGCGCGGCTGGCGAGGAACACCACGTCGTGCGCGTCGCTGGCCAGCACCAGATCGCCGTCGTCGGGCCAGGTCTGTTCGATCGCCGCCAGTTCGATCTTGATCGCGATCACGCCGACCGCGCGGCCGGCATCGTCGCGCAAGGCCTCGGACAGGAAATAGCCGGGCACCGACGTGGTCACGCCGATGCCGTAGAAGCGTCCCCGGCCATCGCGCAGCGCCTGCTGCACGTAGGGGCGGAACGCGTAGTCCTCGCCGACATTGCTGCCGGCATCGCGCCAGTTGCTCGCCGCGATCGCGATGCCGCGTGCGTCGATCAGCGTCAGCGTCGATGCGCGCGTGGTGCGGTTGGCTTCTTCGAGGCGCTGGTTGAGGCGCGCCTGCGCGTCGGCGTCGACCGGTGCGGCCACGGCGGCGCGCAGGTCGGGATCCAGCGCCAGCACCTGGGGCAGCGCGCGGTAGCGTTCGATGCGCTGGTTGAGCGCCTGCGCCTGCAGGTCGAGCTGTTGCGCGGCTTGCGCCGATTGCGCGTCGAGCGCGCGCCGGGAGCCTTCGCGATAGCCGAGGCCGGCGACCAGCACGAGCCCGCCGCAGGCGATCAGCACGGTCAGCAGCAGGCGTCGCAGGCGCGGTTGCGTACGCATCGCGCGGACTCAGGCGCCAGGCATCGCGGACGCCGCGGGGGCGCGGCGTCCGCGCACGATCAGAAGTGCACCTGTGCGCGCACTTCCACGATTTCCGGACGGCTGGTCGCGCCGTTGCGGGTGGCGTTGGCGCGCACGTAGTTGGCCTGCAGCTTCACGTACGGGGTGAGGTACCAGTTCGCGCCGAAGGTCCAGTCGTGCTGGCGGCCGCCGTTCACCGGGCCATCGTCGAGATCGAGCGTGCTGTAGCGCGCGGCCAGCTCCACCGCGCCGTAGCCGTTGGCCGGCTTCGGGTTGGCGACGTTGCCGGCCGAATACACACGGCTCTCGCCGGTCAGCAGCCAGCTCGCCGCGAGATACCCGCCCTCGGCGGTGTAGTCGGACAGGCCGTTGTCGCGGGCGATGTCCGCGCGCAGCAGTTCGCCCTGCATCGACACCGGGCCGTTGATCCAGATGCCTTCCAGGCCGGTGCGCTGGATGTGGTTGACCGGCGCCAGGCTGCCGGTGTCGACCAGACGCGTGTCGGTGAGGTTGGTGCCGGGACGCGCGCGCAGGCGCGCCGTCGGGTCGAACTGCACACCGCGGCCGTCGGTCCAGCCCTGCGGGTTCTCGCGCGACGCGGCGATGCCCAGGTGCAGCACGTCGCCGGCGGCCTTGCGCGGCGTCCACGCGGCGCGCGCGGCGTAGGTCTGGCCGGGGTTGTCGCCCTGCAGATCCTGACCGCCGTAGCCGCCAACCTGGAACAGCGCCTTGTCCTGCTCGAGCGTCCATTCCACGCCGGTGCGGCGGCCCTGGTAGATCGCCTGGATCGGCGACGCCAGTTCCATGAACGTGCCTGCGCGCGAGCTGGTCACGCCTTCCAGACCCACCGGCACCTTCATGTAGCCGATGCGCAGCTTGCCGAGGTCGCGGTCGAAGAAGTGCTTGCTGTCGAAGCGCACGAACACGTCGAGCCAGCTCTTGGATTCGAAGTCGAAATAGACCATCGCGTCCCAGACGCCGGCCTTCTTGACCGTCGCGCCGAACTCGCGGCGGCGCAGGCCCTCGTTGTCCTCGAGGCGCGGGTGGCCCGCGAAGTCCGCGCTGTCCCAGGCGAAGTTGCCGGTGAGCGCGATCTCGGTCTCGTTGGCGAAGGTGAATTTCGGCGGCCAGGCCTGCGCGCCTTCGGCGGCGAAAACGGGCGTGGCGGCGGTGCAGGCGCACAGCACCAGAAGCGGGGGGAGAACGTTGCGCATGGAATCCTTGGGGAAGCGGCAACCGGACGCGGGGGCGGCGGGCTGCGGTGGGGGGCGATCGCGCGCAGGCGCGCGACCGGAGAAGTCTAGGGCGGCAGCGTCTCGCGGGCACGTGAGCTAATCCAAAAGGATTAGGAATGCGCCCTTTAACACCAATGCGCTATCGGCAGCGTGGACGCGCCCGCGTACAACGCATCGCCTGCATCCACATCCGCTGGATGCGCACACCCGGTACGCACCCATGCACGCCATTCCTTCCAATGTTCCGGCCGCGCCGCGGCTGCCGTGGTACCGCCAGCTGTATGCGCAAGTGCTGATCGCGATCGCACTGGGCGCGTTGCTCGGCCATTTCGAGCCGGCGTTCGCCGAACAGCTCAAGCCGCTCGGCGATGCCTTCATCAAGCTGGTCAAGATGATCATCGCGCCGGTGATCTTCCTGACCATCGTCACCGGCATCGCCGGCATGACCCACCTGCGCACGGTAGGCCGGGTGTTCGCCAAGGCGATGACCTACTTCCTGTTCTTCTCCACGCTGGCGCTGGTGATCGGCATGGTCGTCGCGCACGTGGTGCAGCCGGGCGTGGGCATGAATATCGATCCGGCTTCGCTCGACACCGCCGCGGTCGAAGGCTACGTGCAGAAGTCGCACGAGATGACGCTGACCGGCTTCATGCTCGACATCATTCCCGGCACGCTGGTCGGCGCGTTCGTCGACGGCAACATCCTGCAGGTGCTTTTCATCGCGGTGCTGTTCGGCATCGCGCTCGCGCTCGTCGGCGAGAAGGGCAAGCCGATCCTGTCGTTCCTGGAAACGCTGACCGTGCCAGTGTTCAAGCTGGTGCACATCCTGATGAAGGCCGCACCGATCGGCGCGTTCGGCGCGATCGCCTTCACCATCGGCAAGTACGGCCTGTCGTCGCTGGCGAACCTGGCGTGGCTGGTCGGCACGTTCTACGTCAGCGCGGCGCTGTTCGTGCTCGTGATCCTGGGCGCGGTGTCGCGCGCCTGCGGCTTCTCGATCTTCAAGCTGATCCGCTATCTGAAGGCCGAATTGCTGCTGGTGCTGGGCACGTCGTCGTCGGAATCGGCGCTGCCGTCGCTGATGGAAAAGATGGAAAAGGCCGGCTGCCAGAAGTCGGTTGTGGGTCTGGTCGTGCCGACCGGTTACTCGTTCAACCTCGACGGCACCAACCTCTACATGACGCTGGCCGCGCTGTTCATCGCCCAGGCAACGAACACCGAACTCACGCTGTGGCAGCAGATCACCCTGCTGCTGGTCGCGATGCTCAGCTCGAAGGGTGCCGCCGGCGTGACCGGCGCAGGCTTCATCACGTTGGCCGCCACGCTGTCGGTGGTGCCGACGGTGCCGGTCGCGGGCATGGCGCTGATCCTCGGCATCGACCGCTTCATGAGCGAATGCCGCTCGATCACCAACTTCATCGGCAATGCCGTCGCCACCGTGGTCGTCGCGCGCTGGGAAGGCGCACTCGACCGCGACCAGTTGGCCGCCGCGCTCGACGGCAAGCCGCTGCCGGTCGCCGCCGCGCCCGATCCGGCCGCAGGCCCGGGCGACCGCAACGTGCTCGCGCTGGACTGAGGGCGCGCACGAAGCTTGAAACGATTCACACGCAACGCCCTGGGAGGGGACCCATGACGACACGACACCGCTGGGCCGGCCTGATCGCCGGCCTCCTGCTCACCTGCACCGGCCTGGCGCATGCCCAGGCCGGCACGCAGATACTCGACCTGTGGCCGGACGGCCATCTGCCGCAGGTCGTCAGCGGCCCGGAACTGGTCGGCAACGAAGGCAGCTCGATGGGCGCGGTGACCCGTGTCTCGCAGCCGCGCCTGGAGATCCATCGCCCGGCGAATCCCAACGGCACCGCGGTGCTGATCCTCGGCGGCGGTGGCTACTTCCGCATCCAGGTCGGCACCGCGGCGCGACCGATGGCGCAGTGGCTCGCGTCGATCGGCGTGACCACGGCGGTGCTGTACTACCGCATGCCGGTCGACGGCTGGCCGGCATCGGCGCCGTTCGCCGACGGCCAGCGGGCGATGCGCCTGCTGCGCGCGAACGCCGGCGAACTCGGGATCGATCCCACGAAGATCGGCGTCATGGGTTCCTCGGCCGGTGCGAATCTCGCCGGCATCCTGTCGACGCGCTTCGACCACGATTTCTATCCGGCGCTCGACGCCAGCGACCGCCTGCCGTCGCGCCCGGATTTCCTGGCGATGCTCTACCCGGTGGTCACGCTGAAGCCGCCGTACGACACCACGCGCAGTCGTCGCGAACTCGCCACCCAGCCCGACGCCGTCGAGGCGTATTCGGTCGAAGGTCACGTGCGCAGCGACATGCCGCCGGTATTCCTCGCCCACGCCGCCGATGACCGCATCGCCGACGTCAACCACAGCCTGCTGATGTTCCAGGCCGCGCGCGCGCAGAACGTGCCGGCGGAACTGCACGTCTTCGATCGCGGCGGCCACAGCTGGGGGCTGGGCAAACCCGGCACGCAGGTCGCGCAGTGGCCGCGCCTGTTCGTGACCTGGGCGCGCGCGAACGGCTTCATGGCCGCGCCGCCGGTCAGCCTGCAGCCGCTCACCGGCCAGACCGCGCCGCTGGCACCGCCGCCGGTCGACAGCGACGACGCCGACCTCGAAGAAGACGGCGACTGAGCCGTCCACGCCTTTGCATCTGCTCCATGGGAGAGACAACCGAATGAATCGCACACACACCCGCGCGCTGGCTGCGGGCGCGCTGCTGGGCCTGGCCACGCTGCCCGCCTTTGCCGCCGATACCGCCACCGAAACCGAGCTGCGTGAACTGATCCGCCTGCAGGCCGAACAGATCCAGCAGCAATCCGCGCAGCTGCAGGCGCTCAATCAGCGCCTCGACGCGATGGGCGCACCGGCCGTCGCCGCAGCACCCGCCACCGCGCCCGTCGATGGCGTGCAGGCACAGATCGACGCCGCCGTTGCCGACACCCGCCAGGACGACATGGCGATCCTGCAGGCCCAGGTCGCGCAGCTCGCCGCGAGCGGCGGCACCGGCGGCGGTGGCGGCAACGTCAGCTGGCGCCGCGGCGGCCCCGAGTTCCGCAACAGCGATCGCAGCTTCACCTTCAATCCGCGCGGCCGCGTGCTGGTCGACTTCTCGTCCACCCACGGTTCCGACTTCGACACCCGCAACATCACCGGCACCAACCTGCGCCAGGCGCGTCTGGGCGCGCAGGGCACCATCGGTGCGCTGGGCTACAAGATCGACGCCGAACTCTCGGACAACACCGTCAGCCTGTCGGATGCCTACCTGAGCTGGGACACGATGCTCGGCAGCATTCCCACCGAGTTCTACGTCGGTAACAAGCTGAAAGACCGCGCCATCGATTCGAGCACCACACTGACCCGCACGCCCTTCATGGAACGCAACGCGGTCGCCAGCGTCGGCATGCCGGCGAGTGGCTACTTCGGCCTCGGCGTGCAGATGAAGATGATCGGCCAGAACTGGCACACCACCTTCGGCGTCACCGGCGACGACGTCGGCAACACCGGCACCGAGACCGATTCACTGACCTATTCGTTCCGCGGTCATGTGAATCCGATCAAGCGCCCGTCCGGTTTCCTGCATGTGGGTGGCTGGTACGTGCATGAGGATTACGGCGTCGACACCAACCGCATCAACCGCACTCCGCGGGTGGCCTCGCGCTTCAACGACAACGTGCGCGTGTCGGCCAGCGCCATCAACGATGTCACCGGCGAGAAGGTCTGGGGCGCGGAGCTGGGCGGGACCTGGCGCAACGTCTGGGCCTTCGCCGAGACCAGCGAAACCACGCTGCGCTCGACCTCGGTCGGCGAAGTCGACCAGAAGGCCCACTCGGCCTACGCCGGCTGGCTGATCACCGGCGAGAAGCCGGGTTTCAGCGCCCGCTCGGGCGTCTGGGGCACCACCCGCGTCGCGCGCCCGGTCACCGACGGCGGCATCGGCGCCTGGGAACTCGCCACGCGCTACGACAAGTACGACTTCACCGACGCCGCGCGCGGCGGCGAGGGCGATTCGTGGACGCTGGGCCTGAACTGGTACCTCAACAACTGGTCGCGCGTGATGTTCAACTACGTGCGCTGGAACACCGACAACCAGGTCGGCGCCTATGCGGGCATGGATTCGGGCAACACCTTCAACATCCGCACCCAGGTGGTGTTCTGACCGGCCGTTCCGACCGGTCCTGAAGCGGACCACACGCCCCCGTCCAGGGGTTTGCGCGGGGCGGGGTTAGAATCCTGTCCCGCGTCATTTTTTCCCAGAGTAGATCCCCCGACGATGTCCAACGACGAATTCCGCCAGGCCGCCCTCGACTATCACCGCGCGTCGCCGCCCGGCAAGATCACGGTCAGCGCGACCAAGCCGATGCTGACGCAGCGCGATCTCGCCCTGGCGTATTCGCCGGGTGTCGCCTACGCCTGCGAGGAGATCGTCAAGGATCCCAACGCCGCCAGCGAGCTCACCGCGCGCGGCAATCTGGTCGCGGTGATCTCCAACGGCACCGCGGTGCTGGGCCTGGGCAACATCGGCGCGCTGGCCGGCAAGCCGGTCATGGAAGGCAAGGGCGTGCTGTTCAAGAAGTTCGCCGGCATCGACGTGTTCGACATCGAAGTCGACGAGACCGATCCCGACAAGCTGGTCGAGATCATCGCCAGCCTCGAGCCGACCTTCGGCGGCATCAACCTCGAAGACATCAAGGCGCCGGAGTGCTTCATCGTCGAGCGCAAGCTGCGCGAGCGGATGAAGATCCCGGTGTTCCACGACGACCAGCACGGCACCGCGATCATCGTCGGCGCGGCGATCGTCAACGCGCTCGAGATCGCCGGCAAGCGCATCGAGGACGTCAAGTTCGCCACCACCGGCGCGGGCGCCGCGGGCATCGCGTGTCTGGACATGCTGGTCGCGCTGGGCCTCAAGCCCGAGAACATTCTCGCCTTCGACCGCGACGGCGTGATCCACACCGGCCGCGACAATCTCGATCCGGACAAGGCGCGTTACGCGCGCGACACCGACAAGCGCACGCTGGCCGAGATCCTCGTCGGCGCCGACGTGTTCCTCGGCCTGTCGGCGGGCGGCATCCTCAAGCCGGAAATGGTCGAGGCGATGGCGCCGAACCCGGTGATCCTGGCGCTGGCCAATCCGTATCCGGAAATCATGCCGGAGGACGCCAAGCGCGTGCGCCCGGACGCGATCATCGCGACCGGCCGCAGCGACTACCCGAACCAGGTCAACAACGCGGTCTGTTTCCCCTACATCTTCCGCGGCGCGCTCGACGTCGGCGCGACCGGCATCAACGAAGCGATGAAGCTCGCCTGCGTCCACGCGATCGCGCAGCTGGCGAAGGAAGAAGCCAGCGATCTGGGCAGCGCCTACGGCGAAGAGATCCCGAGCTTCGGACGCGAATACATCATCCCGCGCCCGTTCGACCCGCGCCTGCTGACCATCGTCGCCCCGGCCGTTGCCGAAGCGGCGATGGCATCGGGCATTGCGCTGCGTCCGATGGAGGACATGCGCGCGTATCGCGAGAAGCTCGGCCAGTTCATCCACCGCACGGGCCTCGTGATGAAGCCGGTCTACGACCGTGCGCGCGGCGACCGCCAGCGCATCGTCTACGCCGAAGGCGAAGAGGAAGTGGTGCTGCGCGCGGTGCAGACCGTGGTCGACGAAGGCCTGGCGACGCCGATCCTGATCGGCCGCCCCGACGTCATCGACATGCGCATCAAGCGCCTGGGCCTGCGTCTGGTCGCCGGTCGCGATTTCGAACTGACCAACATCAACGACGATCCCCGCTTCAACGAGTACTGGCAGCACTACCACGCGCTGACCTCGCGTCGTGGCGTGACGCCGGATTCGGCGAAGAACCTGCTGCGTTCGCGCCCCACGCTGATCGCCGCGATCATGGTCGACCGCGGCGAAGCCGACGCGATGATCACCGGCATCGTCGGCCGCTTCCACAAGAAGCTCGGCTACGTGCGCAGCGTGCTGGGTCTCGACCCGGGCCTGCAGAGCACCTCGGCGATGACCGGCGTGGTCAACGACCAGGGACTGTGGTTCTTCGTCGACACCCACGTGCAGCCCGACCCGACCGCCGAGCAGATCGCCGAGAGCACCATCCAGGCTGCGTACCGTCTGAAGCTGTTCGGCATCGAACCGAAGATCGCGTTGCTGTCGCACTCCAACTTCGGCAGCCACGACGACCCGAGCGCCCGCAAGATGCGCGAAGTCCGCGAGATCCTCGTGCGCCGCGCGCCGAAGCTGGAGTTCGACGGCGAGATGATGGGCGACACCGCATGGGACGAATCCCTGCGCCGTCGCATGCTCCCCGACACCACGCTGAGCGGTCGCGCGAACCTGTTCGTGTTCCCGAACATCGACGCCGCCAACATCACCTACAACATGATCCGCGTGATGACCGGCGGCGCGGCACTCGGCCCGATCCTGATGGGCGTCAACAAGCCCGCGCACATCCTCACCCCGTCCGCCACCCCGCGCCGCGTCATCAACATGACCGCGATCGCCTCGGTGGATGCGCAGATTCGAAAGGCGCAGCTGGCGGAGGGTTGATGGCCCGTTCGTGCGAGGTTTCGGCTTCGCGTTGAACAGCACCTTCCGCCAGCGGGGCATTGCGCCCTTTACGGGTGGAAGGTTGGCATGGGGGCAAACGGTCCGGTCGCGGCGGAGCTGATTTGGGCCGCTGCACCGATTTCGTTTCGATCGGCTGATGCGCCCGCCCTCACCCCAACCCCTCTCCCGGAGGGAGAGGGGCAGAAAAGCCAGAGCTCGCGATAACCGAGCCCCTCTCCCTTTGGGAGAGGGGTTGGGGTGAGGGCAGACGCCCGCAGTGATCCGCTCGAATGAAGGCGCACCCCCGCCTTAATCCCCAACGAACATCTCTCCGACCCCGCTCCGACGTGGCGCTGTCGATCCTGCGCCGCGACAAGCCGGGACGGATTCCCGGCAGAGCCTGCCGATGCGCAACCCTCCTTTCACCGGTGCCGGACGCCTGCTGCGTGCGACCGGGCATTCCTGGCGTGGCCTGGTCGACACCTGGCGCAGTGAAGCCGCGTTCCGCCAGGAACTGCTGCTCGCCGCCCCGTTGCTCGTCCTCGTGTTCGCGCTCGATCTCGCGCCGCTGTCGCGCGCCTTGCTGCTCGCCACGCTCGGCCTCGTGCTCGTCGTCGAACTGCTCAACACCGCGATCGAGGCGGTCGTCGATCGCGTCGGCGCCGACTGGCATGCGCTGAGCGGCAAGGCCAAGGACGCAGGTTCGGCGGCGGTTACGGTGAGTCTGCTGCTGCACGCCGCGGTCTGGATCTGCGTGCTGTGACCGCCGAATCCCTCACGCGCATGCCGGCACTGTTCGGCGTAGTCGCCGGCGCGGTTACATTCACGCTGCTGCTGGCCGCAACCGGCGGCGACGCCTGGTGGGCCGATCACCTCTACGCCTGGCAGGGCGGCACCTGGGCCGCGCGCGATGCCTGGTGGAGCGCGGAACTGCTGCACGTCGGCGGGCGCCGTTTCAGCATCAGCTGCTGGATGCTGGCGGCCGTTGCATTGGGCCTGACCTGGAGCGGTCACGTGCCGCAGGCATGGCGTCGCCCGCTGGGCTACGTGCTGGTGACGGTGCCGCTCGCCACCTTGCTGGTGGCGGTTCTCAAGACGCGTACCGGCATCGATTGCCCGTGGGATCTGCAGCGCTACGGCGGCACGCATCCCTGGCTGTCGCCATTCGACGCGCGCCCTGCAGCACTGGGCCCGGCGGCCTGTTTTCCGGCGGCGCATGCCGCGGCCGGCTATGCGTGGGTGGCGCTGTACTTCGCCTGCGCGGCAGCCGGTCCATCGCTGCGGAACTTGCGACATCTCGGCCTCGCGTTCGGACTCGCGCTGGGTCTGCTCTTCGGCATCGTGCAGCAGCTTCGCGGTGCGCATTTCCTGTCGCACGATCTGTGGGCGCTGACGCTGTGCTGGCTGATCGCGGCGCTGTCTGCACGCGTCTGGCTGCCTGCGCAGCTGCGCGACTCCATATCCACGCGCACGGTACCCATCCACGCAGCGCATGGCGCACTGCGATGAGTGCGCGTCCCTGGCGCGGGCAGCTGGTCCAGGCGCAACGCAGTGGCTGGCTGACGCGGCCGCAGGTCGCCTCCGAATCCCTGCTCGCAGGCACCTGCCTGTACTTCGTCGCGATCTGCAACGTCGGCTTCTGGCAGGCCGCCGTGCACGACGGCGCCTCGCCCGGTCTTCTGGCCTCGCTGTGCGTGGCGATCTTCGCGCTGCACGCATTCCTGTTCGGCTTCGTGGCGATCGGGCGCGCGCTGCGGCCGGTGCTCGCCACGCTGATCGTGGTCACCGCGATCGCCACGTTCTACATGCGCCATTACGCGGTGCTGTTCGATGTCGAGATGATCCTCAACGTCCTGCACACCGATCCCGCCGAGAGCCGCGAACTGCTGTCGCCATGGCTGGTGCTGCATGTGCTGCTGCAGGCCGGGCCGCCGCTGCTGGTGCTGGCGTGGGTCCGGGTGAGGCCGCGTCCGCTGCGCCAGGCGATCGCCGCGCGCGCGGTGTTTCTCGGTGCGATGGCGTTGCTGGCGACCATCGCCGTGCTGCTGTCGTCGCAGGGCATGTTCGCGCTGATGCGCAGCGATCACGCACTGCGTTACCGCATCACGCCCGGCAATCTCGTGGTGTCCACGGTGCGCGCACTGACCGAAGCGCCCGAACCGCCGCCGGGACAGCGCCTGCCGATCGCCGCCGACGCCGCGCGCGTGTCGCGTCCACCCGGCGAGAAGCCGAGGCTGCTGGTGCTCGTCGTCGGCGAAACCGTGCGTGCGCAGAACTGGGGCCTCAACGGCTACGCACGCCAGACCACACCGCAGCTGGCGCAACGCGACATCGTGAACTTCAGTGACGTGCAGGCCTGCGGGACCAGCACCGAAGTCTCGCTGCCGTGCATGTTCTCGCTGCAGGGCCGCGCGCATTACGACAAGGCCGCGATCCGTGCGCACGAGTCGCTGCTCGATGTCGTCGCGCGCAGCGGCGTGGACGTGCGCTGGCGCGACAACCAGTCCGGCTGCAAGGGTGTGTGCGACGGCACCGGCATCGAGCACACGCAGGCCAGCGACGCGCCCGCACTGTGCGAAGGCGACCGATGCCTCGACGACATCCTCCTGACCGGTCTGCGCGAGCGCATCGACGCCACGCCCGGCGATCTGATGATCGTGCTGCACCAGCTCGGTAATCACGGGCCGAACTATTTCGAGCGCTATCCCGCCGCGTACGAGACCTTCAAGCCTGCCTGCCACACCGCGGAGCTGAGCCGCTGCACACCGGCGCAGATCGCCAACGCCTACGACAACGCGATCGGCTACACCGATGCCTTCCTCGCCCGCGCGCTGGATCTCGTGCAGCAGCAACAGGGCCACGATGCCGCGTTGCTGTACGTGTCCGATCATGGCGAATCGCTCGGCGAATACGGCCTGTACCTGCACGGCGCGCCGTATGCGATCGCACCGTCGCAGCAGCTGCATGTGCCGATGATCGCGTGGGTGTCGTCCGGGCTCGCGGCTGACATGGATCTGGACATGCGCTGCCTGCGCGCACGGTCCGGCGCGCCGTTGAGTCACGACAATCTGTTCCATTCGGTGCTGGGGGTGTTCGGGGTTCGGACGAAGGCCTACGCGCCGGATCTGGATCTGTTTGCGCCGTGTCGTCGTACCGTTGCGCTGGAATGAGATTCGAGCCGGTCTGGTCCGCGCTGCCCTCACCCCAACCCCTCTCCCAGAGGGAGAGGGGCTCGGTTACTCGCAAGGCCAGCTTTTTGAGCCCCTCTCCCCTTGGGAGAGGGGTTGGGGTGAGGGCAGACGCCCGCAGCAATCCCACCGCAGTAACCACGCGCCAGAATTCCGTAAGACGGATAAAGCGAAGCGATTCCCATCGCCCCACCAGCGCCGCGAACACCCAGCAGCGCCAAACACTTCAAGCGCGCAACACGATGCGCAACCCACAACCCACTTACGGCGCGACCAACCCCCGCACCACATCAGGCAGCAATTCCAGCTCGTCCTTGAACACCAGCCCGTCGCCGACCGGCAATTCCTCACCCGGCGCACCGATGGCCGAGCCGGTCAGAAACACCACCGGCACGCCCGGCAGCATCGCGCGCGACAGGCCCATGGCTTCCGCACCGGAGAAACCCGGCAGGTTCACGTCCGACAGCACCATCTGCGGTCTGAAGTCACGCAGCAGGTCGGTCAGGCCCGCTTCGCCATACGCGCGGCGGACCTCCACTTCGATGCCCGCGTCGCGCAGGGCCAGCTCGGTGAGCTCGGCATCGTCGCGCGAGTCGTCGACGATCAGCACCCGCAGCGGCGCGCTCACGACCGTCATTCTTCGTCGGGCGTTTCGTTGAGCACGGCCCAGAACTTGCCGAGCGTGCGCACGGCTTCGAAGAACTGGTCCACGTCCACCGGTTTGACCACGTAGGCGTTCACGCCGAGGTCCCAGCTGCGCGCCAGATCGCTTTCCTCGCGCGACGACGACAGGATCACCACCGGCATGCGCTTGAGCGTTTCGTGCTCGCGCAGCTGCTTGAGCACTTCCAGGCCGTCCATGCGCGGCATCTTGATGTCGAGCAGCAGCACCGCCGGATCGCCCGGTGCGCGGTCGGCGTACTTGCCACGCTGCAGCAGATAGTCGAGCGCTTCCACGCCGTCTTCCACGTGCACGATGGGATTGGCGAGATGGGCGTCGCGCAGTGCGTCGATGGCCATTTCCGCGTCGTGCGGGCTGTCCTCGGCGAGGAGGATCGTGCGGATTTCGCTCATGTCAGGGAATGTCCTGGAGTTGAAGATGCACCCGCTTCGGAGACCGAAGCAGGCAGGGTGAAGTGGAACGTGGCGCCCTTGCCGGGCTCGGCCTCGGCCCAGATGCGACCACCGTGGCGACCGAGCACGCGACGCACGCTGGCCAGCCCCACGCCGGTGCCCGGGAACTCGGTCGCCGAATGCAGGCGCTGGAACACGCCGAACAGCTTGCCCGCGTACTGCATGTCGAAGCCGGCGCCATTGTCGCGCACGCTGAACTGGTAACCACCATCGGCGGCGCGGTGGCAGTCCACTTCGATCTGCGCCGGCTCGCTGCCGGTGCTGTACTTGACCGCGTTGCCCAGCAGGTTGAGCCACACCTGCCGCAGCATGTTCTCATCGCCGACGATGATCGGCAGCGGCGTGATCGTCCACTCGATGCGATGGCCGGGATATTCCGACGCCGCGTTCGAATCGAGCATCGCGCGGGTGTCGGCGACCATCGACTGCAGGTCCACGCTCTGCAGGCGCAGCGCGCTGCGGCCCAGGCGCGAATACACCAGCAGGTCATCGATCAGCGCCGACATGCGCCGCGCCGAACCCCCGATGACACCGAGGTAATGCGTGGTCTTCTCGTCGACCTCGGTGCCCAGGTGCCGGCCCAGCTTGTCGGCGAAGCCGGCGATGTGGCGCAAAGGCGCACGCAGATCGTGCGACACCGAATAGCTGAAGGCCTCCAGTTCGCGGTTGACGTCGGAAATCTGTTCCACCTTGCCTTCGAGCTGCTGGTTGAGCTCGCGGATCTGGCGTTCGCTGATCGTCTGCGCGGTCACGTCGGACGCGGTCACCAGCACCACCGCATCTTCGCGGTCGGGCAGCGGCATGCGCCGCGCGTTGATCAGCATGGTGCGTTCGATGCCGTCGACCGTGCTCTGGTTGAGGCGGTGGTCCCACAGCTCGCGGTCGCGGGCCAGCACGTCATGCAAGCGGCGCAGCGTTTCCGCGTTGTCCCACGCACCTTCGCCGATCTCCGCCAGCCGCTCGCCGCGGATCTCGCCGCCTTCCACGCCATAGAGTTCGGCGAACGCGGCGTTGTGCATCACCACGCGCTGGTCGCGGTCGATCAGCACGATCGGCTCGCGCACGCTGTCGAGCACCAGCGCCGAACGGTTACTCGCCCGCGCGGCCAGCCCTTCGGCCTGGCGGCGACCGCTCTGCTCGCGCAGCGCGAAATAGCTCGCGCCCAGCAGCAGGGCCAGCTGCACAAGCATCGACGTCCAGCGGGCGATGTCGGCGTTGCGGTCGGCGCGATACGCACGGTCCTTGCGGGCTTCGAGCAGACGCTGCTCGTCGGCCACGATGTCCATGATCAGCCGCTGGATGGGATTGAGCACCACCATGTTGTCGATCTGGTCGTCGGTCGCCGACTCGGCCGCGCGGGTGACTTCGGCGATCCGCGCCAGGCGCTGTTCCAGATTGCTGCGCAGTGCGCCCAGGCGCGCCTGCTGTTCCGGGTTGTCGCGGGTCAGCGCCAGCACCGCGTCCACGTTCGGCAGCACCCGCGCATTGGCGTCGTCGATGCGCTGGCGCAGAAGCGGGCTGTCGATGCCGCGGGCGCGGGTCATGGCCGCTGCTTCGAGGCTGCGTGCATCGGCGTTCACCGTCTGCATCAGCGATTCCACCTCGCGGGTGTGCAGCACCTTCTCGGTCGCGTAGTCCGCTTCGCTGATCGCCGCCCGCATGATCAGGAACGGCCCCACCACGATGGCCACGATCGCAATGCCCAGCGCGGGCAGGCGCCAGCGGCTCAGCAGGGAAGGAGCAGGTGCGGTGTGCGGCATCGGGGCGGGCGTCTCGCGCGGACGGAGCGGTCGCGCATGATGCCGCATCCACCCCTGAACACGGGATCATGGGGGTTGGCCCCGGCGCTGGCAACGCGGACCGTCCGCTGGCGTCCGGTGTCAGTCGCGTCCCCCTGTTAGAATTCAGGGTCCGAACGACCCCCATGAGACGCGGGCATGCGCGCCGCGCTGGAGCACAGAATGAACTGGCTGAACGACGTCCTGCAGAACGACCCCGATCCGACCGAGACCCGCGAGTGGGTCGAGTCGCTCAAAGCGGTCATCGACGTCGGCGGTCCGGAACGCGCCCACCAGCTGCTCGAGAACATGGTCGAGCTGACGCGCCGCGCCGGTGCGCATCTGCCGTTCGCGCCGACCACCGAATACGTCAACACCATCCCCACGCATCTCGAGCCGAAGATGCCGGGCAATTCTGAGCTGGAGTGGCGCATCCGCTCCATCATCCGCTGGAACGCGATGGCGATGGTGGTGCGTGCGAACCGCAAGCCCGGGGATCTGGGCGGCCACATCGCCAGCTTCGCCTCGTCGGCCACGCTGTACGACGTGGGCTTCAACCATTTCTTCCGCGCGCCGTCGGCCGATCACCCGGGCGACGTCATCGCAACCCAGGGCCACAGCTCGCCGGGCATCTACGCGCGCTCGTTCCTCGAAGGCCGCTTCACCGAGACCCAGCTCGACCATTTCCGCATGGAAGTCGACGGCCAGGGCATCTCGTCCTATCCGCACCCCTGGCTGATGCCCGATTACTGGCAGGTGCCGACGGTCTCGATGGGCCTGGGTCCGATCGCCGCCATCTACCAGGCGCGCTACTGGAAGTACCTCGAAGCCCGCGGCCTGATGCCGAAGTCCGACCGCAAGGTGTGGTGTTTCATGGGCGACGGCGAGACGGACGAGCCGGAAAGCCTCGGCGCGATCTCGGTCGCCGGCCGGGAAGGCCTCGACAACCTGGTCTTCGTCATCAACTGCAACCTGCAGCGCCTCGACGGCCCGGTGCGCGGCAACGGCAAGATCATCCAGGAACTGGAAGGCGGCTTCCGCGGCGCCGGCTGGAACGTCGTCAAGACCGTCTGGGGCAGCTACTGGGATCCGCTTCTTGCCAAGGACAAGGACGGCATGCTCAAGAAGCTGATGATGGAGACCGTCGACGGCGAGTACCAGAACTGCAAGGCGTTCGGCGGCGCGTACACGCGCGAGAACTTCTTCGGCAAGTACCCCGAAACCGCGAACCTCGTCGCCAACCTCAGCGACGACGACATCTGGCGCCTCAACCGTGGCGGTCACGATCCGCACAAGGTCTTCGCCGCCTACCAGAACGCGATGGACACCAAGGGCCAGCCCACGGTCATCCTCGCCAAGACGGTCAAGGGCTACGGCCTGGGCAGCGCCGGTGAGGCACTCAACCCGACCCACAACACCAAGAAGCTCGACGACGAAGCCGTGCGCACCTTCCGCGACCGCTTCAAGATTCCGGTGTCCGATGCGGCGCTCAAGGACGGCGAAATCCCGTTCTATCACCCGGGCAAGGATTCCGAGGAAGTGCAGTACATGCTCGAGCGCCGCCAGGCGCTGGGCGGCTTCCTGCCGCAGCGTCGCCGCAAGAGCACCGAGACGCTGAAAGCGCCGGAGCTCAAGGTGTTCGACCGCCTGATGCAGGACACCGGCGAGCGTTCGATCAGCACCACCATGGCGTTCGTGCAGTCGCTGTCGATCATCCTGCGCGATAAGCAGGTGGGCCCGCGCGTCGTGCCGATCGTCGCCGACGAAGCCCGCACCTTCGGCATGGAAGGCCTGTT
Organism: Luteimonas fraxinea; assembly: GCF_021233355.1. Classification (NCBI taxonomy): domain Bacteria; kingdom Pseudomonadati; phylum Pseudomonadota; class Gammaproteobacteria; order Lysobacterales; family Lysobacteraceae; genus Luteimonas; species Luteimonas fraxinea. Next base: position 1,550,503 of record NZ_CP089507.1, on the reverse strand, counting down.
CCGCCAGCTGGGCATCTACGCCCCGCAGGGCCAGAAGTACAAGCCGGTCGACCGTGACCAGCTCTCGTACTACCGCGAAGACGCGGCCGGACAGGTGCTGGAAGAAGGCATCACCGAAGCCGGCGCGTTCTCCAGCTGGATGGCCGCGGCGACCAGCTACAGCACCAACGACGTGCCGATGCTGCCGTTCTACATCTACTACTCGATGTTCGGCTTCCAGCGCATCGGCGACTCCGCGTGGCAGGCCGCCGACATGCGCGCCCGCGGCTTCCTGCTCGGCGCCACCGCCGGCCGCACCACGCTCAACGGCGAAGGCCTGCAGCACGAGGACGGCCACAGCCACCTGCTGGCCGGTGCCATCCCGAACTGCCGCGCCTACGACCCGACCTTCGCCGGCGAAGTGGCGGTGATCCTGCACTACGGCATGCAGCGCATGCTCGACCAGCAGGAAGACGAGTTCTTCTATCTCACCCTGATGAACGAGAACTACAGCCACCCGGCGCTGCCCGAAGGCGCGGCCGAGGGCGTCATCAAGGGCATGTACCTGCTCAAGGATGCCGGCAAGGCCAAGAAGGGCGAACTGCGCGTGCAGCTGCTGGGCTCGGGCACCATCCTGCGCGAAGCCATCGCCGCCGCCGAGCTGCTGGACAAGGACTTCGGTGTCACCGCCGACATCTGGTCCTGCCCCAGCTTCACCGAGCTGCGTCGCGACGGTTGGGATGCCGAGCGCTGGAACCGCTTCAACCCCGAAGCCAAGACCCCGCGCAAGGCCTACGTCACCCAGTTGCTCGAAGGCCGCCAGGGCCCGGTCATCGCCGCCACGGACTACGTCCGTGCGTTCGCCGATCAGATCCGCGCGTTCGTCCCGGCCACGTACACCGTGCTCGGCACCGACGGCTTCGGCCGCTCGGACACCCGCGCCAACCTGCGCCGTCACTTCGAGGTGGACCGTTACTACATCGCCCAGGCTGCGATCGAGGGCCTGATGAAGGACGGCAAGATGACCGGCAAAGATGTCGCCCGGGCGATCAAGCTGTACAAGATCGATCCGGAGAAGGCGAATCCGGTTGGGGTTTGAGGTCTTAGGTTAAGCGTTTGAAGGGCGGCTCTTGCCGCCCTTTTTTTTCTTTGTTTTGCATTATGGTTCGCCTAACACGTTAGCCTCTAGAACGGCGGCCTTCTGAAAGTTCGGCGCTGCATGGCTTAGGCCTAGAGGGCAAGCCACCTATTTAATTGGTGATTCAAATGATTGAAATCAGCAGCATTGATAAAGACGAAGTGATTTCTAGTTGGGTGCTCACGGGGTGTTGTGACTATCGGCATGCACTACAAGTCCTTTTTCCTCTGGTGGACAGGTTTGAAGCCCAAAGGAAGATACAAAGCCCTGCATTCTACGAGCGACTGCGTCGCGACATCCTTGGCGGATGCATAATGCCGCCAATAACGGTGGCTATCGTTGATCCCGAAGACAAATTCTCTTTAGATTTTGATTTCAAAAGCTATATAAACGAAAATCTAGCAAACGGATACATCTTAGACGGAATGCAGCGGCTTAATAACCTGAAGGCCGTGAGTGAAGACCCAGGTTTTGACGGAGAACGTCGCCTTTATGTCTCGATAGTTATTGCAGACAAAAAGGATATGCTTCTATATCGAATGATCACTTTGAACAACGGCCAGAAGCCAATGAGCCCAAGGCATCAGATCGAGGTTCTTACGCAAGAGCTATTTGATTTTCGTGAGCTCAGCGTAGACGTTCAGACTGAAAAGGAAAGATCGGAGCGCGTCGTCCGAGGAGCCTTCAATCTTGGTGACATATCCAAAGGTTATCTGGCTTTCTTAACCGAAAATTTGCACAACGATAATAACCGGATTATCGCGGAGAAGATGGATGAATTAATCATCTCAAAAATAATGCAGGCTGGTCCCGTTGAGGGCGTCCAGTTTCAGTCTGTCCTAGAGATGATTGATCGGTTCGCTGAAAACGCGCCCGCCAAAAACTGGCTAAAAGCACAGAACAATATCGTTGGATTCTGTGTGGGTGTTAAGCACTCTTATGATGAGCTTCAGGGAACAAACGCAGAAGAGTTTGGAACGCTTTGCGAGAAATTCGATGAAGCATTCAAAGCAATCAATGCATCGAAGGTCAACTTAGGAAAGTACAGAAGAGAGCTTTCCTTCAAATACATAAAGTCAATCAACGTCCTTAAAAAATTCAGCGTGGGCAATCTTATTGAATGGTGCAACGACGAGACGGCAACATAATGTCGATGAGCATCATTCTTGAAGATCGTGAGAATTTTTCAGCTCAAGGTCTGACGCAGTTTGAGTTCTCTCCAGAAATCCGGCCCGAAGCTGCATGCATCAGACTGCTTCTCGGTACCTGTGAGGTAACCAACACTCATACGGGGGTGAGGGTAGCGGTTGAGACGAATTTCTTAGAGTCGCCAGAGATAAAGAATGAGCGGGTTGATCTCTCTTTCTTGGATCATTATCAGGAGGGGTTGTCGTCCGTTGACTATCAGAACCATTTTATGGGGTCCCCTTCTAGAAATAGGGTTTTCTATCGCGATTTCCTTGACGAGATGTCAGTGGCTTGTAGTGCAGCAGAGCAGCGACTCGGGGTTTTGTCGTTTCTTCACGCTTATAGAGCATACGAAAGAATTTCATATGCCTTTCCATTGATCTACGCATCCAAAACCAGTGACTACATAGGATCATTCGGCAAGCTCAAGGATTGGATTTCAGATAAGAAGGCGGATGGATCCTCTGCTGGGGAATTGGCATTTTTCAAAAACTTCTTGCAAGCTTTCTACTCTGAAGACGAACGAAATGCGACGCTGGATTTCAACTTTATCGGTTCTGAAGACATCAGGCGCAAACAGTTCAGCTTGGTAAAAAATCATTTGCTAAAGTGGAATGAAGACGATGTAACAGTAAGCACAATAGAGAACGAGAGGATATCGGTAAAGTTTTCAGACCTGCATTCGCTTTTGTTGAGCACTAGAAATAGGTACTTTCATCAGATGAGTGGACGCGGCGACAACATAAAGCAATCGGGAATTGTCGACGCGGAGACATTCTTTCAGGTTCTGTCGAGGCCGTTAATAACTTACATTTCGGTAATCTTTCACGACATAATTGTTTTTGAGATGAGGCGGGAGTAGCTTCAGAGCACGGCCGCCTTGGATAATTACGCTGTGAGAGGAATTGAATTTCACGCGCTAACTAGGTTTTATAATTTTTGATACTGAGTTTACCGCTAAGCTGGCGCCTCGCGCTGGTCGGTGCTAGTAGATATTACGAGGTCGATCTATTGCTTCGATTGAGATGTGAACAGTGCTTGTGTCGATCCATTGCACTATCTCGTTTGCAGCCGCTTCGACGGACGCACTTACTGCGCATTTCCAAACAACAATTCGCCATTCCAGTTCGATGAATGCGTGCGTAGCATGCGCGTCCCTTTCGTGGTTGAGTTGCAACTTTGCATCCCAAAAATTATCGCCGAGTCACTGGGAGTCGTAAGCGCGGGCATCTTTCATGTAGATGTCAGAGCAACCGTATACAAAAACGGCGACCTTTCTACCAAGAAAGAGCAAGTCAGGATTGCCAAGAGGTTTGCAGCTATGCAATCGATACCTGAGCCCCTGTCGCCAAAGCGGACTTCGGAGCTCGAAGCCGGGCGCGGTATTATTTCAGCTGACTCGGGACATCAACGCTGAGCGCTTTTCTGCGGTCGTCACACCAACCATCTTCATGTAGCTAACGGTGCCAGGTTAACTTTGAGCTCCCGTCAGTAGTCAAAATTTGAGTAAGGTCGGGAAGCTTAAGATGCTAGTTTCGCGTGCGTAAGAGCGCAAAGTGACGGATTCGATTATCGACCAACGACGCGCTCGCTGAAGATGACGTCAGGGTGCGATCTTGATCCGTTCCATGGGCACCTCACTTCGATGATCTGCTGCGATACCTTTGTGGTCAGGTCGTACCAAAGATGCGCAATGCTATTGATCGTCATAAACAAGCGTGTCGCTGCATCGCACTCTTTCAGGCGCGTACATGACTGAGAAAATAAGTCCAGAGACCCGCTCGCGCATGATGGCGGGGATTCGGGGAAAGAATACGAGGCCAGAGTTGACCATCCGGCGTTGGCTGCACGCAGACGGATTTCGCTTTCGATTGTTCCGACGCGATCTGCCTGGCCGTCCCGACATTGTTCTGCCGCGATGGAATGTAGTTGTGTTCGCCCACGGGTGTTTCTGGCACGGTCATCAAGGATGTTCTTACTTTCGCCTGCCTAAAACGCGACCCGAATTCTGGGAAGGCAAGATCAGGCGAAACTCTGAGCGCGACCATGAGGCAATAGGCAAACTGGAAAAAGCAGGTTGGCGCATAGCAGTGATCTGGGAGTGCGCACTACGCAAGGAGCCAGAGGTAACGCTTAGTCGCCTATCCTCATTCATTCGGTCCGCACAGCAGAAGCTGGAACTCGGACCGGGTTAGCGCCAGCGGCGGCTTACGACAGTGCCTCCTGGACAACGCCCGCGATCTGATGCCCCAGCCACGGAGGCACAGCGTTACCGACCTGCCGCCGCTGGCTACCTGCTGGTCCCTCGAAGATGTAGTTGTCGGGAAAGGTCTGGAGACGGGCTGCCTCGCGCACAGTGAGGCTTCGCAGCTGGAGTGCATCCGGATGGATGTAGTAATGCCCATCCTTGGCAATGTGACTGGTCACCGTTGATGACGGAGCGTCGCTACGCTGGACCTTAAAACGGTCTACGAAGCGATTGTTCTCGAACCAACTGCGATGCATAGGATGAAGCTGGCTCGGAAACTCGTTGCAACCTCGTGGTGAGCGACCGTTCTCTGCGGTGAACGCAGCTGCAAATCCGTAGCGCATCAGGTCGCTTGCCATGTGTGCGCGCGCTTGGTGGTTGATCACGCCATTGAGGCGTGGATCACTAATGAATTTTTCCAAGTGCGCGGGCATCTTGCAATTCGTCTTGCCCTCCAGCCAGCGCTCGCCTGGTCCAATGTCGTCGCCCTGCAGGGCCTCGTCGGCAAGCTGCCTCAAACGCTCGGCCGTAGGCTTGTGGAGCGATCGCGAGTAGCTCGCGCAGTTGCGCAGTAACTTGTGCGAGAACTTTGGCCAAGAGTTAAAAGACGTATCGGTCAGATTGCTCCTCAAGCGCGGCAAGCCGCTGGTCATGTCGGCAACCGTATAGCGCTCTTGCTGCGGCTGAAGTGCCGAAATTGGACGCGCAGCACCATCAAGGACGCCGATCAGGATGACGCGATGACGCGCCTGCGGCAGTCCGAGTGCTTCGGCATGAACAACGAAATCACGAGGTTCCCAGTTCCTGCCGTCGCCGAGCGACTGGACAAGGGGCTCTATGTGATAGCGGGGGCCGCGGGGGCCGCCCGGCCGCTGCAAGCCTTCGAACATCTCGCTAAAGACGCTCTGTCCTGCCAACTTGGACGACAGCATGCCCTTTACATTTTCCAGTACGAAAACGGCAGGGCGGAACTTGGCGAGGATAGTCAGGTAATGCTGGTAGAGGTAGTGCCGTTCATCGTCTTCGGGCACATAGCCCGCCTTCCCGCGGTTGCGCGCCCGCCCAATGAGGGAAAATGCCTGGCACGGCGGGCCGCCCACGAGCACCCACGGCGTGCCGCGGTGCTCGGCCTCGGCCGAAACAGTCCGTATACGTCCGCGCAGCATTTCGTCGTGCTCTGGATCGCCCAACCTCAATTGCATGACCTCATGACAGGCGGCATCCCATTGGGACCGGGTTGCCTGAGTCCAAGGCTGCGGCGTCTGTCCAGCTGCGTAGTGGTAGTAGCTCTCTGGCACCTCTGCTGGCCGAAACTGGCGGAAGAAAGCACGAGTTCGCAATGTCTGCGCTGCGTGGACATCCATCTCCGCGGACGCCATCAGATCGAAAGCTCTAGACGAGCGCTCTCGTCCGAAGGCAGCGAAGCCCTCGCCGAGGCCGCCGGCACCCGCGAAAATGTCTACGACGGGAATTGCAGGCACGGATCAAATCCAATATCGGGGCGCTTGGGCGCGGGAAGATCGCAGGCGCGAGAGGCCAATGTCAAAGATTTTTACACGGTGCGATTGACCGCGGTAGCGTGTAGCTTACGGAAGCCAGTTTACGACAAGGAGGGCGGATCGGCTGGCCTCCTCCCGCAGCTGATCCCTGAAGAAAATACAGTTGCATGCGCGTGTTGCGAGCCGAAAAGCGGATGGACCAAGGTGGGTGGGGACTATGGAAGGCAGTGAACTGACGCTGCGGCCGAGCGCAGCAAGGTTGCTGGAGTCAATGCGGGACATCGGCTACTCCTTTGAGAGTGCCTTGGCTGATATCGTCGACAACTGCATCTCAGCAGCCGCGACTGAGATCCGGATCCTCAACGATCTCGATCCGGATGAAAGCCCGTTTCTCGCCATTGTGGACAACGGCCGAGGCATGAGGCCGGCTGAACTGACTGCCGCCATGCGCCATGGCAGTCGCAGCCCTCGCGAGATCCGTGAGGCTGGCGATCTGGGCCGCTTCGGCTTGGGCATGAAGACTGCCTCGTTCTCTCAGTGCCGACGCCTGACGGTGGCCTCGCGAGTGGATGGTGTCTGGGCGGCTCGCCGCTGGGACCTCGATCGGGTTATAGAGACCGATGATTGGTTGCTCCAGTGCCTCGGGGATGCCGAGATTGCTGCGCTACCGATGATCGACCAGATGGCAGGCGATGGGACACTCGTGCTCTGGCAGAAGCTCGATCGTCTCGACGCCGTAGGCTCTCGGCCCGAGCACGCATATGCGGCTCTCAACGAAATGTTTGCCACTGCACAGCGGCATCTTGCCCTGACCTTCCATCGCTTCATTGCGCCAGAGCCCCGCGATGGAGTGTCTCCTGTGCGGATGACGGTGAACGAAGCGCCGGTCGATGCTCTTGATCCATTCGCCCGCCTCGGCGAGCCCCAGTCGGAGGCGCACGAGGTCGAAATTCTGAGCCACGGCGGAAGCGATGTCGTCGTTCAGGCATTCACGCTTCCCCACCAGAAGCGATTGACCTTGACACAGCTCGCCGAACTTGAACTTGGTGAGAGCCTCGTGCAGACACAGGGGCTCTATGTCTACCGAGCGCGTCGCTTGATTGCCGGGGGCACCTGGCTTTTGGACTGGCCCGAAAAGCCGAACTTACAAAGCTGTTGCGGGTGCGAGTTGATGTGCCGACTTCACTTGATGCCCAGTGGAGCATCGATGTGCGCAAGTCGCGCGTGCGTACGCCGTCCATCATCCGTGAACGACTGCGGCCACTTGTCCGCCGTATGACAGAAGCAGCCAAGAGACCCTACACCTACCGCGGCGTGCGGGAGGCGGCGTCAGCAGGACTGCCGATGTGGGCGCGCGTAGAGGAACGCGGCGCTGTGCGTTACGAGGTGCGTCGTGAGCATCCGCTGATCGAGTCGTTGCAAAAGGCGGCTGGTACGCGAGCCAGCGTTGAGCCGCTTCTCATTGCGATCGAAACCACGCTGCCGCTGGAAGCCCTTTTCGCTGATGTAGCTGGCAGTCCGGAAACGGTCCGCCAGCAGGACATGGACGCAAGCGAGCTTGAACAGCTCCTTGCGGCCTTCGTCGAGGCCATGGCGCCTGGGCAGGACACTCTGCCAGCAGCCGTCGCAGAAGCAATTCTCGCCACTCCGATCTTTACCGCCCAGTCCACCGCGCGCACCGTTCTTGAGCAACTGCGACGCATTGAGACCTGACACAAGGACGATTCATGCCTCACGAGCAGCTTCTTGGCCTTGCACGCACCGCCATGGCGCAGCAAGCCGCGCAAACCCCGGAACAAATTCAAGATCGTGTGCGCGAGCTGGCCGCACTTCCGTTTCTGAGCCCTCCACCCACACAAAATGACATTCGCGAGGCAGCTCAGCAGATCGAGCGCGAGTTCAAGGTTGTGCTCGGAAGCTCGCACACGATCCAAGCAACTGGTCACCGGCCTTGGTTGCGTGCAAGAAAGCACGAGATCGAGTTTCGCTATTGGGACCGCTACCGCCGCTACCTGATTGCTGAGGGCTTGGGCGAGCCGGTGGTCAACAAGGTCAGCGAGATTACAGACACGATCGTAGACCTGGCGGGCGACCCGAAGATCGAGGGGGCTTGGTCGCGACGCGGTCTGGTCGTCGGGCATGTGCAGAGCGGAAAGACTGCGAATTACCTGGGCGTCATCAACAAGGCGGCGGACGCCGGTTACCGCGTCGTCATCCTGATTGCGGGCGTGCACAACAACCTGCGCTCGCAAACACAGGAGCGGGTCGACTTTGGGTTCGTAGGGCGCGACAGCGATCAATTACTCTCTAAGCAGGCCAACGCAGCCAAGGTGGGAGTCGGTGGCCTTGCCCCGGGATTTACCGCGACCGCCTACACGAGCCGGGCAACAGATTTCAGCAGGCCGAGAGCTGAAGGGCTAGGCATCCCGATCCAGAACAGCCGTGAGCCCGTTATCCTCGTTATCAAGAAGAACCCCGCGATCCTGCGGAACCTCATCGACTGGATCCGCGGGACCAGCACCGAAAGTGGCGGGTTGACACTGCCTATGCTCGTCATCGATGACGAGGCAGACAACGCATCCGTCAACACCTCAAAGGATCCTGAGGCACCGAGGACCATCAATCGCCTGATTCGGGAGCTTTTGAACCTCTCGGCGCGAAATGCCTATATTGGTTACACGGCTACACCGTTCGCCAACATTTTCATTGACCCTGATCAAGAGACCGATGGCCAAGGAAAAGATCTTTTTCCTCGCGACTTCATCGTTGGGCTTGACGCTCCTTCGAACTATGTTGGCGCGCACGACTACTTTCTGTCCGACGACGCGGACTGGTTGACGGTTGACCTTGAAGGAACCGAAGACTGGCTTCCGACGACACACAAGATCACCTGGACCGTCGAAGGGTTGCACGAAACCCTCATCGAAGCGATCGACTGCTTCGTGCTTTCTAAAGCTATCCGGTTCCTCCGTGGTCAGGGGGCCAAGCATCACTCCATGCTGGTCAATGTTTCGCGCTTCACATGCGTCCAAGGTGATGTTGCGCGCGAGATTGATCAGCATCTGACCGGTATGAAGGCATCGATCCAGAACCGCTACGCGTTACCGGTCGAAATTGCGTTGCGGGACCCGTCCATGCATTCCTTGCACAAGACATGGCAAAAGCATTACGCCCATGCGGACGAGGCTTGGGCTGCAATTCAGAGTGAGCTGCATCGAGCAGCTGCCAGCATGTCAGTCGTGCAGGTCAACGCCTCGAAACAGTCTGGCAAACTAGATTACAGAGCCCACGCCGAAACGGGTCTCAATGTAATAGCGGTAGGTGGCAACTCGCTCTCCCGGGGTTTTACCCTGGAGGGGTTGACGGTCAGCTATTTCCTTCGCAACACCCAGATGTATGACACGCTTTTGCAGATGGGGCGGTGGTTTGGCTACCGCGACGGCTTCAGGGATCTCTGCCGATTGTTCCTGCGAGAGGACGCCAGTGACTGGTATGGCTTTATCGCGGGCGCAACTGATGAACTCCGAGACGAAATCCGGCGAATGGAGCTCAATGGTCTGACGCCAATGGATTTTGGCTTTGCGGTGCGCAGTCATCCCGGCACTTTGATGATCACGGCCAAGGACAAGATGCGCACCGCGAAAGACATGGTGCGACAAGTGGGGCTCGCCAACTCGATGGTCGAAACATCGGTGCTGCTGTCGGCCGAGTCATCACGCACTGGCAATATGGCTGCGTTGGAAAGGGTTGTGAGGGCTGCGCAGAGCCTTGGTCCGTCCGAGGCGACAGGAGAGGAGCGAGTTCTCCCGACGCAGATTTTCCGTTCCATCCCGACAGAGCATGTGCTCGATTTCATCGCGTCGTTCGGGGTGCATCCGGGTTTGCTTGAGATGCAGGCCTCACCGCTCTCGGACTACATCCGCAAGCGTGGTTTCGCAGAGTGGGACATCGCGCTTTACTCAAGCAGTCGAGCGATTGGCGATGAGGTCCTGGATGTTCATGGAATAGCGGTTGGCGCGCAGAAGCGTTTTGTACATGATCGGAGAAACGCGCTTCTGGTGTCCGGAACAAAGCGTCGAGTGGCGTCTAGGGGAGCTGAGAAGGTCGGACTGAACCCGCTTCAGATCAGAGAAGCAATCAAGGCTCACGGCTCGGACATCAATGTCCCTGATAAGGCGTACCGCGCACAGCGTTCGCGGCCTCTTTTGATGTTGCACCTGCTGCGCGTCCACCATCGTGACCCAGACACCAAGCCTGACACGCCAGGGGCGATCCACGCTGCCTATGGTCTGAGCTTTCCCGATCTTCCTTCCGGTCAGAAGGAAGAGCTAGTGACCTACGCAGCAAATCTGGTCGCTTACCGGGAGCTGTTCGGCAACAGCGTGGACGAGGACGACGACGAAGAGGCGCCAGCCGATGCATGAGGATCCCTGGGCGCGCATTGAGCCCGCCGATCATCTGGTTGGCCATCGAATTGCCGAGGACCATCCGCTGGCCGTCTACTGGACACGCCGACATGATGGCGCGAGAGGAGTTCTGTTCAAGCATGCCCATGCGGAGCAGTTGCCAACCGAGCGACCCCTGCTGGAGGGCATTGTGGTCGAGATAGGGGACGCGCCGTCGTTGTCAGTAGCGCTCTATCTCAGCGACGAGACGCACCATGAAGTTTTCGATTTGATGTGCAGGGACATCATTGAGGCATCTAGTCGTGCGGTCGACACATCGCACGCCACCGCAGCGATCTTTCGTCGCCTCGATCACTGGCAAGCGATGCTCGCCGAGGGACGAAGCAATGATCTGACTACGCAGCAGGTGCGGGGTCTCATGGGGGAACTGTGGTTCCTAGACCAGATTGCGGCGCGTCGCGGCGTAGCTGCTGGTATCAGTGCTTACGTTGCCCCCGACGATCATCCACAGGACTTCGCACTTCCTCTTGGGCTTGTCGAGGTCAAGGCTAGACTTGCGGGCAGCTGTCAGCAGGTGTCCATCTCCTCGCTCGACCAGCTGGAAGCGGCAGGCATCCCGTTGGTTCTCTTGGTCGTCGAATTCATCCCTGACATGGAGGGTGGGTCCCTCAACGATGTGGTGGACGGGCTAAATGGCCAAGCCAACGAGGCTGGTGCTGCTTGGGAGGCGCGGCTTCGCATGTCGTTGCTGCGGCGGGACTACACGCGCTCCGACCGCTACAACGGACAGCGCTACCGTATTGGCGCCGTGCGCGCATTTCATGTCGAGCGGCAGTTTCCGCGCCTTGTGCGATCGACAACGGACATGCGCGTGCTCGGGGCTTCCTATTTGCTCGATTTGACGGGTCTTGGCGATTTCGAGGTCGAGCCTTATTCCACCATCGCGAGACTGTTGGGTTAGGTATGGACGAGGACACCCTGCGCTATCGCGAAACGCTTCTTGGCGAGATCCACGCTGAAGGACAGGCCGAGGGCGACTACAGTCGAACCCGCTTTATTGACCGAGCCTGCTCGCTTCTCGAAAGCGCCGAAGAACTTACTGAATATCACCTCTGTCGGGCGCATACCGTCAGTGCGAAGGGTGGGCTCGTGCAAGTCGACGCCTACTCGTTTTCGCCTTCGGACGGCGTGGTGAACCTGATCATCGCGGAATGGTCGGGCGCCGACTTTCCCGAACCGATCATGACGGAGGAGGCGCGTCGACTTGTCCAAGGTGCTTACAGGTTCCTGGAAGGCAGCGTGCACGAACGGCTCTCAGACCGCTGGGATGAGAGCAGCGATGCCCATTCCTTCTCGCGGGAGCTCTTTGCATTCGCTACCGGCGAAGAGTTCTCAAAGGTCTACATCTATCTTGTGTCTGACCGTCCGCTGGGTGCGCAGACCTCAAAGACATTCGATCTGCGCTTGGGCACAGCCGAGATCGAGGTGCAGCTCTGGGACATCACGCGCATGGCGCGCGTCGAGGCATCCAGCAAGGGGCGTGAAGACATACGCATCGATTTCCTGTCGGAGTATGGGCGGGGGGTGCCGGCGCTTGCCGCTGGATCGGATCCGGATGGGCGCTACACCTCCTATATGTGTGTGATCCCTGGCGGCGTGCTTGCAGGGCTCTACGACCGTTTTGGTGGGCGCATCCTCGAACAGAATGTGCGGGCATTCCTGGGTGAGGGGCGCAAGGTCAACAAGGGGATCAGGGAAACCCTGCGCACACAGCCAGAAATGTTCTTCGCCTTCAACAACGGCCTGACGGCAACGGCCGCCGATATCGAACTTGCGCGCACAGAAGAGGGCGATACCGAGATCGTGGCGGCCACAGGCCTGCAAGTCGTCAACGGCGGGCAGACGACGGCGTCGCTCTTTTGGGCGCACAAGGCGGGGGTGGACCTGTCGAAGGTGCAGGTCCAGATGAAGCTATCGCGTCTGGCAGAGGAGGGATTTGACGACGCCGTGCATAACATCGCGCGCTACGCCAACGCGCAGAATGCGGTTTCGGCATCCGACCTCTTCGCCGGCCATCCATATTTCAAGCGCCTCGAAATACAGTCGCGCGAGACGCTTGCCGCTGGCGGTGCTAACGGACTGGGCGGCTACTGGTATTTTGAGCGCACCACGGGAGGCTACAGGGTCGAGCAGCGCCGCCGCACCGGGACTGCACTAAAGGTCTGGCAGATGCTCAATCCAAAGTCCCAGTTGCTGACGAAGACCGATGTAGCGCGCTATGAGATGACGTTTGCCTGCCAGCCGCACTTGGTAAGCGCAGGCGCCCAGAAGAACATCGCGGCGTTTGGCAAGACAATTACGCAGTTATGGGACCAGAACCCCGAGAAGTTTGATGCTGCCTACTTCAGGCGCATCGTGGGCCGCGCCATCCTCACCCGCTCTCTCGATGCCCTGATCCCGAAGCAGCCATGGTATGGCGGCTCGATCCTGCGGCCATTGTCGACTTACACACTGGCATTGATGAGCCAGCGGATGAGCGAACTTGATATGGAGCCAGACTATGAGGCGATCTGGCGATCGCAGCGCGCAGCCCCCGAGTTCATCGATGAAGCGCTGCGCTTGGCCGAGCTCGTGCAGCCACTCCTCAAGGACATACCGCTCGAGCAGGTGCGTAACCGCCTCATCACGGAGTGGGTGAAGCGCGAGGGGTGTTGGACGCGTATTGAATCATCGTCCTTGCGGCTCGATGCGGCATTCATCCGCACGCTGCTGCCCGCGGCGGTGCTGGCGAAGGGCCCTGTGCCTTGGCATCTCCGTGCCCAGCAGCTTTGGCGCGAAGGCAAATGGAAGAAGCTCCACGCGTGGAACGAGGTCGAGCAGGTGCTGACGCTTGACGAGGCTGACCTAGTGAAATGGGCCTCAGTCGCAACGCCGTTCTCGCCCAAAGGCTTTAAGCTGACGAAGCTAAGGGAAGGTTACGACCGAGCGCTGGTGAACGGATTCGTCTGAGCTGGCAGGCATGGGCGAGTACATCGAATCTCACGCAATCTGAAGTCGCGCCGGGGGCTGCGTGCTAATCGCGTCCACAGTTTCTCGTTGCCGTCATTCGCACTTTTGCACAAGCTCGCGATGCGGTTTGATCTTGCGAACTTTGACCATGTGAACTTTGTTAGGCGCTGGAACCGTATGGCGCGCAGCGGCCAGCACCTTTACTAGGCGGCCGGCGGAAGTGTCTCCAATCGGGCAGCCGAAGCACTGCGTCGGCGTACATGGCGGCTAACATCGTCTCCATTCCGTCGATGACCAGCGGGCCGCGGGTGCCGATGTCGGGACCTTCATGTGGGCTTCCGCAGAAGCCGGAGGCACGAAATGCGCGCGCAGGCAGCCATCGATGCAGGTATCGGTATCAGGTCATAGGGGGCTGATACGCCCGTGACACAGCACCCCTTCGCTTTCCAAGTTAAAGCACTGTCGAGCCTTGCGTGCTGTTTGGTGCTGGAAGAAGAGGAATGGGCGCCAGCAGCCGAGGTGCTCGATTCCTCGGCCCACGTGTCCGGCTACCCGAGGAGACTCGGGGATCACGCGTTGCTGGCGCATTAAAAATTGCTTGTGGGAAGCCACAGCCGCTATCAGTGCACTTCTCGAAAACGGAGAGACAATCTCTTACACCCCGCTCAGCATGGGAAGCTAGCAGAAGGTGCTACATTTCATGAAGAGCCTGACGTAGCGGGAGTTTGCGAGGCATGCTGTCGATCCCAGTTGCCATTGCCGGTTCACGTGCCGAAAAAATCTCCTCGCGCCATCTTCTCTGCCCGCATCAAGCAAGCGCGGGATCTGAGGGGCATCCCGAGCCAACGGGCGTTGGGTGTGATGATGGGATTGACTAAGAAGCGCGCCAGTAGTCGAGTCAACCGCTACGAGAACGAGGCCAGCGGTGTCGATCTGGATGGCCTTGAGACGTTGGCTCAGGCGTTGCGCGTGCCGATGGCATATCTGGTGGCCGAAGACGAAGCTACGGCCGATATTCTTCTCTCCCTCGCGGCGCTCTCGGCCGGAGAGAGGCGCAAGCTAGCAGCTAGGCTTAAAGAAGAGTTCCAGACGTCGGCTACGCCGGAAGACGTAGTGCACGGTCCAGATGAGGCGTCGGGCTGAGAGCTCAGCGCTCTCCATACTCGTTGCCAGTGCGCCTGCTGTCCTTCAAGCGATGAGCTGACGCTCCTTCAACGCTTCGTTCCGGCCTTCAGCTCTGCAGCTATTCTTCGCTGCTCTGATGCAGTCATTCTTGCCACCACAAGGATGACCTCAGCTAGCGCATCGCTATCGGCGAGAAGATAGGCCAGAGGCACGCCGAGCTCCTTCGCCAACTTGGCGGCAGTGGCAAAGTCTGGCTCAGATGTACCAAGCTCGTATCGGGTAACTCTGCTAGACACCACGTCCTCCGAGAGTCCAATCCTCCTGCCGAGTTCTCTCTGAGAGATGCCCAATGCGAGGCGCGCCTCTTTCAGGCGTCGAGAGAACATCGCGTTGGTAGAAGGAAGTGCCATGACCCTTAGAAGCCGTTGCTGCAATGGCTACAGGATGGCTTTCCTGCCACAAGCATGTATGCTACAACAAATGTAGCAACCGGAACTGCTGGGGGACTTGCGCCGTTGGCGCAGCGGTGAGCGATGTCTTTGAGCAACGAGTTGCCCGCTGGCGCGGGAGGCTTTGTGTCGGCACCACTAGCTACATTAAATGTAGCTAGTGCTTAGTCGGATTTGAGAGCGGTAGATCCATTCATCGCATCGGCAATCGAAAAGGACGAAAGGAATCAGCATGAGGACACACACGTTACGTCGGGCCATCTCCATCGCCCTGTTCGCCGTCGCCAACGGCGCAACGAGCCTGGCCACCGCGCAGGACGCGGATCAACGCGAGGCGGCACAGGTCGCGAACGAAGCGCAGGACGCGCAGCACTTCGACCTGCCGCCAACCGCGCTTGATGCCTCGCTGGGTGCCGTCGGCGCGCAGAGCGGCCTTCGCATCACCTACCCGCCGTCGCTGGTGGCAAACCGGCCGGGGCCGGCGGTCCAGGGCCGCATGCACTGGCGCGAGGCCATGGCCCGGCTGCTGCAGGGCAGTGGGCTGGAATACCGGCAAGCCGACGACGGCACTGTGGTGATCGCGCCTGCACACGCGGAACCCGAGCGCCGCGTTGCACCCGCATCCGCGGATGCCCGCACATCACAGGGCGCGAACGCGACCGACCTCGAAACGATCACCGTCACCGGCACCCGCATCCGCGGCGGCACCACACCGTCACCGGTGATCACGCTCGGCAGCGAACGCATCCGCGAAGAGGGTTTCGCCGATCTCGGCGAAGTGATTCGCAGCGTGCCGCAGAACTTCAGCGGTGGGCAGAACCCTGGTGTCGCGGCAGGTGCCACGCAGGGCGCTGGCGGCCTAGCCAACCAGAATCTGAGTGGTGGCTCGAGCTTGAATCTGCGCGGCCTGGGCCCGGACGCCACATTGACGCTGCTCAATGGTCGGCGCCTGTCTTACGGCGGTTACGTGCAGGCAGTCGACATTGGCGCCATCCCGGTTGAGGCTGTCGAACGCATCGAGATCGTGCCCGATGGTGCATCGGCGATCTACGGTTCGGATGCCGTAGGCGGCGTGGGCAACGTGATCCTCAAGCGCGATTACGAAGGCGTCACGCTGGGGACAAGGTACGGCCGCTCCGCGGCAGGCGGTCTGGGCACGCGGGACTACGCAGTGACAGCAGGTGCGCAATGGGAGCGGGGTGGGGCAATCCTCACGTACAAGGACGTCTCGGTGGATCCCATTCGCGCAGATCAGCGCACCTACACAGCGCAGCTGCCTTCGCCCACATCCATCTATCCGGGAAGCGAACTTAGAAGCGCGTTGCTCAGCGTGCATCACGCGATAGGCGACGCGGCGGAGTTACGGCTTGATGCGCTGGCAACCCGGCGCAGCCAGGACTACAGCTACTACTACGAGACCACCACCGCGTCCTACAACCGGCTGACACCCGACACCCGCGCCAGCTTCCTGGCACCCGGCGTGGACATCTTTCTGCCCGGTGACTGGACGCTGACATTCGGCGCAACGCATGGCCGCGATGATCTGGAAAACTTGAACACTGGCGTGGACCTGGCGACGGCTGCAGTGGTGCCGCGGATCGACGAATGTCTGTGCAACGACAGTCGTTCCTATGAGGTGGGCGCAGAGGGGCCGGTGTTCGCATTGCCGGCAGGCGACATCCGCCTCGCGGCAGGCATGGGCACCCGACGCAACGCCTTCCAGCACCTCAACCACCTGACGGGTCGCACGACGCTGGATGCGGAAGAGGCAAGTCGTTTTGCGTATGCGGAGGCGGGGGTGCCGCTGATGGGCAGCGGGGCCGGTAAACCCGATGCCGCGCGCCTGGAGCTCACCGCGGCGCTGCGTCACGAGGACTACGACAGCTTCGGTGCTGTCACGACGCCCAGACTGCGCGCGCTTTACGCGCCCGGGAGCACTTTCACCCTCAAAGCATCCTGGGGGCGCTCCTTCAAGGCGCCTACGCTGTATCAAATGCATGCGAGTCGGCTTGCGCAGCTGGTGCCTGCTGCCTACGTGGGCGGCGCGGGGTACGCCCCCGAGGCGACCGTTCTGATTCAAGGCGGCGGTAACCGGGATCTGGACGCCGAGCGGGCGCGCACGCAGACCGCGTCAGTCGCGTTTCATCCGGATGCGGTGCCGGGGCTGCTTGCCGAGCTCACGTGGTTTCGGATCGCATACACCGATCGTGTGGTGCAGCCGATCACCAACGCGGCTCGCGCCCTGGCGGATCCCAACTACGCGCCCTTCGTGGAATACGCACCGAGCAGTCAGCGGTTGGATGAGGTGCTCGCGTCTGTAGAAAACTTCTACAACTCCACCGGCGCGGTGTATGTGCCGAGCGATGTGGCTGCACTCGTGCGTTACGGCTACACCAACGTGGCCGAGCAGCAGATTGAAGGCCTTGATCTATCCGGCTCCTATGGATTCGCGCTGGGGCCCGGCAGACTGACCGTGCGCGGCGCGGTGTCCTGGCTCGACATTGCGCAGAAGACCAGCCCGCTGGCGCCAGCGTTTGATGTGTCCGGCACCCTCTACAACCCTGCTCGCGTGAACGGCCGCTTTGGCACTGCCTGGTCGCAGGGCCCAGTCTCAGCCTCGCTCTTTGGCAACTACACAAGCGGCGTGACCGACACGGCACGCGCGCAGAAGACCGGCTCGTTCACCACATTCGATGCCGCGCTGCGATATGCAAGCGAGCGGCCCAGCGGACTGTTCTCCGGCACGGAGCTTGCGGTCAATGCGCAGAACATCTTCAACCGAAATCCGCCGCTGCATACGCCGTCGAGCTGGATCCACCCTGCGTACGATTCCACCAATTATTCGGCAATCGGGCGCTTTGTCAGCGTTTCGCTCTCGAAGCACTTCTGAGTCATGGACAGCCTCTTTACCGTGGGTTGGACTGCGTCGCACGCGCGCACACGTTTGTTGTTGCTACGCGTTGCTGCGCCTGTCTTGTTGGCGGTGACATCTACGGCGGCAGTCTCCGCAGAAGGAAATGCGCTCTCGCCCAGACGCTTGGTCGAAGTGACGGATCTGTCCGCACCTACGATCTCTCCCAGCGGAAGGCAGCTGGCGTTTCGATCCGAGCAAGCGTCGGTCGAACGGAACGACTACGACTGCTTCTGGTTTGTGCAGTCGTTGGAAGGCGGCGCTGCGCCGGTGCGAGTCGCGAGCTGTGGAACCCTCTCGCGGAACTCGGCGGGAGAGGTCTCGACTCCGCTGGTGCAGTGGTCGCCAGATGGGCGATGGATCTACTTCCTTGCCATGCTGGACGGGCGCGTCGATGTCTGGCGCGCGGCGGCTGACGGCTCCGGCGCGTTTCCGGTGACGCAGGACGCAGCAGACGTGCAGGAGTTCCGTCTCCATGCGAGCGGGCACCTTCTCGACTATCGAGTCGGCGCCGAGCGCGAGCGCGTGCTGCGGGCCGAGGCGGACGAGTACAGCAGGGGTATACGGATCGATGCGTCTGTTCCGTTGGGGCAGAACTTGTTCCGTTCCGGCACTGTGGATGGACGGCCCGCAACCCAGCGCCTGGGGGAGTGGTTCGATCGTGTCTCTTTGTTGCATGACGCGACGAGCCGTTGGGTGACCCTCGACGTGGGGACAGGTGAGGTGCGGCCCAGTGTGGGAGTGGAGAGTCCGGGCGGACCCGCGCTCGCTGTCTTAGCAGGCGCCAAGCCTGGCGCGCACTGGCAAGCTGCGAGCGAGCCAGATGGCACGCGCACTGCCGTCTTGACGCGTGTGGGCGACGGACGCGGTCTGTTGGAGCAGCCGGACGTCCAGTTGTCGGTACTGCATGGCGCTGCGCAATCACCCAAGGTTTGTGACGCCGCCTTGTGCGTAGGCCGGCAGATCACCGGCATCCAGTGGCGACCCGGCTCGGACGACGTTGTGTACACGGTGACCGACCCTGCTCGCGGGTTGGGCCAAGCCCTACTCTTGTGGAACGTACGGAATGACCAGGTCACAGAGGTTGCCAGCTCGGATGGACTGCTCAGCGGAGGCCGAGCGCGGTCCAGCCCATGTGGCTTGTCGCAGCATCATTTGGTCTGCGTGGCTGCAGATGCTCGCCGCCCACCACGCCTTGTGCAGATCGATCTCGAATCGGGCATGCAGGACGTCCTCTTCGACCCGAATGTGGGACTCGCCCATGCGATCGCCAATGGACCGGAGATCAGGTTGCTCCAGTGGCAGGACGATCACGGTCAGGCTTTCACAGGCCAGCTCTACCTGCCTAAGGCAGACGCCGGGCGTACCGCACCCTTGTTCATCAACTACTACCTGTGCACCGGATTCGTGCGCGGCGGGGTAGGGGATGAGTGGCCTCTACTGTCCTTTGCCGAGCAGGGAATAGCCGCGCTCTGTATCAACGCCGCTCCTTATCAGCTCAACGCGCGAGAGCGCTACGACGCCGGCCTTTCTGCGGTGCGCGGTGCAGTGCAGCTGCTTGCGAGCGAAGGAATTGTCGATCCCGCGCGTGTGGGGATGGGAGGGCTTAGCTTCGGCGCAGAGACCACCTTCTGGACGCTGATGCACTCGGACCTCCTGACCGCCGCATCCGTCGCATCGCCCGGGATCTCGACGCAGTACTACCGCCTAGGCAGCCTGATGGGCGATAGATTCCACGCGGGCCTGCAGTCCTACTGGCAACTCGGGGCTCCAGATGAAACGCAGGAGCAGTGGAAGCTGATTGCGCCCGATCTCAATCTGGACAAGTTGAAGGCACCGATACTCATGCAGTTGCCGGAGCAGGAGTTCATGCACTCAGTGGACTACGCCGTGCCGCTGTCACGCGCGAACCGCGCGGATGTCTATGTGTTTCCCCACGAGCCACACCAGAAATTTCAGCCTCGGCACAAACTTGCTGCGTACGAACGGAACCTCGACTGGTTTCGATTCTGGCTGAAAGGGCACGAGGACCAAGCTGTGGGAAAGCGCACTCAGTACGATTACTGGCGGAAGATGCGAACGCACTCGGGGGAAGAGCACGCGGCCACGTCACCGTGAACTGTCTTGCTGCCGAATCCAGTTTTCGACCCGGCAGAGATCGAGAACTCGCGTAAACGATCTGTCGCGGGACGGCATCTGTGTCCTGTTGAAGGCCCGGAGTGCATCCGCATCGATGAGGCCCTTCGAAGCGAGATGGCCGTCCAGCAAGAAAGCCTCCATCTGCAACTTGTTTCGCTGATAGGCCTCTCCCAGGAAGCCGATCAACGTGCCCTTGCTGCGGCGATTGAACACCTTCGCCGGCAACAGGTCCTGAAACGCGCCGCGTGCAACAGCACGGTTATTGCCGCCCCTGATCCACATCCAGCTAGGCGTTCGAAGACAGGCCTCCATAACAGGTTGGCTGAGAAGCGGCATACGGAGGAAGCGATGCATACGTCGGGGGGCGTAGTCCATGAAGATCTGATTGCCCGCCAGCTCATAGATCCGTTCCTGGTCGCCAGGCAAAGCTCCGGGCGGCGCATCGAACCAGGGGTGCTCAAGTGCCTGCGCAGCGGCGCCGCCGCAAGAGAGGAACGTCGTGTCCGGCCGATACGGCAGAGGCGCCACGCGCAGCTTGCGCAGTGCAAGCCGGGACGCGCGCCAAAGAGTGCACTCGTGCAGATGTGCGAGATCGTTCAAGGCACGCACACCGCCGACAACACCGAGTTCCTTGAACGCGTCAGCGGCCGGGGCCGCAGTTCTCAAGTAGCAGAAAACGCTATCTCCACCCGCGCCGACAAACGCGGCATTCGCGGCTGTTGCTGCCGCTGCTGACTCCATCGCTTGGTCGAGAGCCTGCTGCAACGGACCAACTCCAGGCCTGACGGGATCGGCCGGATCAACAAACGAGAACGCCAGCGCATCGAATGCGATCTCGTGCGTTCGCAACTCTGCAGGCAACGCATCGGCCACGGCGCCGGCGTACACGCGCTCATCTGAGCCGGGGTCGGGACTCAGCAGGGTAGAGCAGGCAACGCTGGCCGAAGTTTCGCGTAGCCCTGCAGCCACGATCGATGAATCCAGGCCGCCCGAGAGTTCCAGATGCACTGCGCCATCGATGCCCGCGAGCGCGCGCGTCGACATGAGAACAGCAGCTCTCACGGCGCACTCTGCCTCCTTGATGTCTGTAAAGCGCTTTTCAGGCGAGACCATCGCCCAGGGCGACCAGACCTGTTCGATCGTGACGTCCGAGCGCTGGATGCCGGCACATTCGCCGGGCAACAACTCAGCAACGCCATGCAGCGCTGTGCGCTGTGTGCGAAGAAATGGGAAGGTCAGGTAGCTGGCAAGATAGTCCCAATCGATTCGCCTGTCGTAGAGCTTCAAGGCGACAGCAATCCCGATATCCGAAGTGACAAAACTTCGGCTCCCATCGAAACCGTAGACGCACGCCATCCCGGATGACGCGCTTGGTGATCGCGTAACAGAGAGTTCTCCGTTCGGGCCAGCGTGCAGGAACACGTACTCGCCCCACCAGCGACGCACGATGAAGTCGCGAAGTGCGTTCGCATCGCTCACCATTGGGCACTGTTCGATATGGACGATGGGCTTGCCCACATCGTCGAACGCATGCCCGATGAGTGCAGTGCGATGGGGCAGGGCCAGGACGGGCGTGCCTTCCGCCGCGAGAACTTGGAAAGTGGAGTTCGACAAAGCGAAGTCCAGTGACCGCCGCTGCAATGACAGCTGACTCCCAACAGTCGGAGGGTGGCGGCCGATGTCTGCGCTCGACGTGATCAGGTAGCGGTAGCACATCTAGACGATTCCGATTGGCGTGTGTGAGCGCGCACTGCCCAGCGTGTCGTTTAAGACCGTATTGCCCACTTGAACCCAGCAGTGCGCTGAGAAAGGCTCACAGGTGACACCGAGGACAACCGGGGCGCTGAAATCTCGTCGCGCGAGGAAGAGCGAGAGCGCCAGGGAGTCGAGCAGGCAAGATGGTTCGATTGGCACATACCGCCGTACGCGTTGAAAGCGGTGCGCGATCTGCGCCAGGTGCTCGTCCACGACGCCCGGCTCATCAGCTAGCCGCCGGCGGCGCTTGTGTAAGAGGGAAGAACTCGCACTAAGCGATTCCTTCAAAGGCCGTGCCTTGAGCCGATACCGCACCCTTGCGAGGAGGATCGCAACCTCCAAAAGAAGGCGGAAGTCGATCCGCGTGCGAACCTCTTCGTGATCTTCAAGGCTGTGTTGCGCGGCGGGGATTGGGAATTCCCTGTCGGACGTTCCGAGCGCTCGCAAACCAGCCGCAATGTTCAATGGAAGTTGGAGATCCGTCTCGGCGTTCCTATCGCCTCGCAGAACTGCGTTGACGATGTGCTCTTGCTGCGCCGGCAGGCGGAAATAGCGGTCAGCTACGACATCAAGGAAGACGAGATGATCGTTGGCATGACAACACCAGAGATCTGGTCCCAATCTGTAAGCCATCTCCTGCTCCAAGCAAGTGGCGCGCCTTGCGGCGCGCCGTTGTTGCTCAGTCTTCGGAAATGCCGGGCATGGGCAGCCCGCCGAAGCCTTCGGTGGCGATCACGCCGCCCTGGGTCTCGACGCTAGCAACGCCGAGTTCGATCACCTCGTCCCGCGCATCGGCGGGGATGTTGTCGTTGGTCTTCATTGCAGTCCTCCTGGGTTGCGCCACGGAGCATCCGTGGCAGGTCCAACCTAGGAACCGGCACAAGTAATTCTCAATTGATTCTTGCTTGATGCAGCAGAAATACTTGACGCTTTGTGATCTCAGTCGCGAACATCGGGTCGATCACTCGGGAGGCTGCCGCAGTCAGCTACTCAATGCAGGGCATCTCGCTTCTGACTCAGGTGCGAGACGATCTTGGGGACCATTGCAATACGCCTTTGATGAAAAGCGCGCACGCCGGCCTTGAGCGAAGTGAGATCCCGCGCCGCCCAGTGGCTGTACAGCTCAGCGAGTTCGTCGTGGGCATTACCGATGAGGGATTGCTTGGCACGTCGGATCGGCGCGAGTTGGTCATTGGTTCGCTTCACTGCTTCATGCAGCTCCTCAAATTCGACAGCCTTCGCAATGGCGTCGAACAACTTCCATGTCGATTTCGGCAGGTCTTGGGGATCTAGTGGCGGCAGCGACTCTGCGGCCAAATGCGCGGCCGCGGTTCTATCGACAGCCTCAAGCAGGAGGATTTCCATCCAGTCGTAGCGGTCGCGCAGCGCTGCCTCGAAGGGCAGGGGCACATGAAAGCCGCCGCGGGCATGAAGCTCGACCAGGCCAGCCCCTGCCAGCCGATGGAGCGCGTACCGCACGGGCGTGACGCTTGTCCTGAACTCTCGCGCCAAAGTCAGTGGCTCGACGTGCTGGCCGGGCTGGTAGCGACCTTCCTGAATTGCCCGTCGAATGCGCTCGTAGAGAAATGTGCTCTTGGTGTGGATCGCGTTCATCGCGGAACTCCATGTCAGCGTAAAGCGTCGTCCTTGTTGAAAAGTACTACAGAGTAAAAGCTTGCGCGAATACCACTTTTTGCAATCGGTGGCCCGTAAGCGAATGCTATCTGGTGAGAGTCGTTTTCGAATCCGTCGAAAAACAAATCTTATGGCGCTGCTCCAGTCCCATGTGCGGCCGAGTGCACCAGCACGATCATCTTTCGTCAGGTCTGCTTCTCATTGGAACAACCTGCCATGCCGTGCCAAGACGCTGTGCGCGTTCGGCTGGATGAGTCGTCAGGTGGCAACAGAGCTTAGACGGTCCGTCCGTTGATGGCAGAGCGCATGCCAATTGTTCTGGGCGAGGCAAATATGGCGCCTCCCTTTCAGTGAACCGTCGAGCCTTCCGCGGTGCGCTCAGCCAGCTCGCTCAAGGCAGAGCACATTGAGCAGAAAGCTGACCACCTCATTCCCGTCTCCAGCGGCCACCGCTGTCTGCGCAGTGCGCCCGCCCAGCACGGCAATCGGATCGGAGCTGTACCAAGCCTCGACCTGCATTGGATCGTTCACTACGCTAACGGCCAACTCGAGCACCCGGCGTTCGGCCACCGGAGGCGTCATTGGTCCCTCTCCGCGCTAGTCGTCCCAGGCATTGCAACGACGAATCGGGCCCCACCGTGTGGGACAGGTTCGAAGTGCACTGTCCAGCCATGCGCCATGCAGATCTCCCGCACGATCGCCAGCCCCAATCCTGCCCCGTCACTCGCAACTGGCCCGCGCCAGAAGCGCGCGAACAGATGCACGCGATGCGCGCTTTCTACCCCGGGGCCTTCATCCGTGACGGCAAGGCCGCGTCGCGATACGTGGAGTGTCACGGTGCCGCCAAAGGGCGAATGGTTCACCGCGTTCTCGAGCAGATTCTTGAGCAGCACGAACGCCGCGCCGTCATCGAGATCCACCCACGCCTCGGGGCCGTCGTGACAGATCTGCAGGGTCACGCCTCGACGTTCGGCGAGTCGGCCGAGATAATCAACGCCGTCAGCCGCCAACGCCCACAACGATCGGCGGGCGAAGCGATAATTATGACCCTCACTGACCTCGGCCAGATGTAGCAGCTGCTTGACCTGGCGGCCCATCAGTCTGGTCTCGCGCAGCATGGCCTCGCGGTTCTGCCCGCCTAGTTCGATCTCCGCCTGCAAGAGTGCCAATGGCGTCTTGAGCTCATGGGCGGCATGCGCCAGAAACGCTTGCTGCACCCGAAATCCTTGTTCGAGCCGCTCGAGCGCGGAGTTCAATGCGTCGATCAACGGCGCCACCTCTGATGGCACGTCACCGATGTTCAGGCGCGCCCCCAGCGTACGCGGCCCGATACCCGCAGCGATCGCTGACGCACGCTGCAGCGGTGTCAGCGCGCGGCGCACGGTGAATAAGATCACTAGAAAGAACACCAGCAGTGCGCCTACCACGGTCGTTATCGCGGAGCCCAGGTAGAGTTCCCGCGCGTACTCGCCCAGCCGTGCTTCGAAGCGACTGCTGTGTGCGGCCTGAAGCCGATACGACACGCTGCCTGAGATTACGTCGCGCTCTCCTACCCGCAGTTGCACCCGCTCTCCGTCGTCACGAAGTTCCAGGCTGTCAGTACCGAGCGGCGTACGCTCCAGCGCCTGCAACGCCGGACCATCAAGGCTGGGGAGTACAGTTCGCCCGCTTACATCCACTACGCGAAACGCGGTGTCCTTGCGCAACGCGTCATACATGTCCGAGCTTGATACCGGCCTGTACAGCAAATCCCCGTTCGCAGCGATATCGAGACTGAGCTCAAGCTCATCTAGCTTTTCCTCCACTTCCGCATCAAGCAGATAGTCGGCATCGCGTACGTGGTGCAATACCAGCAGTAGCAGCGCAGCGGCGGCGGTTGCGGCAAGAAAGGCCGCCAGCGTCGCGCGCAGCAGCCGGGCTACCAGGCTAGCGGGGCGCATCGACGTCTCTCAAAGCGAATCCGTGCCCACGGATGTTTTCCAGAAAAAGCGCGGCATCGATCGCCGTCAGTTTTCGCCGCAGTCGGTGCACGGCGACGTCCAGGGCGTTCGGGGTGACAGCATCCGTCAACCCCCAAGCCGCCTGCTCAAGACTTTGACGGCGCACGGGCTGGCCATCGGCGCGCACCAGGCAAATGATCAACTGCAGCTCTGCTGGTGACAGCGTCACCACTTCGTCGCCGACAGCCATGCAGCCCGCCTCGGGAATCACACGTAATCCGCCACGGGTCATTTCAGTGGGCTGCATTGCGGGTGGCCTGCGCAGTAGCGCACGGACTCTGGCCAGCAGTTCCTCCATCGCGAACGGTTTGGCCAGATAGTCGTCGGCGCCCGCCTCCAGCCCATCTACGCGATCGCGCAGTGCATCACGCGCAGTCAGAATCAGACATGGCGTGCGACATCCATCGACGCGCAGGCGGCGGACCAGATCGAGCCCGTCTCCGCCCGGCAATCCGCGATCCACGATCAGCGCGCCGTAGTCGCGCTCGTTGAGCGGATGCCACGCCGATTCCATCGTGTGGAAGACATCTACGACGATCCCCGCTGGTTGCAGCCCGCGAACGATCAGATCGGCCAGGCGCTCGTGATCCTCGATAAGGGCAATGCGATTCATGAAGACGACCTGGCAGGACAAGAACGAGTGCGGGTCAGAACCCGCGTGAAACACCTAGCACCAGTTGCGCAGTGCCGCTCGTATCCCCTTCCAGCAGCGGACTGTCGCTGAGTTCATTCGGCAAAAACTGGTAACGCAACAGGCCTTGCAGACGCCACTTGCCGGCCAGCGGATGCGAGAACGCAACACCGACATGCGGCACCAGCGCTGCGTCGGGTTGGTAGCCGACACCCGCGAAGGTCTCCTCCGGCGCAACGCCGTAATAGTAGTTCGCCATGTCATCGGACATCCAACGTACGCCCACGCCGGGAATCAGCGTCGTGCGCCCCAGCTGCACGCGGTAACCGTAGTCCGCGGACAGCTCATATCCGCTACTGGTATCAGTGATGTCGGCCAGTGCACGCACGTGCAACTGGTGGGCGTCCCACTGCCATCGCGCCGCAATGCCTGCATCGGCCGCGTTGTCGCGGTCGTCCAGCCGGTCAAAGTCAACG
The DNA here is from genome assembly GCF_021233355.1 of Luteimonas fraxinea. NCBI lineage: Bacteria > Pseudomonadati > Pseudomonadota > Gammaproteobacteria > Lysobacterales > Lysobacteraceae > Luteimonas > Luteimonas fraxinea. Next base: position 1,523,915 of record NZ_CP089507.1, on the reverse strand, counting down.
CCATTGACTGCAAGTTCCTCCCGACCCAGATCTTTCGTGTCGAACCCGTCGAACCGGCCGGACACCATGGCGTCGAGCGAAAATTTCGGCGTGTTCCAAAGATGCATGCCCAGCGTGACGCCCTGCCAATAGAAGCGTTCACCCTGGAAATTGATCAAAGGTGCCGGGCGCAGCTGGATGTCTTCGCCGGCATAAGCGGTGTCCTTGGCCGAAACACCCAGACCAAGGGTCCAACGGTCATTGGCTGCCCTGACTTCCTGCTCGCTGGAATCTGATTGGGCGAACGCGGACAGCGGGAGCAGCAGCGCGAGGAACAGGACAGGTCGGATCATGGACAGAGGCCGCTTGGGAGGGGCGCCCACTGTGCGGGCTCGCCTCTTACACCAGACTTACGCGCCTGACGCCGTCGGCGCGACGTTCCCCTCAACTGAGTAGCAGGCTGCTTTGGAGTCCAATTCCCAACGAAGGAGATTGGACGTGTAGAAGCGTTTCAGCGAAGAACAGATCATCGGCTTCCTGCGTGAGGCCGAGGCCGGGCTGCCGATCAAGGAGTTGTGCCGTCGGCACGGCTTCAGCGAGGCGTCGTACTACTTATGGCGCAGCAACTTCGTCGGCATGAACGTGTCCGAAGCCAAGCGACTGAAGGAACGCGAGATCGAGAGCGCGCGGTTGAAGAAGCTGCTGGCCGAACAGTGCTTGAGAACGAGGTGCTCAAGGACGTGTTGCGGGAAAATGGTGAGCGCACCGGTCCGCCACGAGCATGTGCGCTACGTGGCCGGCAAGGGATTAAGCGAGCGGCGCGCCTTGCGCGTGGCGGGGATGAGCGCCAGTGCGTTGCGCTACACGCCGCGTCCGGATCGCAATGTCGAGTTGCGCGGGAAGACCCAGGCACTGGCGCATCTGCACAAGCGCTACGGCGTCGGAATGATCTATCTCAAGCTGAGGCAAGGCGGCCACGTCGTGAGCTACAAACGCGTGGAGCGGCTGTATCAGCAGGCGAAGCTGCAGGTCCGCGCGACGATCTGCGGCAGCCCGCAGATGTTGGCCAACTTCCGCCGGCTGCTCGACGCGCACGGCTTCGAAGCCGCCCCGCGCATCGGCACGCCGGGCCAGTACGTCTTCAAGCGCACGTTCGTCGAGAAATGGCGCTGAACCCACTACAATCGGCTATTCCTCGGAGAACACCGCATGAAGATCCTCGTGACCGTCGACGGCAGCGATATCAGCGGCCGCGCCCTCAAGTTCGCCGCCAAACTCTCCAAGCAATTCGTCAAGGCTGGCAGCGTGACCGTGTTGCACGTGGACCTGCCTGCGTTTCCCGGCGTCCAGCGCAAGATCGGTGCGGAGGCAATCCGCGCCTATCATCACGACAACCACGAGCACGTACTTTCGATCGCGCGCAAGGCGCTCGCACGCAGTCGCATCGAGGTCGAAGAGGTGCACGAGGTGGGCGAGGTCGCCGAAACCATCCTCGCGGTGGCCCGCAAGCGCAAGATCGACTTGATCGTCATGGGCTCGCACGGACGTTCGGCGGTCAAGGGCGTGCTGCTGGGCTCGGTCTCGACTAAAGTCATCGCCCAGACCGAGATCCCGGTCACGATCATCCGTTGACCGTTGACCGTTGACCGTTGACCGTTGACCGTCGGCAGGCGGGCACACACCCCGCCCCGCCTCAGCCCTGCAGCGCGGCCTTGATCGGGCCGCGCAACGATTTCGGCGTCGCCCGCGGCGCATGGCGGCCGATCAGGAACTTGGTGAAGTTCCACTTGATCGCACGCGCGCCCAGCACGCCGCGCTTCTGTGCCTGCAGCCAGGTCCACGGCGGATGTGCATCCGCGCCGTTGACGTCGATCTTGGTCGACATCGGGAAATAGACCGCGTAGTGGAGCGCGCAGAAATCCCGGATATCCGCCGCCGCGACTGGTTCTTGGTGCCCGAACTGGTCGCAGGCGAAAGCCCAGCGCCACCAGCCCCTGGTCGCGTTAGTCGCGCCACAGTAACTGCAGCCGGGCGTACTGCGGGGTGAATCCGCACTTCGACGCGGCGTTGATGATCAACAGTAGGCGATCTTCGAAATCGGACAGCGGTTGCGGCGAGCTGTCGAGGCTAGTGGCATGGAAGACGGTGCCGGCAGCGGAAGGCCGTCGTGCGGTGCACGCCCAGTCGCGAAGCAGCCTTGTGCACGCTCAGGCCTTCCTCCCGCGCCTGCGCCTGCGCCTGCGCCTGCGCCTGCGCCTGCTCCAGCCATTTGCTTCGATGGCGCAAACGCGCCAACGGCGTTTCGGTCAGGCGGTGAGCGTGACACCGCAGCCTCGGCACCTGAAATGCTGAAAGCCGTGCGCCTGCCCGTTACGCACCAGATGTCGGCTCTGGCAGTGCGGGCAGGCGCTGGGGCTCTGATGCCGGGCCAGAACCCATCGCTGGACACTTGGCTCTGCAGCGCCAACACCTGATCGCTGATGAAGCGTCAACTCGACCAACTGCGCCTGCAATCGCCTCAATTCGCGCTGGCGCATCGTCATCTCGGGGCCGGACAACCCGGCTGACACAGTAGAATCGGGCAGGACTGGATCAGGCGATGAGACCGTCACTACTCAACGCGAACCGCGCCTTCTGATAAGGAGGGCCCAACGGGGGTGAGCGACGGCGCCACTCGCCCAGGGTGTCGACATGGACCTCCGGATATTTCGCCGCCGCCCTCGTGCTGACAGTGGGAGGTGGAAGGCCAGCGCCTGCACGTTCCAGTTCGCGGTCAACGGCGGCGGCGCGTTGAGCGCGGTAGTCGTCTTCGCTCCGCTTCAGTTCAATCGTCATCCAGGGCGATGGTTTGGTTCCGTGACGCGAAAATAGTAACGGGTTCGTCACGCGCCTCGTCGAGCCCTGACTTGTCCACGCCCTTGAGCCCGTTCCACACGCGCGGGCTGCTGGCGATCATCATTTCCTCGACCTCGCCGAACGCCCCTCGCAGGCGGCCCTACTCCTGTTCGGTGTAGCGCTGCGACACGTCGGCGATGCCCTCTGCCCCGCGCACGTGGTGATGCAGCATCTGCGACACTAAACGGCTCTCGCCGAACGGCTGCTGGTGGACAGCGGGTGCATGCCCGCTGGCGGTATCGTCGACGCGGGCTTCGATGAACTGCGCTGGCCACTGCCGGTACGACCGGGCGACGAACTGCGCGTGGAAAGCGAAGTGCTGGACGTGTGCGCGTCGAAATCGAATGCGCGGATCGGTCTGGCAAAAGTCCGCACGACAACGCTGAACCAGTACGATGCCATCATGCAGAGATCCGTCGGGCGGTCCCGTGCACGGCATCGGTTGTGCAGGAGCGCGTGAAGGCCTTCCAACCGGTCCTGCGGTGTGCCTATCTGCAGGCCGGGCGCGTCAGGCGGCGCGCGCTCATCCCGCCATCCAGCCGATCACCAGTGCGTTGATCAGGTCGATGAAGAAGCCGCAGACCAGCGGCACGATGAGAAAGGCCCGCGGCGCGGCGCCATGCTCGCGCGTCACCGCACTCATGTTGGCGACGGCGGTCGCGGTCGAGCCCAAGGTGATACCGCCGAAGGCGGAGCACATGACCGCCGCCTCGTAGTTGCGTCCCATGACGCGGAATACGACGAAGACCGTGAACACGATCACCAGCGCGACCTGCAGCAGCATTACCGTCCCGATGAACAGCAGCATCGGTTGCAGGGCCCACAGCTGCAGCCCCATTAGCGCCATCGTCAGGAACATGCCCAAGCTGATGTCGGAGACCAGCGCCAGGCCCGGTTGCATCGTGTCGTAGCGCCACATGCGGCCGCCGCGCGGTGCGAACAGATCGCCGAGGCTGCGCAGCGTGATGCCCGCCAGCAGGCAGCCGACGAACGCAGGCAGGTGAAGCCCGGTGGTCGCGATCAGCGCGGATACGCCTTGGCCCAGCAACAGGGCAACATTGAGCCAGAGCAGCGCCAGCAGCACGCCGTAGTAGTCGAGCTGGTTGCGCGTGGCATCTCCATGCAGGGTGCCGACCTCGAGGCCGGCATCGGCCGATGGCATCACCGCATGGCGGCGCATCAGCCAGCTGGCGATCGGCCCGCCGATCACGCAGGCCGCGATCAGTCCGATCATGTTCGCTGCCAGGCCCAGCTCGCCGGCGCCTGCAATGCCCAGGGTTTCGACGAAATGCGGCGTCCAGGCCACCGTGGTGCCGACCCCGCCGGTCAGCGACACCGAGCCGACCATCAGCCCCGCACGCGGATCCAGCCCGAACAGGCCGGCCAGCACCATGCCCAGACCGTTCTGCATGACCATGAAGCCCGACGCCAGCAGCACCAGGATCGGCAATGCCCAGCCGCCCAAGGCCAGGGCGCGGATGTTGGAGTTCAGGCCGAGGGCGGCGAAGAAGTACAGCAGCAACATGTCGCGCGCGCCCAGCTCGAAAATCACTTGCAGGCCCGCGCCGTAGTACAGGGCGCAGACCACCGCCGCGCACAGGGTGCCGCCAACCACCGGTTCTGGAATGCCATAGCGGCGCAACAGCGCGACGCGGCCGGTCAGGCCCTTGCCGACAAACAGCAACAGGATCGCCAAGGTGAAGCTGACGAAGGCATCGACTGCGAGAACGCTGTCTGCGCCGGCTGCCATAAGCATCAGGGCTTTCCCCGTGGAGGGCGCGCGGTTGACGCTAAAGGGCGGGAAGGGCAGGGGGCAGGCAGACGGGAAAGGAGTGGCAGGACGCGAAATGGGGACATCGACATGTATGGATCGGCGCCGATGGCGCCCGGACTCCTTGCAGTGGAATAAGCGCGTCAATCGGGACCGGCCCGGATTTCTCTAGCAACCAGGTAGTCGTTAGCGCGCTCTGCATGCTAGCTTAACGAACTGCGAGTCGTTCATTGATCCAGGTCAAGGCGATCGGCGTTCGGCTGCCACACGCTCGCTTTTTCGCTCACTGGTTGGGTCGTCGAATGCGTATTGTCCTGCTCTCGCCGCCATCAGACATTGCTTCCGAGCAGGCGACACCGACCGCTGCCTTACGCCTGTCTGCGCCGCAGCTTGGTACGATGCTTCAGCAGGGGGCATGCCGGTGAACGGTCCGTTGCATGGCAAACGCGGCCTGGTCATCGGCATCGCCAACGATCGCAGCATCGGCTGGGGATGCGCGCAGGCGCTTCGCGATGCTGGCGCGGAGCTGGCGGCGACCTGGCAGGACGAGCGCGCACGCCCCCACGTCGCGCCATTGCTCGAGGGCCTGCCGGTCACGATCGCGCAGCCACTCGACGTGCGCGCCCCGGCGCAGATGCAGGCCCTGTTCGACGCGATCGCAACGCGTTGGGGCAGCCTGGATTTCCTGGTGCATTCGGTCGCGTTCGCGCCGCGGCAGGACCTGCATGGCCGCGTCGTCGACAGTTCGGCGGACGGTTTCGCGCTGGCCATGGATGTGTCGTGCCATTCGTTCATCCGCCTGGCGAAGCTGGCGGAACCGCTGATGCCCCACGGCGGCAGCCTGGTGACGATGAGCTACCTCGGCGCCGAGGACGTGGTCGACCGCTACGGCCTGATGGGCCCGGTCAAGGCGGCGCTGGAGAGCAGCGTGCGCTACCTCGCCGCGGAACTCGGGCCCGCGGGCATCCGCGTCAATGCGATCTCCCCCGGCCCGGTCGACACCCGCGCCGCCTCTGGGCTGGCCGGTTTCGAGGCCCTGCTGGCGCAGGCCGAGCAGCGCGCGCCGATGCGCCGCCTGGTCGGTATCGACGAGGTCGGCGCGCTATGCGCGTTCCTGGTCGGCGAGGGCGCGCGCTCGATCACCGGCGACACCCACTACCTCGACGCCGGCTTTCATCTGCTGAGCTGACGCCTTTTCCTGTTCACGGATGCCTGTCCCGATATCTACCACCAAGCGCAAACCCCTTCTCATCGCCGCGGTCGTCGTGGCCGGCGTCGCCATCGCCGGCTACGCCTGGTTCTCAAGGCCGGCGTCGGGGCCGGGCGAGGGGTTCGTCAGCGGCAACGGGCGAATCGAGGCGACCGAGATCGATGTCGCCAGCCGGATACCGGGCCGCCTGCGCGAGCTGCATGTACGCGAGGGCGATTTCGTCGAAGCGGGCCAAGAGCTCGGCCAGATGGACACCGACGTCCTGCGGGCGCAGCGCGACCAGGCCCAGGCCCAACTGGCCCAGGCCACTACCGCGGTCGCCACCGCGCGTTTCCAGGTGGCGCAGCAGGAAAGTCAGCACGCTGCCGCCACGGCCGGTGAGCGTCAATCCTCTGCTGGGCTGCGCGCGGCGCGGCAGCGCCTGGAGCGCAACCGCGCACTGGCCGCGCAACAGATGGTCTCGGCGCAGACGCTGGACGATGTCGCCACCGATGTGGCTAGCGCCGAGGCTGCGCTCGCCTCGTCACGCGCCCAGGTGGCCGCGGCGCTGTCGGTGATCGAGACCGCGCGCTCGCAGGTGGCCGGTGCCGAGTCGGCGGTCGACGCCGCCGCCGCCGCGATCGCCAGCATCAATGCCGACATCGCCGACGCTGCGTTGAAGGCACCGCGGGCGGGACGCGTGCAGTTCGTGGTCGCCCAGCCCGGCGAGATCGTGACCGGCGGCGGGCGGGTGGTGAACATGATCGACTTGTCCGACGTGTTCATGACCTTCTTCGTGCCCGAGGCCGTCGCCGGGCGTGTCGCATTGGGGGCCGAGGTGCGGATCGTGCTCGATGTCGCGCGTGACCGGCCGATCCCGGCCACCGTCTCGTTCGTCGCCAGCCAGGCGCAGTTCACGCCCAAGACGGTAGAGACCGCGAGCGAGCGCGAAAAGCTCATGTTCCGGGTCCGTGCCCAGGTGCCCGCGGAACTGCTGCGGAACTACCAGGAACAGGTGAAGACCGGCGTGCCGGGCGTGGCCTGGATCAAGCTCAATCCCGACGCGCAGTGGCCCGCGTCGCTGGCCGCCGCGCAGCGGGACTGACCGATGGCGAACGATGCGCCGCCGGTGGTGCGCTTGCAGGATGTCCGGCTGGCCTACGGCAAGGTGGACGCGCTCAGGGGCGTGGACCTGGACATTCCCGCCGGGTGCATGGCCGGACTGATCGGCCCCGACGGCGTGGGCAAGTCGAGCCTGCTGTCGCTGGTGTCGGGTGCACGGGCCGTGCAAACGGGGCGGGTCGAGGTGCTGGAGGGTGACATGGCCAGCGCGGGGCACCGCGCTGCGGCCTGCCTGCGCATCGCCTATATGCCGCAGGGGCTGGGCAAGAACCTCTATCCCACGCTGTCGGTCGAGGAGAACCTGCAGTTCTTCGCGCGCCTGTTCGGACACGGCCAGGCCGAACGCCGGCGCCGCATCGACGAGCTGACCCGCGCCACCGGCCTGCATCCCTTCCTTGATCGCCCCGCCGGTAAGTTGTCGGGCGGCATGAAACAGAAGCTCGGCCTGTGCTGTTCGCTGATCCACGATCCGGACCTGCTGATCCTCGACGAACCCACCACTGGTGTCGATCCGCTGGCGCGCGCGCAGTTCTGGGAGCTGATCGACAGTATCCGCGTCGACCGGCCCGGCATGAGCGTCCTCGTGGCCACCGCCTACATGGACGAGGCGCAGGGCTTCGACTGGCTGGTGGCGATGGACGAGGGCGAGGTGCTGGCTACTGGCACGCCGGCCGAACTGCTGCAGCGTACCGGCAGCACATCGCTGGAAGCCGCCTTCGTGGCGCTGCTGCCTGCGGAGAAGACCCGCCACCACGCGCCGGTGGTGATCCCGCCGCTGGACGTCGACGCCGACGACATCGCGATCGAAGCCCGGGACCTGACCATGCGCTTCGGCGATTTCGTGGCCGTGGACAGCGTGAGCTTCCGCATCCGCCGCGGCGAGATCTTCGGCTTTCTTGGTTCCAACGGCTGCGGCAAATCGACCACGATGAAGATGCTGACTGGCCTGCTGGCCGCCAGCGAGGGCCGGGCCTGGCTGTTCGGCCACGAGGTGGATCCCGACGACATCGCCACCCGCCGCCGCGTCGGCTACATGTCGCAGGCGTTTTCGCTCTACAGCGAACTGACCGTGGATCAGAACCTGGTGCTGCACGCGCGCCTGTTCCATGTGCCAGAGGGCGACATCCCCGCGCGCGCCGACGACATGGTCGCGCGCTTCGGATTGGAGAAGGTGAAGGACGAGTTGCCGTCGGCATTGCCGCTGGGCATCCGCCAGCGCTTGTCGCTGGCGGTGGCGATGGTGCACACACCCGAACTGCTGATCCTCGACGAGCCCACGTCGGGCGTGGACCCGGTGGCGCGCGATTCGTTCTGGCGGCTGCTGGTGGAACTGTCTCGCCGCGACAAGGTCACGATCTTCATCTCCACGCACTTCATGAACGAGGCCGAGCGCTGTGACCGCATGTCGATGATGCATGCCGGCAAGGTGCTCGACAGCGACGTGCCGGCGAAGCTCGTCGAAAAGCGTGGCGCACGCACGCTGGAGGAGGCGTTCATCGGGTACCTGGTCGAGGCCGGCGGCGGAGGCCCCGCGCAGGCCGACAGCCCGAACGCGGCAGTGGCCGACCCCGCGTTGCAGGAGGCGCCGCATCGGCGCAAACGCTTCAGTTTCCAGCGGCTGCTCAGCTACGCTTGGCGCGAAGCGCTGGAGCTGCAGCGCGATCCGGTGCGCGCCACGCTGGCGCTGGGCGGTTCGCTGATCCTGATGGTGGTCATGGGCTTCGGCATCGGCACCGACGTCAACGACCTGCGCTACGCCGTGTACGACCTCGACCAGTCCGCGCTGTCCAACAGCTACCAGCTCGACATCGCCGGCTCGCCGTACTTCCTTGAACAGCCGCCGATCACCGGCTACGACGATCTCGACCGGCGCATGCGCAGCGGCGAGCTGACCCTGGCGCTGGAGATTCCGCCCGGATTCGCGCGCGACGTGGCTCGCGGCACGCCGGTGGCGATCGGCGCCTGGTTCGACGGTGCGATGCCACAACGCGCGGAAACCGTGCAGGGTTACCTGCAGGGCATGCACCAGCACTGGCTGGCCGAGCAGGGCCGCATGCGCGCCGGCGCATCGGCCGCCGGCGAGATCTCAGTGCAGAACCGCTTCCGCTACAACCCCGACATCAAGAGCCTGCCGGCGATGGTGCCGGCGGTCATCCCGATGCTGCTGCTGATGCTGCCGGCGATGCTGACCGCGCTGGCGGTGGTGCGCGAGAAGGAGATGGGCTCGATCATCAATCTTTACGTCACCCCGGTCACGCGCACCGAATTCCTGATCGGCAAGCAGCTGCCCTACGTGGGATTGGCGATGGTGAACTTCCTGCTGATGGTGCTGCTGGCGGTGACCCTGTTCGGCGTGCCGGTCACCGGCAGTTTCACGACCCTGGTGCTGGCGTCGCTGGTGTTCTGCATCATCGCCACCGGCATGGGCCTGCTGGCGTCGGCGGTGACCCGCAGCCAGATCGCGGCGATGTTCTTCGCGATGATCGGCACGCTTATCCCGGCGATGCAGTTCGGCGGCATGATCGACCCGGTGTCCTCGCTCGACGGCATGGGCCGGGTGATCGGCGAGCTCTATCCGGCCAGCCACATGTTCACGATCAGCCGCGGCGTGTTCAATAAGGCGCTGGGCTTCGGCGATCTGTCGGCCAACGTGTGGCCGCTGCTGCTGGCCGCCCCGGCGATCGTCGGGGCGGCGATCCTGCTGCTCGGCAAGCAGGAGCGCTGAGATGCGGCGGACGCTGGCCAACATCTACCGCCTCGGGGTGAAGGAACTCTGGAGCCTGTGGCGCGACCCGATCATGCTCGCGCTGATCGTCTTCACCTTCACCTTCGCCGTGTACTCCTCGGCCTCGTCGATGCCCGAGACGCTCAACAACGCGCCGCTGGCGGTGGTGGACGAGGACAATTCCCAGCTGTCGCAGCGCATCGTCTCGGCGTTCTATCCGCCGCAATTCGCGCCGCCGGCGATGATCGGCCACGCCGAGGTCGACCCGGGGCTGGACGCGGGCACCTACACGTTCGTGATGAACATCCCGGTGAACTTCCAGCGCGACGTGCTGGCCGGTCGCGCGGCGCAGATCCAGCTCAACACCGACGCCACGCGCATGACCCAGGCGTTCACCGGCAGCGGCTACATCCAGCAGGTGACGATGGCGGAGATCAACGAATTCGTCAGCCGCTATCGCGGCCGCGCCGCGCCGCCGGTCGACCTGGCGCTGCGCGCGCGCTTCAACCCGGCGCTGGACAAATCCTGGTTCGGCGGGCTGTCGCAGATCATCAACCAGATCACGATGCTGTCGATCATCCTCACCGGCGCGGCGCTGATCCGCGAGCGCGAACACGGCACCATCGAACACCTGCTGGTGATGCCGGTCACCCCGGCGGAGATCATGCTTGCCAAGATCTGGTCGATGGGCCTGGTGGTGCTGGTGGCCGCCGCGCTGTCGCTCAACGTGGTGGTGCGCGGCCTGCTGGACGTGCCGGTGGCGGGATCGGCCACGCTGTTCTTCGCCGGCGCCGCGCTACTGCTGTTCGCCACCACGTCGCTGGGCATCTTCATGGCCACCGTGGCCCGCAACATGCCGCAGTTCGGCATGCTGGTCGTGCTGGTGCTGTTGCCCCTGCAGATGCTGTCGGGCGGCAGCACGCCCTTCGAGAGCATGCCGGCGGCGGTGCAGCGGGTCATGCAGCTCGCACCCACCACGCATTTCGTCGAACTGGGCCAGGCGATCCTGTTCCGCGGCGCCGGACTGGACGTGGTATGGCCCCGCTTCCTGGCACTGCTGGGCATCGGCGGCGCGTTGTTCTTCCTGTCATTGCAGCGCTTCCGCAACACCATCGCGCAGATGGCATGAGCGCCTCTTCCGTCTTCCACCGAGCAAGGAGCCAATCATGCAAGAGGTGACCCTGCTGCCGTTCCAGCTGTACCGTGCCAACCTCGAGTTGCAGTTGAGGATCTGCAAGCTGCTGCAGGAAGGCGGGCGGCACTGGCTGGAACTGAGCGAACACCTGAGCCGCGACGGCATCGTCGAAACCGACACCGAGCTGCGGGCGCTGCTTGAATCGGGCGATTGGCAATCACTGTCGGCGCTGCCGGCTGACTCGCTCGGTAGGCTGTTCCAGCAGCGGCTGGGGGACGGCCAGGCCGCGCTCCAGACTGCGATCAGAGCGCAGAACATCTTTGCCGAAGGTCTGCAGTCGGCGCTGTCGAGCTGGCAGCGGGCCACGACCGAAGTCTTGCCCGCGGCGGCGGAGGCGGACGTCTGGACCAATGGTCCGTGGGCGCCGTTGCTGGGCGCCTGGGCCGCGCCGCTGACGGCTGGCGCGCGCGCGCAGAAGGCGCACGCGGATGTAGCCGCGACCTCGGCTGCGCAGCCAGCCAAGCGCCCGGCACGCAAGACTGCCAGTCCGCCCATGCCCAAGCCGGCGGCTAAGCAGACCCCTGCGCGTAAAACATTCAGAACATCCGCCCGCACCAGGCCCTCGGGTGCGCTGCGTGGGGATTAATGCCGGCCACGCGCAGGTGGTGTCGACATCGGCCGCGCCGGACTGGCATGCACTGCCGGTCAACGCGGTGCTCGACATGCTGGATACATCCGCGCAGGGCCTGCGCGGCGAGACGGCTCAGGCGCGTCTGGCCGCGCATGGCCCAAACGCGCTGCCAGCGATGCGTCCGGTGCCGGCATGGCGGCGGTTCCTGCGCCATTTCAACGACCCGTTGATCCTGTTCCTGCTGGCCGCCGCGCTGGTCGCGCTGCTGTTGCAGCATGTTGTGGATGCAGCCGTCATCGCGGTGGTGGTGCTGATCAACGCGATCGTCGGATACATCCAGGAGGGACGTGCCGAGCAGGCGATGTCAGCGCTGCGCGCGATGCTGTCGGCCAACGCGCATGTCCAACGCGACGGCGCCCGGATCGAGGTGCCGGTGACCGGCCTGGTACCAGGCGACGTGGTGCTGCTGGAGGCTGGCGACCGGGTGCCCGCCGATGCGCGTCTGCTGCGGGGGCGCGGATTGCGGATCGACGAATCGGTGCTGACCGGCGAATCGGTGCCTGCCGACAAGACCAGTGAACCGGTCGCAGCGGATGCGGACCTGGCGACGCGGGCATCGATGCTCTATTCCGGCACGCTGGTCGCCTCGGGCCAGGCTAGTGTCGTGGTGGTCGCAACAGGGGCGGCGACCGAGGTCGGGCGCATCGGCACGCTGCTCGGTGGCGTGCAGGCGATCACCACGCCGCTGCTGGCACAGATCGGGCAGTTCGGCCGGCGCTTTACCCTACTGGCGCTCGTGCTGGCCGCGGCGCTGTTCGCGTTCGCCGTGCTGTGGCGCGACTACGCATGGCTGGATGCGCTGATGATCGTGGTGGCGCTGGCGGTGGGCTTGGTGCCCGAAGGCCTGCCCGCGGTCATCACCATCACCCTGGCCCTGGGCGTACGCCGCATGGCCACGCGCAACGCCATCATCCGGCGGCTGCCGGCGGTGGAGACGCTGGGCGCGACGACGGTCATCTGCACCGACAAGACCGGCACGCTGACCCGCAACGAGATGACCGTGCGCCTGGTGTGCACGGCCGCCGGCGCGGTGCAGGTCGAAGGCAGCGGCTATGCGCCCGAGGGCGCATTCGGGCCGGCGACCGGCGCCGAAGCCGCACGCACCGCTGCCGAGGGCGTCGCCCGCATCGGCGCGCTCTGCAACGACGCCCGCCTGCAGGACGTGGACGGCGCATGGCAGGTGGATGGCGATCCGATGGAGGGCGCGCTGCTCGCGCTGGCGTTCAAGGCCGGCGTCGACGTGTCCGCGCTGCACGCGCGCCATCCGCGTCTGGACGAGGTGCCGTTCGACGCTGGGTACCGTTTCATGGCCACCCTGCATGCCGAGCCCGATGGCGGTGCGCTGCTGTGCGTGAAAGGCGCGCCCGAGCAGGTGCTGGCGCTGAGTCGTGGGCAGTTGGACGCGGAGGGTAGCCTGCAGTCGCTCCAGCCGGAGGCTTGGCAGCAGGCGGTGGATGCAGCGGGCGCGCAAGGCCAGCGCGTGCTCGGCTTTGCCCAGGCGCGCTTGCCGCAGGTGCCGCCCGGGTTCGGCCTGTCCGACGTGAGCGATCTGGTGTTCGCGGGGATCGCCGGATTCATCGATCCCCCGCGCGAGGAAGCCAGGCGCGCGGTGGCCGAGTGCCGCGCGGCCGGCATCGCGGTGAAGATGATCACCGGCGACCATGCGGCGACCGCGCAGGCGATCGCCCGCCAGCTCGAAATCGCCGACGCTCCCACCGTCGTCACCGGGCGGGCGCTTGAATCGGTCTCCGATGCGGCGCTGCCGGCGCTGGTCGAACGCACCGACGTGTTCGCCCGCAGCAGTCCCGAGCACAAACTGCGGATCGTGCGCGCGCTGCAGTCGCTGGGGCACACCGCGGCGATGACCGGCGACGGGGTCAACGATGCACCGTCACTCAAGCAGGCCGACATCGGCATCGCCATGGGGCACAAGGGCACCGAGGCGGCCAAGGAGGCCAGCGAGATGGTGCTGGCCGACGACAACTTCGCCTCGATCGCTGCGGCGGTGCACGAGGGACGCGCCGTCTACGACAACATCCGCAAGGTGGTTGCCTGGACGCTGCCGACCAACGGCGGCGAAGCGCTGACCGTGGCGCTGGCGATCGTGCTGGGCTGGTCGCTGCCGATGACCGCGCCGCAGATCCTGTGGATCAACATGGTGCTGACGATCACCCTGGGCCTGGCACTGGCGTTCGAGCCGCCCGAGTTGGGGGTGATGCAGCGGCGTCCCCGGCGGCGTAGCGCAGCGCTGATTTCACCGTTCATGCTGTGGCGGATCGTGCTGGTGTCACTGCTGTTCAGCGTGGGCGCGTTCGGCATCTTCGGCTGGGCGCAGCAGCGAGGCCTGGATATGGACACCGCGCGGACGATGGTGGTCAACGTGTTCTGCGTGATGGAGATCGCCTATCTCTTCAGCGTGCGCTACCTGCATGGCAGCGCCTTCACCTGGCGCGGCCTGGTCGGTACGCCGGCGGTGCTATGGGCGGTGGCCGGTGTGGTGGTGGCGCAGTTGGCCTTCACTTATCTGCCGTGGATGCATCTGCTGTTCGACAGCAGGCCTGTGCCGTGGCTGGAGGGTGGGGTGATCGTGCTGGTGGGTGTCGCATTGCTGGTCGTTCTCGAATGCGAGAAATGGGTGTTGCGACGACTGGATGTCTTTGAAGAGCTGAAGCACGCGCCGGATCCATCCGTTGCGCGGACAGGAGAAACGCGATGAGCGTCAACGAATCGAACGGTAGCAGCGGCGTGCTGCTGGCAACCGACCGTGCACCGCGTTGCGACCGCGCGCTCGACCGCGCGCTCGTACTGGCACGCAGCCTGGGTGGGACGGCGGTCGCCGCGACCATGGTCGATCCGGGGACGCGCCAGGCCGAAAAAGTCCTGCGTCGTAAGCAGCCCGACTGGTACCGCGCCACCTCGCTGCGGACCCGTGCCGAGCGCTGGCTGCGACGCGAGGTCGCCCAGCCGGGCGTCGCGTGGCGCGTCCACGCGGGCGAGGGCGATGCCGGAGCGCAGCTCAACGGCATCCTCGACGGTTGTGCCGGCGACATGCTGGTGGTGACCGGGCCGGTGCGGCCGGGCGTGCTGAGTCCGACCGTGTTCGGTTCGACCGTCGACCACCTGCTGCGACGAGAGCGGATTGCGCTGCTGACCGTGCACGAGCGTGTGCATGGCGAATATCGCCATATGGTGGTGGCGAGTGATTTCTCCGCGCCGTCGCTGGCTGCGTTGCAGCGTGCACGCGCGTTGTTCCCCGCAGCGCGGCTCACGGTGCTGCATGGTTTCGAAGTGCCGTTGCTGGGACTCATGAACACCGGGCAGGACGAGACGGTCGCGCAGGTGCGCGCGCAGCTGCGCGAGGCGGGGCAGGCCCTGTTGCACAAGCACGCGCCTGATGCCGAACTGGTGGTGGAGCACGGCGATCCCGCGAGGCTGGTGCAGCAGCACGTCGAGAGCGTCGATCCGGATCTGGTCGTCGTCGGTACCCACGGGCGCGGTGCGGTGTACGAATTGCTCGTTGGCAGCGTCGCCCGGCGCATCGTTGCGGCCTCGGCCGTCGACACACTGCTCATCCGCAGTTGATGGACGCGCCGGCCACGCGGGGTGGCCGGTGCACGAACTGGAATGCACATGACCCCCACATCCACAGCCGACGACACGCTGCAGGTTCTGCGCAACCGCACCTTCGACGAACTGGTCGTCGGCGAGCGGGCTGTGCTCGAGCGCAGCCTGACGATGCAGGACATCCAGGTGTTTGCCGCAATGTCGGGCGACGTCAATTCCTTCCATGTCGATCCGGCATTCGCGGCCGGCGCCCGCTTCCACGAGGTCATCGCGCATGGCATGTGGGGCGGCGCGCTGATCTCGGCGGTGCTGGGCACGCGCCTGCCCGGTCCCGGAACGATCTACCGCAGCCAGTCGCTGCAGTTCCGTGCACCGGTCAAGGTCGGCGACCGGCTGCGGGTCGAGGTCGTCGTGCTGCGCAAGGACCCGGCCACGCGCGGCGTGGTGCTGGACTGCCGGTGCACCAACCAGGCGGGCCAAGTGGTCATCGAAGGCGAGGCGGATGTCGTGGCGCCGTCCGAACGCATCGAACGCGCGCGCACCATGCTGCCGGAGATCCGCCTTGATGCTGCAGGGGGCGAGGGACTGGTGCGCTTGCTGGCGCATGTCGCAGCGCTGCCGCCGATCCCGGTGGCGGTGGTGCACCCCTGCGATGCGCCGAGCCTCTCGGCAGCGCTGGCGGCGCAGGCGGCGGGGGTCATCGAGCCGATCCTGGTCGCGCCGCGCGCGAAGCTGGTCGCGGTGGCGGCCGAGGCCAGCCTGGACCTGTCCGGAATCTTGATCGAGGACGTGCCGCACAGCCACGCGGCGGCCGCGCGCGCGGCCGATCTCGCCCGCCAGGGCACGGTCGAGGCGCTGATGAAGGGCAGCCTGCACACGGACGAGCTGATGGCGGCGGTTGTCGCCTCGAGCGCCGGGCTGCGCACCGGGCGCCGGGTCAGCCACTGCTTCGTATTGCAGACGCCGCATTACCCGCGCGCGTTCATCGTCACCGATGCCGCCATCAACCTGGCCCCGGACCTGGCGCAGAAGGCCGACATCATCCGCAACGCGATCGAACTGGCGCAGGTGATCGGCGTGGTCAAGCCGCGCGTCGCGATCCTGGCCGCGGTGGAGACGGTCACCGCGTCGATGCCAGCCACGCTCGATGCGGCGGCGCTGTGCAAGATGGCCGACCGCGGCCAGATCACCGGCGCCGTGCTCGACGGTCCGCTGGCCTTCGACAACGCGGTCTCAATCGCGGCCGCGCGCACCAAGGGAATCGTGTCCGAGGTGGCGGGCCAGGCCGACATCCTGGTGGTGCCGGATCTGGAAAGCGGCAACATGCTGGCCAAGCAGCTGATGTACATGGGCCAGGCCGCCAGCGCCGGGATCGTCATGGGCGCGAAGGTGCCGGTGATCCTGACCAGCCGCGCCGATTCGGGCGCCTCGCGCCTCGCCTCATGTGCGATCGCCGCGCTGGTGGCGCATCACTATCGGACCACACCGCCGTGACCCGTGATCAGGTGCCCCACGATCCCGCCACGCATGCGCCGATGGCGCCCGCTTACGAGCACGAGCACGAGCATGTGGACGTGCGCGATCCTGTCGGGCAGGCGATGGCCCTGCTGCATGATCCCGTGTGCGGGATGGCGGTGGACGCGCGGTCAGCGCATCGACGCGAGCACGCTGGGCACGTGCTGCTGTTCTGCAGCGCGCACTGCGCGGCGCGTTTCGACGCCGACCCGGCACGCTGGCTGCACGCTGCGCCGGCCGGTAACGTGCCTGCAGCCGTCGTGGCAGACGGCGCGGTGTACCTGTGTCCGATGCACTTGCAGATCCGCCAGGACCATCCCGGCGCGTGCCCGATCTGCGGCATGGCGCTGGAACCGGAGATGCCAACGCCAGACGACGACACGCCCGAACTGCGCGACTTCTCCCGACGCTTCTGGTGGACACTGCCGCTGACCGTCTGCGTGTTCGGACTGGCGATGTTCGGCCACCGCCTGCACCTGTTCGACATGACGGTGCAAAGCTGGGTGGAATTCGCGCTGACCACACCCGTGGTGCTGTGGGCCGGGGCGCCGTTCTTCGTCCGCGGCTGGCAGTCGCTGCGCAACCGCAGCCCCAACATGTGGACCTTGATCAGCCTGGGCACCGGCGCGGCGTTTGCCTACAGCGTCGTGGTCACGGTCGCGCCCGGGGTGTTTCCCGCATCGTTCGCGTCGATGGGGCGGGTGTCGGTGTACTTCGAGGCGGCGACGGTGATCGTCTCGCTGACCCTGCTCGGACAGGTACTGGAACTCAAGGCGCGGGCGCAGACCTCGGCGGCGATCCGCTCGCTGCTCGGGCTGGCGCCTCGAACCGCGCGCAGACTCTCGGCCGATGGCGACGAGGCGGACGTGGCGCTGGCCGATGTCCAGGTCGGCGACCGCCTGCGCGTGCGCCCGGGCGAGAAGGTGCCGGTGGATGGCGTCGTGCTGGACGGGGCCAGCGCCGTCAACGAATCGATGCTGACCGGCGAGTCGGTGCCGGTGCGCAAGATGCCGGGCGACCGGTTGATCGGCGCCACCCTCAACACCACCGGTGCGCTGGTGATGCGCGCCGAGAAGATCGGCGGGGCCACCGTGCTCGCGCAGGTCGTGCAGATGGTCGCCACCGCGCAGCGCTCTCGTGCGCCGATGCAGCGCATGGCCGACACCGTGGCCGGCGGCTTCGTCATGGCGGTGGTGGCGATCGCGGTGGTCGCGTTCTTCGTCTGGGGCTGGTGGGGTCCGCAGCCGAGTTGGGTCTACGGCCTGATCAATGCGGTTTCGGTGCTGATCATCGCCTGCCCCTGCGCACTGGGGTTGGCAACGCCGATGTCGATCATGGTCGCCACCGGACGCGGTGCCAGCCACGGCATCCTGTTCCGGGACGCGGCCGCCATCGAACGTCTGGGCCAGGTCGATACGCTGGTGATCGACAAGACCGGCACCCTCACCGAAGGCCGTCCCGCGTTCCGCTGCGCGGTGCCCGCCCCGGGCTTCGACGCCGGTGAGGTGCTGCGGCTGGCGGCCAGCCTGGACCAAGGCAGCGAGCATCCGCTTGCCGCGGCCATCATGCGCGAGGCGCGCGAGCGGCAGCTGGATCTCGAGACCGTGGCGGCGTTCGAATCGGATTCGGGCATTGGCGTGCGCGGCATGGTCGAGCGCCGTGCGCTGGCGCTGGGCAACACCGGACTGATGCGCCAGGCCGGCGTGGCAGTCGATGGGCTGGTGGCCGAAGCCGAGGCCCTGCGTACCGAGGGCGCCAGCGTGATGTACCTCGCCGTCGACGGCCGGCTGGCGGGACTGCTGGCGGTCGCCGATCCGGTCAAGGCGGGCACGCCCGAGGCGCTGGCCGCGTTGCGTGCCGCCGGCCTGCGACTGGTCATGGCGACCGGCGACGGCTTGACCACGGCGCGCTCGGTGGCCGCGCGGCTGGGCATTGACGAGGTGCACGGCGAGGTGCAACCCGCCGACAAGCTGGCCCTGGTCGAACGGCTGCAGCGCGAGGGGTGCGTCGTGGCGATGGCCGGCGACGGCATCAACGATGCACCGGCGCTGGCGCGCGCCGATGTCGGCATCGCGATGGGCACCGGCACCGACGTGGCGATGGACAGCGCGGCCCTGACCCTGGTCAAGGGCGACCTGCGCGGCATCGCCACCGCCCGCGCGCTGTCGCAGGCGACGGTCGCCAACATGCGTCAGAACCTGCTGTTTGCCCTGGTCTACAACGGCCTGGGCGTGCCGTTCGCCGCCGGTGTCTTGTATCCGTTCACCGGCTGGTTGCTGTCGCCGATGTTCGCCGCGCTGGCGATGAGCCTCAGCTCGGCGTCGGTCGTGGGCAATGCACTGCGGCTGCGCCGGCAACGGATCGGCCCGTCCACACCCCAGGCCGCGTCGCGGAGCCGGGCATGAGGCTGCCTGCCGCCGCCGACCGCTATCCCACCCGCGGCGATCTGGTGCTGGTGCTCAACTGCGGGTCGTCGAGCATCAAGTTCGCGCTGTTCGACGCCGGACATGATCCGCTGCCGCGCACGCCGGTGTGGAACGGCAAGGTCCAGGGCATTGACGGTCCGGCGCCCACGTACGGCGAGACCGGCGTCGCACCGGCAGCGGTCGCGCTGGATCAGGCGCAGCCCTACCACGCGGCGCTGCAGCACATCCACGACGGGGTATTGGCGCGCCTGGGTGGACGCAGGCTGCGCGGCATCGTCCATCGTGTCGTCCACGGCGGCAGCCTGTACTCGGCGCCGGTGCGCGTGGACGCCACCGTGCTGGCCGACCTGAAGACCTACATCCCGCTGGCGCCGCTGCACCAGCCGTTCGCGCTCGAAGCGATCGAGGCACTGCTGGACGCGTGTCCGGAACTGCCGCAGGTAGCGTGCTTCGACACCGCGTTCCACGCCACGCTGCCCGACGTCGAGCAGGTCCTGCCGTTGCCGCACGCGCTGTGTCGGCCTGGGCTGCGCCGCTACGGATTCCACGGCCTGTCCTACGACTATCTGTCGGTCGCCTTGCCCGAGCGCCACGGCACGCGCGCACGCGGGCGGGTGATCGCCGCGCACCTGGGCAGCGGCGCCAGCCTGTGCGCACTGCAGGACCTGCGCAGCGTCGCCACGACGATGGGTTTCTCCGCGCTTGACGGTCTGATGATGGGCACCCGCACCGGGGCGCTCGATCCGGGTGTGCTGCTGTACCTGATGCAGGTCGAACACCTGACCTCCGAAGAGCTCGGCCGCATGCTTTACCACGCGTCGGGGCTGTTGGGGGTGTCGGGCATCTCGTCCGAACCGCGCGTGCTCGTGCAGCACGAAAGCGATGCCGGCGAAACCGGCGCGCGTGCGCGTCTCGCGCTGGCGTTGTACGTGCGCCGCATCGTCCGCGAGATCGGCGCGCTGGCCGCGGTGCTCGGTGGCCTAGACCTCCTGGTGTTCACCGCCGGGGTGGGGGAGCACAACGCCTTCGTCCGCGACCGCGTGTGCAGCGCGCTTGGCTGGCTGGGCATTGCGCTCGATCAAGGCGCCAACCAGGCCGATGCGCCGATCATCTCCACCGCCGACAGCCGCATCGTCGTGGGCGTGGAGCCGACCAACGAAGAATGGATCGCGGCCCGGCACGCGGCGTCGGCATTCGCCGCCGCATCGACCGGACGCGCGGTCGCAACACCGAACTGAAGGAGAACGTGATGCTGCTGGGGCTCGACGAATCGATCTGGAAAATGATCCTGCTGGTACTGGTGTTGCCGGTCCTCACGGTGGGCGCGCTCAACGTGATCTACCGCAAGCGCGGCGGCATCAGCCAGGGCTGGGGCGGCGTGCTGGTCGTCGCCCTGGCGGGCATCGTCGGCGTTCTGGTGATCCTCGACAAGGTGCGGCTTTGAGTCGCACGCGGCGACGGCCGCGTCGCCCCGGTCCACGGGCGCGCCTGCTCGTGGCCGCACCCGCGCTGGGGCTGGCGATGATGCCGCTGCTGGCATCGGCCCAGGACGCGGTCGACTGCCGCACCGAGGCTACGCAGCGCATCGGCGCGCCGGTGGTCAACCTGCGCATCGACAACGACACCTTCGGGGGCCGCGACCAGGACCAGGGCTACAGCAACGGGCTGCAGGTCACGCTGGTCTCGCCCAATCTGGTCGACTACACCGACGACCCCTGCCTGCCGTCGATCGCACGCAGGCTCAACCGCTACATGGATGCGCTGTACGCCGATGCGTTCGAGCAGCAGAACATGGTGGTGACCCTGGGGCATGCGATCTACACGCCCACCGATCCGGTGCCGGTCGCGCTGATCGAGGACGACCGGCCATATGCAGGCGCGCTGCTGGTTGGTCTTGGCTACAACGCACGTCACGGCGACCGCCTGCGCACCAGCCTGCTGCGGGTCGGCGTCGTGGGGCCCGCCGCCCTGGGCGGCAAAGTGCAGAGCGAGTGGCACCGCATCGTCGACGCGGACCGCTTCCGTGGCTGGGACAACCAGTTGCGCAATGAACCGGTGTTCCAGTACATCCACGAACGCATGCGGCGCTGGCCCGGCAGCGCGTCGCGCGATCGCGGCGTGTGGGATGCGATCGGGCATGCGGGCTTCAGCGTCGGCAACTTCGCCACCTACGCCAACACCGGCATCGAGTTCCGCCTGGGCCTGCGCCTGCCCGATGATTTCGGCAGTACGCCGGTGCGCCCGGCCGGTGAGAACACCGCGCCGCGGATCGTGTTCGACAACCGCTGGAACGGGCATCTGTTCGTGACCTCGGACGCCCGCTGGGTGCTGCGCGACATCACCCTGGACGGCAACACGTTCCGCGACAGCCATAGTGTCGACAAACGGGCGTTCGTCGCCGACGTGGGCTACGGCGTGGCAGTCACGCGCGGGCGCTGGAAGCTGGCCTTCGCCCGCTACCACCGAACCCGCGAGTTCGAGCGCCAGCGGGAACGACCGGTCTACGGCAGCTTCACCATCGGCCGGCAGTTCTGAGCCGCTTTTCCCTGGAGAACGATCCGCCCATGCGACGCCTCGTCCTGCCGATGCCCGGCAACCAGACCTTCGCCACCCGGCTGGCCGCCGCCTGCGACGGCGATCCCGGGCGGATCGAAACCCGCCACTTCCCCGACGGCGAGAGTTACGTCCGCCTGCTCGACGACCCCGCCGGGCGCGTGGTCGATCTGGTCTGCACCCTGGCGCGGCCCGACCCCCAGTGCCTGGCGCTGCTGTTCTCCGCCGATGCGGCGCGCGAGCTGGGCGCGACGTCAGTGAACCTGATCGCGCCGTACCTGGCCTACATGCGCCAGGACTGCCGCTTCCACGACGGCGAGAGTATCAGCTCGGGCACCTTCGCCCGCCTGCTGTCGTCGACGTTCGACCAGGTGGTGACGGTGGACCCGCACCTGCACCGCTACCCCGCGCTGGGCGCGCTGTACACGGTGCCCACGACCACCCTGCAGGCGGCGCCGTTGCTGGCCGACTGGATCGCCGCGCACGTGGACGCACCGCTGATCGTCGGTCCCGACGAGGAAAGCGCGCAGTGGGCCGGCGCGATCGCCGGGCGCATCGACGCCCCAACACGTGGTGCTGCGCAAGACCCGCCATGGCGACCGCGACGTCGAGATCGCCTTCCCCGACCTGTCGTCGTGGCGCGACCGCACGCCGGTGCTGGTCGACGATATCGCCTCGTCCGGGCGCACCCTGGCCGTGGCCGCGCGTATGTTGCGCGAGCAGGGCCTGAAGACCCCCGAGTGCGTGGTGGTGCACGCCCTGTTCGGCGACGACGCCTGGGAGACGCTGGTCCCGCTGTTCGCCCGCATCACCTCCACCGATGCGGTACCGCACCCCAGCAACCGCATCGCACTCGCGCCCCTGATCGCCGACGCGCTGGTCTGGGGTCTCCGGACTGAGCCGACGACGACAGGAGTACCGCTGACCACCGCCATATCGACACGTTTCTCCGGGAGAGAGCACACCATGCCGATCGACACCGACGTAAGCGCCCGCTGGCGCGCGGGCCACGGCCCGATCATCCATCGCGCCGACACCGGGGCGCACATCGACGCGCTGGTCGCGCAGCGCGCCTCAGCCCGGCCGACGATGTCTTCGTGCGGCATCGAACGGGTGCTCGACATCGACACCGAGGACCAGTTGGTCGCGTCGGTGCTGTCGAAGAAGATCGCAGCCGGCACCACCCACGTGCTGATCGACATTCCGGTCGTGCTGACCGCGAAGGGTCCGCAGCCCGGAGGCGGCCGAGCGTCCGGCGGACCTGCTGTCGACCACTGCCGCGGCGTTCGGCCTCAAGGTGCCGTGCCTGCAGACCGACGGCCACCAGCCGGTGGGACGCGGCTTCGGCCCGGCGCTGGAGGCCCGCGACGTGCTCGTGGTGCTGCACACCACGCCCGATGCGCCGCGTGACCTGCGCGCGCGCGCTGCCACGCTCGCCGGTGCGCTGCTGGAGATGGCCGGCGCGGCCGCGCTCGGCGCCGGTCTGGCCCTGGCCCTGTACACGCTCGACAGCGGACAGGCGCGCGACCGCTTCGAGCGCATCTGCCGCGCGCAGGGCGGTCTGCGCACGCCACCGCGGGCGGCCTGCGTGCAGGCCTTCGACAACCGCAAGCTGGCGCGGCTGGCCAAGCTTGCCGGGACGCCCGAGCGGCCGGTCGCCAGGCTGCACCTGGAGATCCGGCCTGGCGACGAGGTCGCACGTGGGCAGCCGCTGTTTTCGCTGCATGCGCAGACGCGGGGGGGGGGCGCTGGCGTATGCGCTCGACTATGCGCGCCGGGCCGGCGACATCGTCCAGATTGGTGACTGAGCCGGTGGCGGTCCGCGCGCCCACCGGCGCCCGCCTGGATTCAGGCGTCGGCGATCAGCGGCGCATCGTCTTCGGCGGCCCATGCCGGCAGCTGGAACGGGGCGCCGGAGACCTGCATGACGTTGCGCAGGCCTTGGCCGATGCGGACGATGTGCCCCAGGTCGTTCATCAGCGACCCCAATTGCACGCCATCGACCTGACGGTTGCGGGCCATGACGAACAGGTGCTGGCGGAACTTACGTTCGAAGGCCTGCGCCTGCGTCGCCAGCGCCGCCAGGCGCGGCGCCCACGCCGCCGGGTCAGGTTGCTCGAGCGCCAGGGCATGCAGCGCGCGCAGTTGGGTGAGCAGATGTCGGCGCAGCGCGAGGTAGGCGTCGCGGCGGGCCCCGTCCGCGCACGCCAGTTGCACGCTCAGGTTGACCTGCAGCTGGCGCGCGTCCTTGACCGCATTGACCAGTTGCAGGGCGACCAGCTGCGAGTGGGTCCACGCCTGCTGGTGGGCCTCGTCCAGCGGCACGTCCAGTTGCCCCATGAACGTCAGCAATTCGCCGTAGACCCCCTTGACGTGCCGCTGGTACACCGCCTCGGCATCCAGCGCGCGCGCGTCGGGGCGCGCTTCCAGGCGGGCCGCGTTGGGCTGGGCGCAGGTCAGCCGGTCGACTGGCAGGTACAGCGCGTGGCAGATCACCTCCAGGCTCAGGCGGGCCGAGGTGGCGCAGTTCGGCGGCCACGGCCATGAGCGCGGTGTCCGCCGATTCCAGCGCCGCGGCGTCCAAGTGCCGGGCCCGGGTGCGTGCGATAACGGTCGCACCGGCCAGTTCGGTGATCAGCACCTCGGGTTCGGCGCGGTCGGGCAGCCAGCGCTCCAGCGCCGCGGCCAGGGCCTGTTGGCACGGCCAGAACAGGGCCGCGCCGGATGCGTTGAACAGGGTGTGGAACAGCGCCAGCTGCAGTAGCGTGTTGTCGCCGAAGCCGCCCCAGCCGGCCAACGTGCGCACCAGCCAGGCCAGCGGAGCAAGCAACGCTAGTGCCAGGATGGCGGTGACGCCGTTGAACAGCACGTGCGCCAGCGCCAGCCGCTGGCCGCTGCGGCTGCCGCCGAGGACGCCGACGAAGGCGGTGCTGACGCTGCTGCCCACGTTGGCGCCGATCGCGATCGCCAGTGCTTGGCCCAGCGCCAGCTGCCCGCTCGCCAGCGCGGCCAGGGTCAGCATCAGCGTGGCATGGCTCGACTGCAGCACGACCGTGGCGAGCGCGCCGGCCCCGGCGAACAACAACGTGCCGGCGATCCCGTCGGCCCCGATGCCGCTCAGGTCGAATTCGCCGCCGAATGCGCCGAAGCCGACCTTGAGCTGGTCGATGCCCAGGAAGATAAAAGCCACGCCCAGCACCACTTGGCCGGCGGCCTTGCCACGCGCGCCGGTGAAACCGGCCAGCACGCCGAACACCAGCAGCGGCAGCGCCAGTGGCGACAGGCTGACGTCCTGGCCGGCCAGCGCCAGCAGCCAGATGCCGCTGGTCGCGCACAGGTTGGCGCCGAGGATGATCGCGATGCCGCCGGCCAGCTGGATCAGGCCCGCGCCGAGGAACGCGATGGTCAGCAACGACACCAGCGTGCTCGACTGCAGCAGCACGGTGCCGCCGATGCCGAACAGCAGGCCGCGCATGCGCGTGCGGGTGCTGCGGCCGAGCACCTGCTCCAGCCGGCTGCCGGCGAGCTGGCGCAGGCCGTCCTCCAGGCACTGCATGCCGAACAGGAAGATCGCCAGCCCCGCGCACAGCTGCAGCCAGCCCGCGTCGCGCCAGAACGACCACGCCAACGCGATCGCCGCGAGCGCGGCGAGCAGGAACCGGGCGGGCTGCGACGGACTCCGTGGATCTGGGGGCGTCGATTATCGGCCAATGCGCACCGCGCGTGGCCGGCCCGCAGCGCAGCGTCCCGGATCTGGCGATGGACGCACCGCCGCCTGCATTTCGGTCGATCCCGTTTTTTTTCCCACAGGCATCAAGGAGACCCCCATGCCGCAGACCTCCCTCCCGTCCCACGACCGTGCCGCGCCTTGGCAGGAAGTCGTGACGCCCGGCCGCTTCACCGGATTGAAGGTCGTGGTGACCGGTGCCGGCTCCGGCATCGGCCTGGCGACCGCCCTGCGCATCGTGCGCGAGGGCGGGCGCGTCGTGGCCAGCGATCTCGATGCCGGGCGGCTCGATGCGCTGCGCGCCGCCCAGCCCGAGGTCATCGTGCCGGTCGCCGGCGACATCACCGACGACGCGCACCTGGCTGCAATCATCGCGGCCTGCGACGGCAGCCTTGATGGCCTGGTCAACAACGCGGGCATCATCGACGGATTCACCGCGCTGGGCGACACCAGCGACACGCTGTGGGCGCGGGTGATGGACGTCAACCTCAACGCGCCGTTCAAGCTCACCCGCGAGGCGCTGCCGATGCTGCAGCGCTCGGGTGCGGCATCGGTGGTGAACGTGGCGTCGGAGGCCGGCCTGCGCGGCTCGACCTGCGGCACCGCCTACACCACGTCCAAGCACGCGCTGATCGGCATGAGCAAGAGCGCGGCGTTCTTCTATCCCGGCGTGCGCGTCAACGTGGTCGCGCCCGGGGCGGTGGCCACCAACATCGTCGGCACCGTCGCCTCGGAGTGGGCGTATGCGCGCGCGCAGGCGGTGAATACCGCCATCGGCCCGCCGCAGGCCCAGTCCGACCAAGTGGCCGCGTCCATCACCTTCCTGCTCAGCCGCGATGCGACTAACCTCACCGGGGCGGTGTTGCCCTCGGATGGTGGTTGGTCGGTACGCTGACGGCGGTGCCCGGCCACGGGTGGTCGATCGAGCGCACCCGTGGCAGTGGGCGGGGCCGTGCAGTTCGCGCAGATGCCGGCCGATAGCCTGGTTTTCCCAGACTGCAAACTTCAAATTCTCCACACATTCTTCTTCCAGAATGCATCGCCTCCGTCACGCGTGAGTCCCTGCATGTCCTCCGCCGCAGCCTCGACCCGGCCCCTGGCACTGCGCCGTGCCCCGATCGCCACACGGCGCCCGGTCGGCAGGCCATGGCTTGCCCGAAGGGGGCACTACAGGCGGGGGGATCACTTTGGGAAGGGTCTGCGGCTGAGGCAGCGGCGTGATGACCGGTACTGCGCGGGTCCGCGCCGCGTGCCCTTCTCCGCGCGAGGCGATGTCCGCACGCGGACCCGGCAGTCGTGGACCGCCCGCGTGATCGCGTGGAGGCGGCCTTGATGCCGCATCGTCCGTTTTGGAAGGGGATCAAGAGAGTGCTCCAGATCATCGTGTTGCTTTGCCTCGCCTTCGTCGTCGCGGTCGTGGTCATCCGCTGGCGGCACCCGCTGCCGCCGGTGGAACCGCGGACCGCGTCCACGCTGGCCGCCGACACCGGTGACACGGCGCTGGGCCGCGGAATCGCGGCGATCGTCGCGGACCGCGACCCCGTGCTGTCGGGCGTGCGCATGCTCGACGACGGCCGCGATGCGTTCGCCGCGCGTGTGTTGCTGGCCCGCGCCGCGGAGCGCACGCTCGACGTGCAGTACTACATCTGGCACGACGACCTGTCCGGCGGGCTGATGCTCGAAGCGATGCGCGACGCCGCCGAGCGTGGTGTCCGCGTGCGAATGCTGCTCGACGACAACGGCATCGCCGGACTGGACGCGCACTTGGCCGCGCTCGACCGCCATCCCAACGTCGAGATCCGGCTGTTCAACCCCTTCGTGATCCGCAGCCCGAAATGGCTCGGGTACGCCACCGATTTCCTGCGCCTGAACCGGCGCATGCACAACAAGAGCTTCACCGCCGACAACCAGGCCAGCATCGTCGGCGGGCGCAACGTCGGCGACGAGTACTTCGACGCCCGCGACGAGGGCCTGTTCGCCGACCTCGACGTGCTGACCATCGGTCCGGTGGTGGCCGAGGTCTCGGCCGACTTCGACCGCTACTGGGCCAGCGAGTCGGCGTATCCGGCCAGCCGCATCCTGCCCGCCGCCGGCGATGACGCGCTGGAGATGCTCGCTGCGCACGGCGGTGCCCTCGGGCACGATGCGGCGGCGGCCGACTACGTGCGCGCGGTGCGCGAGCTGCCGTTCATCGCGGAAATCCTGGACGGGCGGCTGGCGTTCGAATGGGCACCGATCCAGATGATCAGCGACGATCCGGCCAAGGGCGTCGGCCAGGCCGTCGGCGACGGGCTGCTGACCCATGCGCTGCAGGACGCGATGGCCCGGCCGGGCCGCGAGGTGCGGCTGGTGTCGGGCTACTTCGTGCCGACCGATGCCGGGGTGGAGGCGTTCACCGCCCTGGCCCGGGCCGGCAAGGACGTGGCCATCTTCACCAACGCGTTCGAGGCCAACGACGTCTGGGTGGTCCATGCCGGCTACGCGCACCACCGCCGCGCCTTGCTCCAGGCGGGTGTGCGCCTCTACGAGATGCGCGGTGCGCAGGCGGACGGGCCGCGTCCGCGCCGGCACCTGCTGGCCACGGGCAGCGGCTCGGGCAGCGGCGATGGCCCGGTGCTGCGCTCCAGCGGCGCCACCCTGCACGCCAAGACCTTCGCGATCGACCGCCGCGAGGTGTTCATCGGCTCGTTCAACTTCGATCCGCGGTCGATGCACCTCAACACCGAGCTCGGCTTCCTGATCGGCAGCCAGGCACTGGCCACGCGGATCTCCGACGCGTTCGACACCCGCATCCCCCTGACCACCTACGAGGTCGTGCTGGCGCAGGACGGCCGGCTGAACTGGATCGAGCGCGATCCCGACGGCGGCGCCGTCGTGCACGTCGCGTTACCAGGTCAAAGTGTAGTGAGCGATGAAGCCGAGCTCGCGTTCCCAGGAGCCGAAGCAACCGATTCGGGCCATCGCAGTCAGCGCTTCGTCGAGCGTCTTGTCGCTGAGCGCGCCGACGTTGACGCTCCAGGCCAGCTCGCGGCGACCTACCGCTTTCTGACGCTTTACATGCGTCTTCAGCTCGGCAACGACGGTCTTCAGCGTACGGCGAGGCACTAGGGTTACAGAAAAATCCTGGGCGTTCGTAGGGCAAACCACTGCAGCTCACCGACTTCTGAGGACCCGTGTGGACAGAGAACTACGGGCTGGAAGCGATGAACGGATGCGGGATAGGAAAATTCTTACAAGACATTAGGGGAATGGAGGGGTAGCGTCTCCGGCCCTACACAGGCAACTTGGCACTCAGCACGTGCGTGCGTTTGGGCAATACCTCCTCAGTTCCCCCAATCGCCGGTCCTCGGGCCAGCGCACGTTGCTCTTCTGTATGGATGCGGCCCGCGCGATCAGGTGGCGAGGTTTGGCTGTGAGGCGAATCCGGTGAGGTACGGGCTCGCTAAAGGTCGAAAAATAGGGACGGCTACTTGGCCGTCCCTTCTCTTTGCGCTTTGAGTCGCGTCCGCTCCGCATAAAGCTCAAGACTGCGGCTGTCCTCACGAGGCTCCGCTCTGTCCGTCCCATGGCCGCTGATGGCATCTTTGGATGAATGCGCGTTTTCGCACAGAAAAGCCTGGCTACGTGATGGTAGCGTGGCCAATGAGCCACGCTGATGCCAACGCCGACCAACTCTCCTACCTTGTCCAGCATGGACGTCTACGAAGTGCGTTGGAGCAGATCAACCAGGTTGCTGGGTGTCGGTTTACCGCCATCTTCAGATTCGACGACGGCGATCTTCGCAATCTTATCCTTGTAGATAAGGAAGACCTGCTTAATCTGGTCATGGACACGATTCCTGTCCGGGACTCTTACTGCATGTTTGTGCGGCAGTCTGAAGACGTCTTTTCAGTGGACGACTCTTTGACCGATGACCGTGTCCTCGGTCATGCGAAGCGGTCTGTGCAACGCACTTATATCGGATATCCACTTCGCACCTCTTCAGGGAAACTGTTCGGAACGCTTTGTCACTTTGATTTCTCCCCCGTGACGGTCTCTGACTTTGCAAAGAAGCTTACTGTTGAGTTTATTGCGAGCTTGAACCTAGAAGCGATCGAAGAGGCAGCGTTTCTGGATGTGGAAAGGCGATTCGAGTCGCTGCGTCTGATGACAGACTTGATCACAAGTTCTTCTGCGACCGTCGAGGAGGCGCTGGAGGCGTTTCGCGAATTCGCGGCGCCTCTCAACAGCGAGTCGGTCAGCCGCCTTTCAGCAGCACAGGCGTTTGCGATGCAAATCAAAGTAAACGATCTCGAAAAGTTGATCATCAAAAAGACAGCGCGTCGGGATGCCGGGATTTCGGCGCGCGACTGATCCTGTTTGAGGGGGCATGCGCGAGATCACAGGCGCCCTTCAGATGGACGCTGAGCTAGCGCGTCTGCGGGTGAGCAGCACCATTTCGATTCCGCAAAGCGGTTCGGTGGTGCGAGCATCGTAGAGTTCGACGGTCTGTTTGCTGCACGTCCGACACCAGCGACGGAAGCGGGCATGCCAGGCTTGGTCAGTCGGCAGATTGCTTCGATTGAGGAAGTCGCCAAGCGCGAACAAGCAGGAGTCAACGTTCTCAGACTCCTCCCAGTAAGGAACGTCGAAGATCCAATCAAAGTTCGGCGATTTTTTTTCGGCGAAGGCGCCGCAGCACTAGCCATGTGCGACTCTCCATGTGCCTAGCCTTGCGGCGAATAAGCAATACTACGCTCAGAGCAGCGTGGCGCCTGTGCGGTGGGACACACCTCCCGAAGACGATGCTGCAGTTGGGAGCGAACGTTGGCACTGCCGCTGGGCGCCCTGATGGCATTAGCCACGGGCTGAGGGAACACGCTGTCCATGCGCTTCGTACGCGATGTGAACTCAAGAATATTTCGGGCTTGTCTGCGATCATCGAGCGTGGCATCGTTCCGCGCCTTCAACCTTCTGTGCCCTGCATGCCCGTTCTTGAATAGCTCTGTTCAATGCGTTGGCGATGCTTGATGAGGGGCTGGCGCCGACGGAAGAGCCCCTTTACGAAACGCTTGCGAAAGCAGGGCTGGCCCATGCAGATTTTCCGCGGCTGACGCGGGCGGGGCGCGACCTTTTTGACGCGTTGCGGCTGCACCACGCGCCGGTTCAGTCCCGACGCCTTTAGCGACGGCCGGGCCTATCGAGTCCGGGACAGCTGATCCCATTCTCAGCCTTCACGTCTCTGAGTCCTTCGCTCACGAGGACATCGGCATGGTTCTGGTGAGTTCCACCATCTCGATGCCACCCACATGACCCAGCGAACGAAGCGTGTAACCCGTGTGGGCGGGTTGCTGCATGGCGCACCAGACACGAAAAGAAGAGGCCCAGCGGTCATCCCTCACCGCACCACTGCGCGCGAGGAAATCTGTCAGAGCAAACACACGTGATTCCTGGCAGTCGCCATCACGGCTCCAGTGGGGAATGGTGTGCCGGGAATTCTCCTAATTTCGGGCATGGCGATTGTGACCGGGAGCAAATGCCGAATGGCGGCATGTCGATGTTTGCGCTGCAATGCACGCCACCTCAGTTCTGACGAACACTCTATTCCCCGCATGCAGGCGCGCCCCGCGCCGCGCCCCTGCTGGGACTGGTATAGGCGTGAGAGAATGGCCTCATCGACCACGAAGGAGTGACATGGGGCATCAAGCGACCAATGCGGCAGAGGCGTTAGCGCAGGCCTCTACAACGATCATGGGCATGCTGGCGGTAGGCGAAAAGCCCCGTAGGGTCCTGTTCCCC
This sequence comes from Luteimonas fraxinea, assembly GCF_021233355.1. Classification (NCBI taxonomy): domain Bacteria; kingdom Pseudomonadati; phylum Pseudomonadota; class Gammaproteobacteria; order Lysobacterales; family Lysobacteraceae; genus Luteimonas; species Luteimonas fraxinea. The sequence continues at coordinate 1,492,845 of NZ_CP089507.1, read as the reverse complement.
GAAGCACTTGCTGACGAAATCCGACTTGCACTGTCGCTGACAGCCGGGGGGTTTCGTCGGCCTGAGGTGCCCCTTCACGTGCTGGGAATCCCTTACTACTTCGAAGGCACCGAACTTGTCGTGGAGCCTGCGTCCAATCCCTGAAGCGTCCGACCTCCCAACGGGTCAAGAATCTGCTGGATCTCGGCGTTGACGTTGATGGGCCGCAAGCCCAAGTGCCGCTCCGAACACAACGAGCGACGGAACTGTCAGTGCGGCAAACCCCATGACCTGAAACAGCTTGGCCGCGAGGATCCCTCCCAGCGAGAACGTGCCGAGCACGAGCAGCATGAGGCTAAAACGTTTGCGCGGAAGGCGATCCCCTCGCACCGTCTGCCCAACTACCAGTCCCAGGTCAGTGAAAAAACCTGTGAGGTGCGTGCTACGGATCGCCGATCCACTATAGAAAGACGTCATGGCGTTCTGAAGACCGCATGCCGCAGCCGCCAAGCTGGCTCCTAAACCATGTTGGCGTGTGAGCAGATAGCTGGCTAAAAGGAGCAGCACGCCTTCGATGCCGAGAGTCAGCACGTAAGCTTCCGAAAGCGCCTTGTCCTTAAGCACCAGTCCCCCGAGGAACGCTCCACCAAAAAAGCTTGCCATGACTGCAAGGAGGATCCCCGCGACGCCCCATTCTTGGTTGGCGATCGCAATGCTCTGAAGGGAGGCTGTTCCGGTTAGGTGGCTCAGCGCTTGATGCTCGAAGCCCAAGTAGCCCACCACGTTCACCATGCCCGCGGTGAACGCCAGCAGTGCCGTGCCGACCCAAGCAATTCGGGGCACCTCAATTCCCAAAGCCGCCTCCTTGAACGCATAGGATCTTGTGTTCGATAGAGCACATTATCGAGGCTAGAGGGTTGTGCCGTCATCTTCAGTTCGGCCAACAATGGGCCTGATATCGGAGGGGGTCAGAAGTGGACGGCCTCTAGCAGAAACTCAGGAGGTTGCTAACCCAGCCGTATTCGGTTGCCGCCTTGTTTCTTTGCTTCGTAGAGCGCCGCATCCGCTTTGGCGAACCAGTCTTGCCAGTCCTTCTCACCGTCAAAGAGGGCGGCGCCGACCGATACAGTCATTGGGCCTGACGGGCTTGACGACTGTTCCGCGACCACGCGTCGCATGCGCTCCGCCGCGCTCTCCAGGGCGTCGATTGAACCGATGGGTAGGACCATGACGAATTCTTCGCCGCCAAATCGATAAACCTGATCTCGCTCGCGAAGCTGGTTTTGAAGAACATGAGCCACCTGCTTGAGCACCACATCGCCGGCAGCATGGCCATGGGTATCGTTGACGGACTTGAATCGATCGAGATCGAGGATGAGCATGCCAATGGCCGAGCTTTTTCGGCTCACAGCCTGAACCAAGTCGGTCTCCATGGCACGACGATTGGGTAGTTGAGTAAGGGGGTCGAGCGAAGCGAGACTATGTAAAAAGCCGCTGTGGTCTCGTATCTGCACCGAAAAGAACAGTGAGAACAAAAAGATCAGGCACCAGGTCGTCAGTGTTGTGTAGAGGTAGACGCTGGAATCCCCGCTCAAAGAAAGAGCGCCAAAACCAATCAGAACCAACGAGCACGCGACAGCGACCTTGACCGGTGCAAGATAGAAGGAGGACATAAGCGCGAGGTAGATCCATCCGTGCGAGTCGAGGCCAACTCGATAGAGCACCGCACAGCAGAAAACTGTGTTGACTAAGCACATGAGCGAACCCGCGACCTCAGCGCGTCCTGGCGCCCACGCCCAGCGAACAATCGCGAGCGTCATGATGGTCACTGATGCATCGATGAACGCCTGCACGTAGTTCTGCTGCAAAATCCGGAAGACTGAGAAGCCCGCGGTTGCAAGGGCGATCATTGCACCCATGAAGGTAACGATGGCGAGGCGGTGGCTGACCTGCAACCTGTTCAACATGAAATCGTCCTGAAAGGGCGTCCAAATCCAGACGGGTATGTATATGTAGGCCCCTGAAGGATGAGAGAGGTGAGTCCGTCATCTTGAGCAGCTTCGGCTGGAGCAGTAGTGCGAGTCCGATTGGGCTCAGCAACCGCCAGTCGCGGTAGCCGTCAGATCGGCAGCGCCAGGTAGGCGTTGTTCGATGTTTCTGTCTTCACTGTCTTTAGACGGTGCCGACCCTATTCATATCGGCTTCTACACTACTGTCTGCCCCAAGATGAGCATTCCGCACCGGCGAACCACGGTCTTGCTTGTCGACGACGACGCGCGATTGGCCGCATTGACCACCGACTGGTTGGAAAAAAAAGGCATCGCGGTCGACTACGCAGCCAGTGGCTCTGACGCGCTGAACTTGGCCACGGAGCAGCGGTTTGACGCGATTCTACTTGACATCGACATGCCCGGGATGTGTGGGATCACGGTGTGCCGCAGGCTTAGAGATACTTCTAACGCTTCCACGCCGATCGTCATGCTCACGGCGCGCGACAGCATAGAAACCAAGGTCGCAGGCTTGGAAGCTGGAGCGGACGACTACGTGGTCAAACCCTTCTGGCCAGATGAGCTCATAGCGAGGATCGAAGCGCTAACGCGCAGGACGCGGAAGGAGGTCGCGCCTGAAGCGGTTGAACTCGACGGTGTCAGGGTCGATCCATGGTGTGGGGAAGTCACGCGGGATGGCAAGCTCGTCAGAGTTCTGCCGACGGGCATGGCGATCCTGCTCGCCCTAATGCGGGCGCATCCCCGGGCGCTAACGCGGCAAGAACTTTTGGTTGAAATCTGGGGAGCGCATTTGCCCGAATCGGATTCCCTTCGGAGTCATATCTATCAACTTCGAAAGCATCTGAACGCGGGATTCGACGAGCCTCTTATCGAGACACTGCCGGGCGCAGGTATGCGGTTTCGCGCCCCGCGGGCTGGTGAAGGAATTCGAGGTGCCTAGGTTTTACAGGTCGCATGCAATCGGGTCATCGAGCATCCAAGCGATTCCAAAGTTCTTCGCTGACCCCTTCCAATACTTCCAACCGAGGCTTACCGAACAGATAGCCTTGGAACAAAGGCACGCCTAGCTCGCGTAATTGAAGATACTCTTCGACCTGTTCCACGCCCTCCGCCAAGACGGTGCTGCCAAGAGCTTCAGACATCTGGACGATGCCCCGGATGATGGCCACACGATTTGCGTCTACGTGAACGTTCCGAACCAGCGCCATATCCAGCTTCAGTAAGTCAGGTTGGAAATCGGCCAAGAGACTCAGGCCGGCATAACCGGCCCCGAAATCGTCAATCGCCGTCATGAATCCGCGGCTCCGGTAGTCTCGAAAGATCTTTGTCAGGTGATCGTGGCTTCGCACCCGCTCGGATTCGGCCGTTTCGAACACAAGCATGTTTGTGGGGAAGCCGAATGCCTGCGCGGCCGCCAAAGTCAAACGGATGCACGCTGCGGGCTCATAGACCGCGTTTGGAAAGAAGTTGATCGATAAGCGCTGCTGTAGTCCGAGCCGCGCGGCGGTCTCGATAGCTTTCACTCGGCATGTCTGATCAAACCGATAAAGTTGGTCTGGCGTCACTCGGGCGATGACCTCGCCAGCGCCACCTCCCATGGCTGATCGGACTAGGGCTTCATAACCGAAAATGGAGCGGTCTCGCGCGTCCACAATCGGTTGAAACGCCATCCGGATATCGAAGTCGAGCTGTTCACCGGTGGCGCAAGCTTTGCACGGGGCAGGATCTGGAAACTGAGTGAGAAGTCTTTGCAGGTGCACGAGCCGCCTCGGCTACGTTCGCGTGAGGACGCAAATGTAATCGATTCGCAAGGTCGTGTGACGCTGCGGCAATGTGTCGTTTAGTGGGGTCGAGGGCTGTTGGAGCTTGCAGATCGCGCGTGCGTTTGATTGTGGGCCTAGTGCTGCCCGCGATGACCCAGTGGCCGCCTTCGACTCGCGTTGCCAACGCGCCCTAAGATCGAGCCCCGGGCCGGCTAAGGCAGAACAGCGCGGTGGAGCTGTACGCAGAAGAAGCGGCGGCTCGATTTGCGAATTTTTCACGAAAGATCGCCTCAGCGGCGGCCACTTCGTCATGGGCCGTGGACATTCGAGGAGTAGCTTGTCAGAGGGGCGCTGGAGGACGCATGGTCAAGACTTTGAAGCACGATGCAGACCGGCTGGCCTTGATTCGCAGCCTCGACCTGCTGTCTCTGGCAGGGAGCCCTGATCTTGATCGCATCACAGAGCTGGCTGCCTACGCCTTCCGGGTCCCCATCGCTTTGATATCGATTGTTGAAGAAGCAGAGCAACGGTTTATTTCTGCTGCAGGCACGCTCCTTGAGCGCACCGAGCTTGAAGCATCGATTTGCGCGCATGCCATTGAGCAGCAGGATGTTTTCGAGGTGGAAGATCTCTCGCTCGACGAGCGATTCCGAAGCAACCGCCTGGTCACGGGCTCGCCCAAGATGCGCTTCTACGCAGGCGCGCCGCTAATGATTTCGTCTGGCCATGCAATTGGGACCATCTGTCTGATTGATCACGTGCCACGCGCACTCACGGACGACGAGCGCGACAAGTTATGTTCGTTTGCGCGTTTAGTGGTGGGCCAAATATCCCTTTTGCGTTCCATCGGACGACGAGACCCGATGACTGGGCTGCCTAACCGGCAGCAGCTGGTGGGCGACCTCGTAGACATGCAGCGTACGAGGGCCGATGCAGGAATGCACTGGTTCTGCATTTTTGACATCTTGGATATCCAGAGCGCAAACCGGGTAGTCCAGGCCGTTGGTTTGGCCCCAATGGAATCGATCATCCGGCAGATCGGATACCGTCTCAGCGATCTACTGCCGTCCTCCTCGCCGCTCTACCACGTTGGTGTCACACGGTTCGCCTTTGTTGCAGAAGAACAAGCCGAGGGCGAATTGTGCGCTCTTTTGGCTCAGCTTAAGGCCGTAGCGAAACAGCCAGTGACCACGCATGGCCTTGTTCTCCAAGGCATGTTCTTCTGTGGCATCACAACGTTCGATCTCTCAGACACGTCGGACGTGTTGCGCCGGGGCGTGACGGCCATGCATGAGGCCATCGAGAAGCGGAAGACGTGGTGCCGTTACAACTTGGAGCGAGATGCCTCTCTCCAAAGGCGATACGCGCTAGCGACTGAGGTAGAGAGCGCAATCGAGAACGAGGAATTCTTCTTGATGTATCAGCCAAGACTCTGCATCGAGACCTTGCGGCTAAGGGGGGCAGAAGCATTGCTTCGCTGGCAACATCCAACGCTTGGGGCGATCAGTCCAAACGAGTTCATTCCGGTCATCGAAAGCACCATGCTCATGCCGACACTCACCCAGTGGGTGCTGCGTCGCGCCCTGCAACAAATGCAGGAGTGGGATGAGCTTGGCGTTGTTCTGGACGTCTCAGTGAATCTTTCAGCATCGGACTTCAACGATGGCACGTTGCCCGGTCAGGTGATGGCTACCGTAGAAGAGTTTGGAGTGGACCCAAAGCGTGTTGAGCTTGAAGTCTCCGAAAGCGAATGGCTACGCGGCAGAAGTGGGGTGGTAGAGCAGCTCGAGACGCTGCGATCTCATGGCTTCGCAGTGGCACTGGACGACTTCGGGTCGGGCTACAGTAATTTTTCCTACCTCAACGAATTTCCGGCGACCATCATCAAGCTCGACAGGTCATTGATCACCGGCATGGAGAACGACGCTCGCCGTTCGACGCTCGTGCGCACACTCCTAAAGCTTGCCGCCGAACTCGGCTATAAAACCGTGGCTGAAGGGGTTGAGTCGGCAGAACAGCTTGGTTTGCTCAAGAAGTGGCATTGCGTTGAGGCGCAGGGATTTTTTATCTCCAAGCCTCTTGAGCCGGATCGATTGCTGGAGCTGGTTAAAGCGTCGGCTTCTTCGTAGCGTAAAGTTCGTGTTGCCCGCTAATGGTTGTCTTTAGCCCCGCTGCGTGTTTTAACCGGGGCGGCAGATCTCCGGCCACGGTGTGCCGAAGCAGCCGCGGTTAGTCGATCCGAAATCGTCTGCTTGCACGGCTGTACTTGCATCGCTCTCGTACCTCAAGCCAGGCATTCGGTCGAATACGGCGCCAGCTGCAATAACAGGAATGGACGCGCTTCTCACGGCCGTAGCTAAGTGAACGGAATAGACAGGTGCGACAAGTTGTCGCGCGGCGGCGCTCGGCGACAGGTTTAAAATGCCATCCGACGGCATGCACACAACTGGATGCTGCTGAAGCAGAGATGTGAGGTCATGCGTGCGCCTCGCGATCAGTGGTATCGAGTGGCAGCCTGGAAGAAGATCGAAATGTACGATTGGTTCCCGATAGTCTTCATTGTGTTCAAGGTGGTCGTGCTTGGCACCGGCATGTTCTTCGCGATCAAGTGGCATCACGATCAGGCGAAAAAGGACGCGCAGGAGAAGAAAGACGCGCAAGGGAAGCGGGACGCGCTCGAGAAGAAGACGCAGTACGACGGCAGCGGGCCGTAAGCGGCCGCCATATACGTCAGCCCGGGTTTGTCCCGCTATCCGACTCAATCTCCACCGCGTCTCCGTTGAAGTAGACGACCACGCCCATGATGTGCAGCGGCAGTTCGTCGTCACGACGGGCCGATTGCGAGCGGCGCATGGAGAATTCGAGTTCCGGGCGCAGGCGCAGCGGAACCTGGATGCGCCGCGGACGTTTGCCCCGGGAGTGCATGAAGAGGATCTGGCCTTCGATGTCGGTGAGCAGGCTCAAATAAAATCCTTGCCGCAGTTCTTAGAGAGGAGTGCGAATGACTGCGTCGCCTCAGGCCCGGGCGGCGTCAGGCTGCCCAAGGCGAGCAGTGTCCGGATGTACGTCTCAAGAGTTGAGACGTGGCGCGGCCGCCCGGCGGCGTCGGCACGGGTGCGGGGATGCAGCAGGCCTGGCCCGAACTTGGGATGCTCCGGGCCTACTGCACCATCGGCCGCATGGCGCGCTCGTACGCGTTGTAAGCGGCCGCCGCATCGTTGTGTAAGGCCCCTGGAAGTAGCCATGACCGATGGCAGGCGCTGCGCGCATGGCGCGCGGCTAGCCTGCGCGTCGTGCCGAGGGGAATCGAGGGAGAGGGGTGTGGGTCGACGGTTCATTCGCTTCGTGCCGGCCGCGTTCGCGGTCGTGTGCGCACCTGCGTTCGCGGTCGAGATCGACGGGCGTATCGATGCCGACGAATGGACGGGCGCGCAGCACATTGTCGACTTCCGCAAGGTGCAGCCGCTGACCGGTGAGCCCGGCTCGTTGCCCACGGAAGCCTGGGTGCTGGCGACGCCGGACGGCCTGGCCGTTGCGTTCCGCAATGTGCAGCCGCCTGAGGTGACGCGCTCGCGCCAGAAGGTGCAGCGGGATTTCGAGGAGCAGGTGGACCGGGTCAACGTCTTCATCGATTTCGATGGCGATGGACGCACCGGCTACGCCTTCACCGTGAGTGCGAGCGGCGGCATCGCCGACGAGATCATCACCAACCAGAACGATTTCAACAGCGACTGGGACGGGCAATGGCGCCATGCCGTGGCCGAAGACGACGATGGCTGGTCGGTCGAGTTGCTGATTCCCTGGCACACCGCGCCGATGCGCGACGGCGTGGACGGGCAGCGCACGCTCAAGGTGTTTCTCGCGCGCGTGATCGGCTCCACCGGCGAACGCATGGCCTGGCCGGTGGCGAGCTTCGAGCGGCCGCGCTTCCTGTCCGACTTCGCGCCGATCACGGTGCCGGAGTACAGCCAGTCGCTGCTCGCGGTCACGCCGTATGTGTCGGGGTTGTACGACAACGTACGCAAGGGCCGCGACTTCAATGCCGGCGTGGACGTGTTCTGGAAACCGAGCAGTCGCTTCCAGCTCGCCGCCACCGTGCATCCGGATTTCGGCCAGGTCGAGAGCGACGATCTGGTGGTGAACTTCAGCGCCATCGAAACCTTCATCAGCGACAAGCGGCCGTTCTTCACCGAGAACCAGGGCATCTTCGAGCTGACCACGCCGTCGGACTTCAGCCAGCAGCTCTACACGCGGCGCGTGGGCAGCACCGGCGATATCCAGGCGGCGGTCAAATTCAACGGCAGCTTGGGCCGTGCGAACTACGGCGTGTTCGCCGCCGAGGAAGACGGGCCGACCGGCCGCGCCTACCAGGCGCTACGGTTGGTGCGCGATTTCGAATCCCAGAATCTGGGCGCGATGCTGACCCGCGTCGACGATCCGTTCCGGGCACGCGAGGCGACCGTGCTCGGCGTCGATCACAACTGGCGCCCGACCGAGCGCTGGAACGTGCGCACACGCCTGCTCGGCAGCCGCATCGAACAGGCAGGCGACACCGAACAGGATGTCGGCGCCACGCTGTGGGCCGATTACGAGATGGACGACGGCTGGCGCCAGCAGTGGATCGCCATGCATTTCGGCGACGCGCTGGAGATCAACGACTTCGGCTATCTGTCGCGCAACAGCACCAACTACCTGCACTGGGAAGTGCGCAAGCGCTTCACCGATCTGCCGGAGACCGCGCGCAACGCATCCATCGACTGGCGCTGGCGCGTCAGCACCAACCACAACGACCGCGGCGACAAGCTCGGCGACCAGTTCCGCATGAGTCGCCAGAGCCAGCTGCGCAATGGCGGCACTGGCGAGGCGCAGCTCGAGCTCGACAGCGCCGGCGTCAACGACCTGCTGCTGCGTGGCAACGGGCTGGTGAAGCTGCCGGAAAACTTCAGCGCGACGTACGAGTACGAGCGCCCGCGCGAAGGCAACTGGGCGCCCGAGTACGGCGTCGAAGTCTTCAGTGGCGGTCTCGCCGGCAACGACGAGATCGGCTATGCGGGCTGGCTGGGCGGCACGTATTTCGTCAGCGACGCGTTCCGGTTGAATGCGGAGCTCGTGGCGATCCGGCGGCCGGACTGGCTGATCTGGCAGGGCCCGGTCGAGCCTGGACTGGTCGGTGCGTTCGACGGTCGCGAAACGCGACTGAGTGCCGGCATGGACTGGACGGTCGACGCGCGCCAGGAGCTGCGTGTGAAGCTGCAGGCCATCGGCATCGGCGCGCGTGCCACTGGCGCGTGGCGTTTCGATCCCGCCGGCAACGCGATCGCGGGTACCGATGCCATCGACGATTTCAACGTCCGCAACCTCGGCTTCCAGGTGCGCTACCGCTACGAGCTGGCGCCGCTGTCGTATCTATACGTGGTCTACGCACGCGGTGGCTTCGCCCGCCAGTCGGGTAGCGACGGCGTCGACGATGCCTTGTACGACAGCCTGTCGCTGCGCGACGACGAACAGCTGATGGTGAAGCTGAGCTACCGCTTCGAGTTGTAGCGCGCACCGGGTTTCCGGCCCGTGGCGTCTCAGCCTTTGAGGCGGCCACCGGCCACGCTGCGCGGATGGAATGGCAGACCAACCCCTTGCTGCGGGAAGAGATCGGCGTGGCGCGGCGCGTGCCGCGGACGATTCCGCTGCTCTACGACTGGCGCGTGTGCGCCGGCGTCACGCTGCTGATGTGGAAGGGCAAGACGGTGGGCGCGGTGTATCCGGGCGGCCGCTACTGGCTCAAGTGGCGGCGCAGGGAATACGCCGGCACGGCAGCGTCGCCGGCACAGGCCAAACGGTTCATGGCGCGCTGGGTCGGGGCGCGTCGCCACACCGCGCCGCTGCTGGACGAGGACCTGCCGCCGAAAGCGCTGGTGCCGCTGGAGGCGTTCCTGCGCGAGTACGAGGCGCAGGGCTATTGAGCGCGCTGCGACCGATGCGCAGGACTGGCGCGTCGCCTCAAGCCGCGGATGCGACCAGCGGCGTTTCGGATTTCGTCGGGTAACTCAGCAGCCACAGCAGCACGAGCAGGCCACCGACCGGCGCCAGGCTGATGAGTTGCCACCAGGGGCTGAAACCGGCATCGCGCAGGCGCCGGGTGCAGGCCGCGATCCAGGGCAGCAGCACGACCAGCGATGCGAGTTGCAACGGCAACGGGCCGGTCGCCTCGCTGAGCAGGCCGGCGAGCGCCAGCACCATCGCCACGGCGAGCGCGAACCACCAGAAGTCCGCGCGTCCGGTGGTGCCGGTGAACGCCAGGCCGCGCAGCACGCCGTCGCGCATCGCCGCGATGGCCGGCTGGCTCGGCGCGGGTGTGCCCAGCAACAGGCGCTCGGCCGGCACTTCGAAGACGGCGGCGAGCGCGGTCAGGGATTCGGTCGATACCTTCGCCCCGGATTCGAGCCGCTGGATGGTCCGCAGGTTCAGCCCGCTGAGCTCGGCCAGTTGCTCCTGCGACCAGCGCCGGCCGGTCCTGAGTTCGCGGAGGTAAGCGCTGTTGATCTGCATGGACGTGCCTCGCTCGATGGTCCCGGATGGCGGCGATCTTCCCGCCGCCGGCGCCCCGGCGCTACGACTTGGAGCCGACTCGGGGACGACACGGGCCTGTCAGAGCCACTTTGGCGGGGATGTTCGCAGTCTGCTCGACGCCGGACGGCGCTGTTCGTCGCGGCAGGCCGGCGGTCCCGCGAACCGAACCTGCACGGACTGCAGTGCCCACACGCACGCACTGCGCTGCGGGCCGGGTTTGAGCGTACTGTGCAACGAGGACATCACGCGCGCGGGAAGCGCTCGCGGCGTCCGAAGCGAGGCGCTGCGAAGGCACTCCGGATCGCGCGACCCGCGATTCGGGAGAGATCGCATCGTCGAAGCGGTGACCGGACTGGCGTCTGGTGACCGGTCTGCAGGCAGAGCATCGCCAATCCATTGCGCTATGTAGGACACCCGGCAGACGAAGCCGACCGGAGGGACGGGGCGGTGTTCTGTAACGGCCACGAAGGCCGTTCTATCGATGCCTGGGCACCGACGTGCTTCAGGCGGGACGCTGTGGGTGACGACGTGCCCGACACGTACAACTGGTTACTGGACATCCCGTTCTGGGAAGAGACGCCGCTGGGTCACGAGTCGAAGATGTTCGCGCTCGATGATTTTCTGGCGCGCAGCAATCGACCGGGTGACCTGGCGTGGTATGCGCATTTCAGCCGATGGTGTCGCGTGCGGCATGCCGACACGCTGGAGCACTACGATGCCCGCTCGCTGGGGCCGGTGCACGGGGTGGAAATGCTGGTCGTCACGCGGCATCGGCCGTTCCGCCGGATGGGATCGGCGCAGACGGTCAACTGATGGGCGGGCAACGCATGCCGCCTTCCAGACGCGGCCACACCTGATCGCAACGCACGCGCGTTTACGGTGACGTCCTCTGCGAGCCCCGCTCGCGATCGCAGGAGCTCGCCATGCCAGAGCCGACCATGACCGCCATCGCCATCCGCGGCGGCACCGGCGATGCCGACGCGCTGCATCCGGTGCAGCTGCCGCGGCCGGTGCCCGACGACGGCGAAGTGCTGATCCGCGTGCGCGCGGCCGGCGTCAATCGCCCGGACATCGCCCAGCGCGGCGGCACGTACCCGCCGCCGCCCGGTGCACCCGACACGCTGGGCCTCGAAGTCGCAGGCGAAATCGTGCGCGGCGCGGGGCGCTGGAAGGAAGGCGATCGCGTCTGCGCGTTGCTGGGCGGTGGCGGCTACGCCGAGTACGCGGTGGCCGATGCGCGTCACGTGCTGCCGATCCCGGACGGACTCGACTGGGCGCATGCCGCAGCGCTGCCGGAAACCGTGTTCACCGTGTACGCCAACGTGTTCGAACACGGCGCGTTGCAGCCGGGCGAATGGCTGCTGGTGCACGGCGCGACGTCGGGCATCGGCGTGGCTGCGATCCAGATGGCCAAGGCGGCCGGCGCGCACGTACTGGCGAGCAGCCGCGGCGCGGACAAGGCGGCGCGAACCCACACCCTGGGTGCGGACGTCTCCGTCGACACGTCGACGATGGATTTCGGCGCGATCGCCAAGGAACATGGCGGCATCGACGTGGCGCTGGACATGGTCGGCGCGCCGACGTTCGACGCCACGCTGGACGCGCTGAATCCCAAGGGCCGCATCGTCTACATCGCGACGCTCGGCGGCCCGGTCCTGCAGGTGCCGGTGATGCGCCTGATGCAGAAGCAGGCCGTGCTCACCGGCTCCACCTTGCGGCCGCGCAGCGCGGACGAGAAAGCGAGGCTGGCCGTCGCCGTCGAGCGCATCGTCTGGCCGTGGATCGCCGACGGACGCGTCAACGCGATCATCGATCGCAGATTCCCGCTGCGCGAAGCTGCTGCCGCGCATGCGTATCTTGAGAGCGGCGAGCACTTCGGCAAGGTCGTGCTGGAGGTCGCATGAGCACCGCACCTGCAGAGTTCCCGGTCGGCACGATCGACGCGCACTGGATCACGCTCGACGACGACGTGATGGGCGGCCATTCCCGCAGCCGCGCCGAGGTACGTGCGGGCGTGCTGCACTTCACCGGCGCCACGTCGCTGGACGACAACGGCGGCTTCGCCTCGATCCGCGCACGCGGCGCGTTCGATCTCGACGGCGCGCGCGCGATGCGGCTGCGTGTTCGTGGCGACGGTCGCGCTTACCAGCTGCGCATCGCCACCGATGCACGGCATCGCGGTTCGAACGTCTCCTGGCGTGGCGACTTCGACACCCGCGCCGGTGCCTGGATCGAAGCGACCGTCGAGTTCGCCGACATGCAGCCGACGTATCGCGGCACGGTGCTCGACGGCCCGGCGCTGGACCTGTCGAAGGTCGAAGAAATCGGACTGCTGATCGGTGATGGGGATGCCGGCGAGTTCCGGCTGGAAGTCGAGTGGATCAGGCCGGTGGCGCGATAGCAGCCCGGAGCCCGGGCCCGCTACGATGCGCGCTGGCTTCGGACACAGGAATGGCCACCGGATGCGTCGGACAGGATGTCTGCTTGCGCTCGTGTTGTGGAGCGGCGCTGCGCACGCCGCGGTGTCGTGGGCGCCGATGCACCCGACGTCGGTCGTGCAGGCCTCGGGCGATCCGCTCGGACCGGACGGTGCGGCATTGGCACTGTCGACCGAAACGGCAGGCCCGTCGGGATCCGGCGCGATCACGTCTCTGGATGCGACGGCGTTCCGCGGTCGCGAGGTCGAGCTGTCGGGCATGCTCGAAGTCACGCAAGGTGTGGGCGCAGCAGCGCTGTGGTTGCGTGCGGACGGTCCTGGCGGGCGTCTCGCGTTCTCCAGCACGGGCAGCCGTCCTGTCACGCTGCAGAACAGCGCGCAGCCGCGCACGCTGCAGCTGTACATCCCGCCGTCCGCGACGCACCTGAAGTTCGGCATCACCCTTCAGGCGCCGGGTGCTCTTCGCGCCAGTGCATTGAGACTGAAGGCATTGGATGCGGCGCCGGACACAGGCTCTGCCTACACGCTGCTGGACACGGCGATCTCGACGATCCGGGCGCATGCGCTCCACACCGGACAGGTCGACTGGGCGGCGCAGTCACGTCGATTGACGCCTGCGCTGAAAGACGCGCCCCCGCAGGAGGCGCATGCCCACATCGACGCGGTGCTCGAAGCGCTCGGTGATGGGCACAGCGCACTCCTGCCCAGGCGTGCGGCAGCGGACTATCGCGCCGACGCCGTCGCCACGCAGCCGATCGAAGCGCATGTGCGCGATGACGTGGGCTACGTGCGGGTGCCGGGTGTGCGTGGATCGGATCGCGAGGCCGGCCGGGTCTTCAGCACCGCCCTGTGCCAGGCCATCGCATCGCACGGCGCTGCAGCGTCGTCGGGCTGGATCGTCGATCTGCGCGGGAATGGTGGCGGCGCGATGTGGCCGATGCTCGCCGGCTTGCGTCCCTTGCTGGGTGATGTGCACATCGGCGCCTTCAAAGACCGTGCAGGCGCGTCGAGCGCGTGGAAGCCCCGGCCGATCGATGCCTGCAGTGCGGACCTTGCACGCAGTCCGGTGGCGGTGCTCATCGGGCCGGGCACCGCGAGTTCGGGCGAAGCGGTGGCGATCGCATTCAAGGGGCGCGTCATGACGCGATTCTTCGGACAGACCACCGCCGGACTCGCGACCTCGAACCAGACGTTCCCTCTGCCCGATGGCAGCGTGCTGATGCTCACGACTGCAGTGTTCGCCGATCGCGCGGGACAGGCGTATCCGGACGGCGTTCCACCGGAAGTTCCAGTGGAGGCCTCGCAGGACGCGATCGACATCGCCGCGGACTGGCTGAAATCGCAGCGTCGTTGAGCGCGAATTGCGGGATGTCGAGTCGAATCAGGTGCGCGGCTGCGCCTGCTCTGCGTACCAGTCCGCATACGGCGAATTCCTGACCAGGTGCCGGTTGTAGTCCGGCGTGCCGTCGGTCCACCACACCGGGCCGCGTTCGCCGAGTGCGTGCTTGGCGGTGTCGACGTCGCGGCGCGCCTGCGTCAGCGCATCTGCGTCATCCGCCTGCTTTGCAGCTTTCACCGCGCGGCGCGCGTCCATCAACGCGTCGACGAGGCGCTGACGTTCCGCCTCCGGCAGCTCGGGATTGCTGGTGCGCCACAGTCGACCGCGCACGATCAGATAACGGCCGTCGGGTGTGCGCAGTTGCGGCATGCGAAGTGCGATGGGGTGTGGTGGTGCGCGAGTCTAGGCACGGACATCGTGTGCTGGACGCATGCGTGCTGCGATGCGCGCTTCACGGAATGCGAAGGCGTGCGCGGCGAGGATCGGTGTTCCGGGCCGTGGATGTGATGCGCGGCCGCAACGTACGAGGTCCGCATGTCCCAGACGAAATCCGCTGCGCTCGAGCCCTCATCCATCGCGAAGGCGCTCGCCGTCGCGGTGTTCTCGACCGCGTTGCTCGCCGCGTGTTCGCCCGCCGACGACGCAGCCGAACCTTCAGTCGACGCGCCTGCGATCGCGCCGACGCCGACTGCTGCCGACGAAGTTGCGCCCGAGCCTGTGACACCTGCACCGGTTGCGGCGAGCGGCACCGTAGGGGGCGACGGCTCTGAGATCGTGCTCGACACCTTGAGCGAGGCCGATCTGACCGGCGCGAATCTGTCGGGCGAACTGGCCTGCAGTTTTTCGGAGGACGGTCAGCAGCCATTGCTGCACGCGATGGGCGTCGTCGGTTCGCAGGATCCCGCGCAGGGCGTCGTCAAAGTCGCCGGGTATGTCGAACCCGTGCGCGCGCCGGGTGGCTTCGACGGCATGACGCAGAACCCGACATTCACTGGTCAGGGCAAGACGATCCGCATCGAAGAAACCGGCGCGGCGATCGGCGGTGGCGAGTCGCCGCCGCGTCCGGCGACGCTGACCTATCTGCGCGCCGATGGCGCCAGCCGCACGATCGAAGGCCGCTGGCAGTGCGGGCCCTGATGTCGCAGCGATAGCAACGCAGATGTCACGCAGCACATCAGGGCAGCTTCGGCTGCCCTGATGATGTCAGTGCTTGTGACGCAGACAGAACGCGAGGATCAGCGCTGACGCATCCGGTCCCTTGGCATCGGTATGGCTGCCTGACGGATCGCCGCCGCTCCACGCATGGCCCGCGCCGGCGATCAGCACGTGTTCGACACGAACTCGACCTTCGGCATCGACGAAGGCGGTGTGCGTGCACTCGCGGCCGTTGATCTTCGTGGTGCCCGACAGCTCGGCGCGCAGCGGCGCGACGGTCGTGTTGCCGGCCGTGGCATCGGCCACGATCGCGCTGCCGTTGTCGGGCCGCACGGTGTGGTCGGCGGTGCCGTGCACGACGATCGTCGGCACGCGCTGCGCATCGCCCTCGGGGCGCGTTTCAGGCCGCTTGCTGCGGCCCTGCATTGCGGCGAATGCGCCGGGCACGTCGGTCGCCGCGGCGAAGGGCAGACCCGAATGTGCGCCGACGGCGGCGAACCTGTCCGGATACGTGCGGCCGAGGATCACGGCCATCGCCGCGCCAGCGGACAGGCCGGCGACATAGACGCGGCGCGTATCCACGCGGTGATTCCGGGCGACGTCGTCGACGATACCGGCCAGGATCGCGGGCTCGCCGGCGTCACGCGTCTGGTCTTCGCTGCGGAACCAGTTCCAGCATTTCTGCCCGTTGTCGCGCGCGGTCTGCGCCGGGTACACCACGATCACACCGTGGGCATCGGCGAGGGCATTCATGCGCGTACCGGCCGCGAAATCCGCAGGCGTCTGCGTGCAGCCGTGCAGCATCATCATCAGCGGCGCGACGGCCGCATCGGCCGCATCGAGCCCCGGCGGCACGTACAAGGTGTAGCTGCGCGTGCCGGCGTGGTTGCTGTAGCTGTGTTCGGTGGTCGTGCCGCGCGCGGTACGCGTGGTCGGCTCAGCGCCATGCAGGTGCGCTGTCGCCTGATCCGGTGCGGGCGCCGCATCTGAAGACGACGTCTGCGAGGATGCCGGCGCGTCCGGCGACAACAGACCGGCCTGCTGCAGCGCGTCCTGGATCGTCTTCTGCACGCCGGTCGCATTGCCGTCGGCGTGGATGCCGGCGGACGACAGCGCATCCTGGATGGTGGTCTGGATCTGCTGCGCACCCGCAGTGCCGCGGGCGAGCACGGATTTCGGAACCAGTGCGGTCATCGCCGGCGCATGCCGACGGAACAGGGAACTGAAGGATTTCAAGAGAGGCGCCATGCGGAGAGGGGGAGTCCGCATGTGCAGCCTACGATCGGGCGTGTGAGCGCGATGATGCGGTGCAGCGCCGGGCCTGAACGGATGACGCGGGATGCAGCGCCAAAGCGACGGAGCGGGTTCGGTCCCCGCTCCGCGCAGGTCGATCAGGGCGAGACGCGGCCTTCGATCGAATCGTCGAGCGTCTTGCCGATCGCGGCACCGACGACCATCTTCGACGCGGCGACGAAATCGCCGTGCTTGTTGTCCCAGTAATAGCCGCCGGTCGGCTTCACCTGGATCACGGTGATGCGCGGGTCGTCCTTGCCCTCGGTGAACCAGGTTTTCATGATCGGGTTCCACAGGTCCTCTATGCGCTGGCGATCACGGCTGATCGTTGCGTGGCCATCAAGGGCGAGAAAGCCGGAATGCTTCGACGCCTGGAAGTACAGGCGCACGGCAGGATCGGCCTCGATCTCGGCATTCTTGTGACTGTCGGACGCACTGAGGAACCAGAGCGCGCCGGATGCGTCGGCCTCTTCGATCGCCATCGGCCGCGTGCCGCCGGTCTCGCTGCCGGACAGCGGCGTGGTGCAGAAGAAGCACGATTCGGCATCCTTAGTCATCTCGCGGATGCGCGCGGCCGCATCGGTGCCGGCGAGGTCCTCGCGGTTGTGTTCGGGCTGGTTGCGGTTGATCGAATCCATCGGTCTCTCCGGAAGATGTGGTGCGAAGCCGCGCGTTGCAGTGGTCAGCACAAGGCGCGGTGGATGGACGCGTCAGTGCGCGCTGGTGCCCGGCGTCGATGTCGCCTCGTCGTAGGACGTGCGGTTGGCATCGTCGGAGACGTTGGTGACCAGCGGGCGGTCGGTGCTCGACGGCGTGTCCTCTTCGATCTCGAGTGCAGCAGACGAACGGCGCTGCCAGGCCTGATACGCGAAGTAACCAAGTGCACCGACGGCGGCGATTCTGAGAAGTCCCATGGAGATGTCCTGTATCGGGTTGTGGGGTGAGCGCGGGTGGGTATCGGAGCGAGCACGCAGGCCATCCAGATCTGGCGGCCTGCGTGGAATCGGGACGCTGCGCCTGATGCCGTGAATCCGGAGCGATGCAACGGCATTCATTTGCGATGGGCCAGCGCATCGACAGGCGGGCTTCATGTCGCCAGACGCATCTGTCTGTGAAAACCGCGCGGGCCGAGGCATGGACACCGCCTGGCCGTGTCGCCAAGATGCTTGCGGGGAAAATCAGGACAGGGGGGCGTTATGGCGCGTTGGATGCGTCGTGTGTGCGGGGTGCTGCTGTGCATCGTGCCGGTCGTGGTATGGGCGCAGCCACCTGCGGTGGATCTGGCGCCGTATCTGCGGCAACCGCAGTTCCAGCGGGTGAAGATTTCACCGGACGGCGACTACTACGCGGTGATCACCGCACTCGAAGACCGGACCGCGCTCGCGGTGGTGCGTGCATCCGACAACGTGCCGACGGCCAAGGTGATCGGCAAGCGCGATTCGGTGGTCGAGGATTTCTGGTGGGCGAACGACGAGCGCATCGTGGTCTCGCTCGCCAGCAAGCGTGGGTCGCGCGACCAGCCGAGCTCGATCGGTGAACTGCATGCGGTGAATGCCGACGGCAGCCATCCGCGATTGCTGGCCAGCCCCTATGGCGCGCGCGGGCCATTGGATACCACGGTCCAGTTGCTGCTCGAGCCGTCGGTCTACCTGTTCGACACGTTGCCCGGCGACAGTCGCAAGGTGCTGGTATCGGCGGTCCCGCAGACCAGCGATCCCAACGTGCGCGTGGAGCGGCTCGACATCTACACCGGCCGGCGCGACCTGGTGGCGATGGTGCCCGTGCGACGCGCGACGTTCCTGGCCGACGCGCAAGGCCGCGTGCGCTTCGCGTCCGGCGCGAATGCCGACAACGTGCAGAAACTGTTCTATCGCGACGACGACGACAGTCCGTGGCGGCAGATCGACGCAACCGCATCGACTGCCCGGAATGCCTACGCGCTGGGGTTCTCCGACGACGGCCGTGTGGCGTATCTGCAGGTCGAACAACCCGATGGGCCGGATGCGATCGTGTTCTGGGATCCCGTCACCGACCGCTATACGGAGCTGCTGCGCGACGCGAAGGTCGACCCGTACGGCATTCTCTACGCGCTCGACGGACGCACGCCGATCGGCGCATCGTTCATGACCGATCGCGTGCGCAACCGGTTCTTCGACAACGCGCATCCAACCGCACGTCTGTATCGCAGTCTGGAACCTGCCTTCGATGGCGACGCGATCCGCATCACGTCGACCAGTGGCGACGGCCGCCTGGCGCTGGTGTCTCTGTGGAGTGATCGCAACAGCGGCGACTACTTCCTGTTCGACACCGTGGCCAAAACCGGCAGCCGGATCTTCGCGCAGCGCGAATGGCTGCATCCGGCGGACATGCTCGCCAGCCGCGAGGTGTCCTTCGCCGCGCGCGACGGCCGCCAGATCCATGGCTACCTGACCGTGCCGCGCGCACGACCGGCCCGGTGCCGCTGGTCGTCCTGCCGCATGGCGGGCCGTTCGGGGTATTCGACCAGTGGGCCTACGACGAGGACGGCCAGGTGCTCGCAGCCGCCGGCTATGCGGTGCTGCGCGTGAACTACCGGGGCTCGGGCAATTACGGCCGGGCGCACCTCGATGCCGGCGCGCAGGAGTGGGGCGCCGCGATGCAGGACGATCTCACCGACGCCACCCGCTGGGCGGTCGAGAGCGGTATCGCGCAGGCGGACCGAATCTGCATCTACGGCGCGAGCTACGGTGCCTATGCGGCGCTGATGGGCGCGGCGCGCGAACCGGATCTCTACCGGTGTGCGGTCGGCTACGTCGGTGTCTACGACCTGGAAATGCTCCATCGCGAGCAGTCGGCCGGCAGCCGCTCCGGCCGCACCTGGGCGAGCGAATGGATGGGTGCGCGCAACACCCTGGCCGCGCGCTCGCCGATCACGCTCGCCGACCGGATCCGCATCCCGGTGTTCCTTGCGGCCGGTGGGCAGGACCTGCGCGCCCCGCTGGCGCACAGTCAGCGCATGGAGCGTGCACTCAAGCGTAATGGGATGCCGGTAGAGACGCTGTACTACCCGAACGAGGGACACGGCTTCTACACCGAACCGCATCGACGCGAGTTCTACACGCGGCTGCTGGGATTCTTGTCGACCCATCTGGGCGGCGCGGTCGCGAAGTAGGCAGTTCGAAAGAGGCGCTGCGCGAGAGCGACAGCGCGCGCGGAACGGCACACGATCCTGTCGTGCTTCGTCCAGAACGCAGCTGTCTGGCCGGATCCCGCCGAGCGCGCCGTATCTATTGACGACGGCGCGACCGACCCACGCGTTTGCAGCCCGCATTTTCCGGCCGCGAAGTCCTGCGGCTGACACCGCTGCCTCCACGATTTCACATCGATCGCGTGCGCCAGGGCTCTAATGGAGGCGATCCACCGTTCGTGCGTCCCGCAAGCGCAAGTCCCGCACTTCGACTTGGAGGCCCAGATGCAGAACGACTTGCAGATCGAAGTGCGTCGTCAGCCGCAATCGCTCCTCCACGTGCATGTGCGCGGCGATGCGACGTTCGCCCACACGATGGCGTACTGGCACGCGATCGCCGAGGCGGTCGAACAGCAACCCGCGCAGTCGCTGCTGCTGGTGGACGAACTGATCGGGCCCGCGCTGACCGCGGGCGAGTGGGTCCGGCTCGTGAGTGAGCTCGGTCCGCGACTTGGACGCCTGCGGATCGCGCACGTGAAGCCGCACGGTCTCGACACCGTCGAGTACTGCGTGCTGTCGGCGATGGGCGCGGGTCTCGATGCGCGCGTGTTCGAAGACGCCCGCATGGCCAGCCTGTGGCTGCGCTACGGGCCCGTCGACGCTTAGGCGATCCGCCCACGCGCATGCAGCGCGTCGTAACCGGCGGTCTCAGCCGTAGCGCGCGAGGAACATGTCGACCGCCCCTTCGGCGACCTGGCGCTGCTGCGCGGCATCGAGTGCAGGTTGACCCATCGACATCTGCGGCCAGAACGCGAAGCCCTTCACCAGCGACTGCAGCTGGTGCGAGGCGAACAGCGGATCGTCGATCTTCAGTCGGCCATCGGCGGCGGCGGCGCGCACCCAGGTGGTGATGCCTTCCTCGCGGTCGCCGAGACGTTCGAGCATCTGCCGCGCGAGTTCGGGCGAGTGCAGGCCGGCCGCGATGGCGACGCGGGCGAGATCGACGAAATGCGGATCGTCGAGCAGGCGCAGCTTCTGGTCGACCAGTTCGAACAGCTGCGCGCGCAGCGGCCGGTCGGCGCGGTAGGCGAGATCGGGGCCGCCGACGCCACGCGCGAACATCTCTTCGAGGATGCGCAGGAACAGCGCGTCCTTGCTCGGGAAGTGGTTGTAGACGGTGCGCTTGGACACGCCGGCGGCCGCGGCGATGCGGTCCATTGTGGTCGCCTCGAAACCGGCGGCGCGGAATTCGGCCACGGCGGCATCGAGGATCGCCGCGTGCTTGCGGTCGGTCAGGCGGGTGGGCGTGTCGTCGGATCCGGGCATTCCGCAAGTTTACACCGGGGGGTTTACTTTCCGGATTCGATAACTACACTGCACGGTGTAGTTCCTGCCATGGATCCTCGAATGCCTGCGTCTTCCTCCGCCACGCCACGCCGCCGGATCCTGCGTCGCCTGGTCCTGTCGATCCTGTTCCTTTTCGGAGTCCTCGCCGTGAGTGCCTGCACCCTGTCGTTCGTCCGTACCAGCCAGCCCGTTGCCGACCATGTGGCCTCGCCGCAATCGGCCGAGGGCCGTTTCCGCAATCCGCAGCCGCGGCCGCCGATGGGCTTCGCGAATGGCGCGAAGCTGTGGTGGGATTTCATGTTCAACAAGCCCGGCGGCACCACGCCACCGCTGCCCACGCCGGTGCTGCCGATGACGCGCGCCGCGCTCGACGCCGCACCGGACCGCAGCCTGTATCGCCTCGGCCATTCGACGCTGCTGATCAAGCTGCGTGGCGGGTTCTGGATCACCGATCCGGTGTTCGCCGAACGCGCCTCGCCGGTGTCGTTCGCCGGGCCGAAACGTTGGCACGCGCCGCCGATCGCGCTCGAGGATCTGCCGCCGCTGCGGGGCGTCGTGCTGTCGCACGACCATTACGACCATCTCGATCGCGAAACCGTCGTCGCGCTGGCGCAGCGCACCGAGGTCTTCCTCGCCCCGCTCGGCGTCGGCGACCGTCTCGTCGCATGGGGTGTGCCGCAGGCCAAGGTGCGGCAGTTCGACTGGTGGCAGTCGGCCGAGATCGACGGCCTGCGCTTCACCGCGACGCCGGCGCAGCATTTCTCCGGTCGCGGCCTGTTCGATTCCGATCGCACGCTGTGGGCGTCGTGGGTGATCGAGGATCCCTCGAACGCCGCAGATGACGCCGGCCTGAAACTCTTCTTCAGCGGCGACACCGGTTACTTCGACGGCTTCGCCGAGATCGGCCGCCGCTTCGGACCGTTCGATGTCGCGGCGCTGGAGACCGGCGCCTATGACCGTCGCTGGGCCTTCGTGCACATGCAGCCAGAGCAGACCGTGCAGGCGCACGTCGACCTGCAGGCGCGCGTGTTGCTGCCGGTGCACAACGGCACCTTCGATCTGGCGATGCACGCCTGGGACGACCCGTTCGAGCGCGTCAGCGCGATCGCTGCCGAGCGGTACGTGCGCCTCGCGACACCGCGCATGGGCGAGCGTGTCGACCTGACCGCGCCGCAACCCGGCAGCGCTTGGTGGCGGGAGATGCGGCGCGAGTGATGCAGCATCGATGGGTGCGCAGCGCCAGGCCGATGCCACCGACACGGGTTTCGGAGTGGCAGAAGACGCTGGCGTCCATCGCGCTGCAGCTGGGTGCCCGCACCGGGGACGCGCCGCGTGCACCGGTCGAGGCGTTGTTGGATTCGTTGCACAACGGCGGCGATGCGCTTCGCAAGGCGATGTCGCGTTTGCAGAAATCGCGAATGGGTCAGCAGTGGCAGCGGCAGATGGATGACGCGTCAGACCGCGCGACGGCGCAGTTGCAGTGCGCTCCTGACCAGACGCCGGAGGGCGGCGCCCGCGGACCGTAAGAGCGCCTCGCATGCCTGCGTGCGGGTCATGGAAAACATCGCATCCTTGATCTAGGATTCCGGCCAGGCACCACACGGAATACGTCGGTGCGAATGGCGTCCCGCGGGACGCGCACACTGGATTTTCGAAAGGACTCGAACGTGATCAGAATTCTGTTGCTGGGCATGGCCCTGGTCGTCGGTGGCGTGTTGGCGTACGAACACGGGCACCGCATTTCCGAATCGGACGTGCGTGCGCACGTGCAATCACAGCTGGAGGCGACGCGCCGGTTCGACGGCGATGCGCTCTGCGATTCGATGGCCAAGGACTATCGCCTCCAGGGCGTGTACTACGTCGCTGGCACCCACGAGCGGCGGGACACACGGCGCGACGAGACGTGCCGCAATGCGCGGGACGGCCTGGCGGCCCTGCAGTCGGTGTCTGCGCATACCGGCGGGCTGCTGGCAGTGGATATCAGTTACGAGATCACCCGGATCGAACTGGCGCCGGGTGGCCGTCGTGCGTTGGTCGAGGCGACATCGACCGCGAAGATCGGCGGTCGACTGTTGTCACGCACGCGTGCAACAGGCCATCTGTCGCGCGCGTTCTGGCGGGTGCGCGATCACGGCGGCGAGGCGCAGAACTGGATCTATATGCCCTGACGCTGCTGCACGCGCGCACCCGCGGCTCAGGGCGCGCCGAATCCCGGACTCGAATGCGAGGTGCTGCGCGGCACCGACGTATCGAGGTCTTCGTCGGCGATCAGCGGATCGCCGTGCGGTGCGGTGCGCGCGCCTGCGTCCGGCAACGATCGCAGGTCCTGCTGCGGCAGCACGGTCTGTGCATCACGCTTGCGCTTCCACGCGCGGAACGCGAAATAGCTTGCCGCGCCAGCGGCAACGATCCTCAACATCTTCATGGCGACTCCATCGATCGGGTGGGGATCGACAGGGTGGCGAGGATGCGGTGAGCCGCACGTGACCCGCCGCATGCGTCGGAAAGCGAAACGTTCATGCCGTGATTCCGCCGCTGCGCAGCCTCGATGCGTCAGTCCATGTGCCGCAACGCATCGATCAGCGCCCGCAACGCCGGCGGTGTCTGCCGGCGGCTCGGGTGATAGAGGTGGTAGCCGGGAAACGTCGGGCACCACGCGTCGAGTACCTGCACCAGACGTCCGGCGGCGAGATCGTCGGCGACCTCGTGGTCCATCACGTAACCCAGGCCCACACCAGCCCGCACGGCGGCCAGCGTCAGCGGCACTTCGTCGACGACCAGCGGGCCCTGGGTGCGCACGTTGTACTCGCGGCCATCGCGTTCGAACTCCCATGGCAGCAGGCCCCCGGTGCTCTTGAGCCGGTAGCCGATGCAGGCGTGGCGATCGAGATCCCCGGGCGACACCGGCGGCGCATGGCGGGCGAAGTAGTCCGGCGTGCCGACGACGATCGTGCGCAGATCGGGACCGACGCGCACGGCGATCATGTCGCGGTCGACGTGTTCGCCGAAGCGGATGCCCGCGTCGAAGCCTTCGCCGACGAGATCGGTCAGGCCGTTGTCGATGCTCACTTCCACGCGCACGTCGGGATTGGCCAGCAGGAACGCGGGTAGTTTGGGTTCGAGCACCATCTGCGCGGCGTAGGCGAACGTCGTGATACGGACCGTGCCCGACGGTGCATCGCGCCAGTCGCCCAGCGCCAGCAGTCCGTGTTCGATCTCCGCGAGCGCCGGTGTCAGGGAACGCAGCAGGCGTTCGCCGGCCTCGGTCGGGGCGACGCTGCGCGTGGTGCGCGCGAGCAGGCGCACGCCGAGCCGGGTCTCCAGGCCGCGCATCGCATGGCTCAGCGCCGACGGCGACATGCCCAGCGTGCCCGCGGCCTTGGTGAAGCTGCGCGCGCGGGCCACGGCCGCGAAAGCCAGCAGATCGTTGAGTTCGCCTCGTTGCATTGCTGCAGTGTGCTCACAAGCCCATGCGGCCGGCAACGGCTAATCCTGCGCGGCCGTCGCGCCTAGCCTGTGTGCAGAGCGCCACCCCCGCGGCGACACGACTGGAGACCTCCATGGACCTGACCCATTACCGCAGCCTCGGCCGCTCCGGCCTGCTGGTGAGCCCGCTCGCGCTGGGCGCGATGACCTTCGGCACCGAGCGCTGGGGCACCGATGCCACCGCGTCGCGCGCCGTGTTCGATGCCTACGTCGAGGCCGGCGGCAATTTCGTCGACACCGCGGATCTGTATTCGGCCGGGCGCAGCGAGGAGATGCTGGGCGGCTTCATCGCCGATGCCGGCCTGCGCGACCGCATCGTGCTGGCGACCAAGTCCGGTTTCCCGCGCTTGCAGGGCAACGCACACGGCGGCGGCAACGGCGCGAAGAACATCCGCACCGCGCTCGACAGTTCGCTGACGCGTTTGCGCACCGATTACATCGATGTGTACTGGATGCACGTCTGGGACCGGCTGACGCCGCCCGAAGAGGTGCTGCTGACGATGACCGATGCGGTGCGGTCCGGCCGCATCCTGCATTACGGCTTCTCGAACACACCGGCCTGGTACGTCGCGCGTGTGGCGACGCTGGCGCAGGCACACGGCCTGCCGGTGCCGATCGGCCTGCAATACCAGTACTCGCTGCTCGATCGCGGCGTCGAACTCGAGATCCTGCCGGCCGGCAATGCGCTCGGTCTCGGCCTGGTGCCATGGAGTCCGCTCGGTGGCGGACTGCTGACCGGTAAATACAGTCGCGACAAGCTCGCCGATGCCGCGCGTGCCTCCCGGTTGCCGGGTGATGCGAGCGGCGACGGCGGTCAACGCAGCGATGACGACGGCCGCCTCGATGGCGACAACCCGTTCGGCGGCATGCTGTTCACCGAACGCAACTTCGACATCGTCGATGCGGTGCGCGCGGTGGCCGACGAGATCGGCCGTTCGATGGCCGAGGTCGCGCTCGCGTGGACGGCGCGTCGGCCTGGCGTCTCGTCGGTGCTGGTCGGTGCGAGCCGCGTCGAGCAGCTGCACCAGAACATCGCATCGCTGGATATCGAATTCACCGCGGCGCAGCAGGCGCGCCTCGACGCTGCGAGCGTGCTGCCGTCGATCAATCCCTACTTCATCTTCCAGTTGCCACCGCAGATGCTGTTCGGTGTCGCGCACGCGACCGGGTGGGCCGCGCGCTGACGTATCCACGCGGCGCGTGTCGCATCGCACGCCGCCCCCACGCAGTGACGACCCGCGCCTCTACACTGCATCGTCCTATCCACGGAACGCCGCATGCCGCCTCGTCCGCTGTCCACCACCGGTCGCATCTTCGCCTCCGCGGCGTTCTTCGAAGCGCTCACCTGGGCCGGTCTGTTGATCGGCATGCTGCTCAAGTACGGCACGCAGACCACCGAGCTTGGTGTGTGGTTCTTCGGCCGACTGCACGGCGTCGCGTTCCTGGTCTATCTCGCGGTCAGCCTGTTCGCGTGGATCCGTCTGCGCTGGCCGCTGTGGGCGGTGCTGGTCGCGTTGCTCGCCGCGATCCCGCCGCTGCTGACCATTCCAGTGGAGATGTGGTTCCGGCGACGCGGATTGCTGTCGGCGTCCCGCGACTGAGCGTGACCTATTCGAGGCCTCTTCTCTAGGCGTCTCTTCCCGAAATTGCACGACGGCAGCGTGTTCGACTTTCTTCTCGATCACCGGAATCCCTGCTGCCCTGCAACTTGACAGCGTTGTCATCGGGCCCGAAAGTCCCGCCCTTCGCGTGTGTCCGCACGCATCCGAACGCTTCGAAACTCCCTGGGGAGGGAACACATGGACCGACTCCGCCGGTCGCGGCTGCGCCTCGCGCTCACGCCGCTCGCCTTTGCCACGATGGCCTTCAGCGCTGCCGCGCAGGACACCGCCACTCGGACCACGCCGCCCGCGAACGACGAGGCGTCGACGCTCGATGCGGTGATCGTCACCGTCGAACGCCGCGAGCAGGATCTGCAGAAGTACGCAGGCACCGCGCAGGCGATCTCCGGTGACGATGCGCGCGCGCTGGGCATCAACAACGAACTGCGCAACATCCAGACCGTCGTGCCGGGCCTGAGCATGTCCAACCAGGAAGGCAACCTGGAGATCTTCATCCGCGGGGTGGGCTCGGCCAACAACACCGAGCTGGGCGATCCAGGCGCCGCGCCGCACATCAACGGTGCCTACATCGCGCGTCCGCGCGGCCTGGGCGGCATGTTCTACGACATCGAACGCGTCGAGATCAACAAAGGTCCGCAGGGCACTTTGCGCGGGCGCAACGCGCTCGCCGGATCGCTCAACATCGTCACCAAGCGGCCCGATCTCGAACAGTTCGGCGGCTACGTGCAGCTCGAAGCGGGCAATCGGGACCATCAGGCCGGCGAGTTCGCGATCAATCTGCCCCTCGGTGGCTGGGCGGCGCTGCGCTTCGCCGGTTACAGCGTCGAGAAGGACAGCTCGTTCCGCAACGCGGGTGATCCGCGCCTCGATCCAGCCGGCATCCAGGACGAGAAGGGCGGTCGCGTGTCGTTCCTCTACCAGCCCGACGACAAGCTCAGCGTGTTCGCAATGGCGGACATGGGCAAGGAAGGCGGCACCGGCTATCCGGGCGCCAATATCTGGAGCGCGGCCTGCGGCAGCGCCGATCCCGATACCTGTCCCGACAGCCCTGGTCTGTCGCCCGACGATCTCGACCTGCGCAACGTGGTCTATCGCGGCGCACAGGGCACGCTCGACAGCACCAACTGGGGCGCGATGGCGAACGTGAGCTACGACTTCGGCCCGATCGTCGCCGAATACAACACCAGCTATCGCGATGTGGACTACCGCCAGACCAACGCCGCCAGCGAAGGCATCCTGTGGGAAGGCCGCGACGTCAGTCCGCGTGGACCGGGCAACCCCGACGGTTTCGACTACGACAACTTCTCGACCCAGTACTGGGAGACGCTGTCGCAGTCGACCACGCACGAGCTGCGGCTGTCATCGAACGGCGATGGCCGCTTCCAGTGGACCGGCGGCGCCTTCCACTTCAACGAAGACCAGCAGGTCGGTTACCTGTCGCTCGCCGACAAGGGCACCTGGTTCTCCGGCACCGAGTTCACGATGCCGCGCGTCAACGGCCGCTCGACCGCGCTGTTCGCCGACGGCACATTCGAGGTCAACGACCGCACACGCGTGAAGGCCGGCGTGCGCCGCACGCGTGAAGCCAAGTCGCGTTACGGCATCGGCGGCAACTGGGCGCTGGGTCTGCCGGGCCAGGGCGGCGACTTCGCGACACGTCTGGGCACCGAAGGCTTCGCACCCGCCTTCATGAAGCGTCCGAACTTCGACGTGACCGGTCTGACCTCGGACGCGGACAAGGCGCGCTTCCTGCTCGAGGGCATCCTGCAGCACGGCCAGCGCGACACGATTCTCGACCAGATCGGCGGCGTGGCGAACGGAGGCGCCTTCGGTTGCGTCGATCGTCCCGACATCGGCGGCGACACGATCGACTGCCCGTACCAGCCGTGGGTCCAGGTCAACGCAATACCGTCGCAGCAGTTCGGCGAGAGCCGCTTCCAGTTCAACGACTGGCGCACGGGCGTCGAGTTCGATCTGACCGACGACCACATGCTCTACGCCACGGTGTCCACCGGCCACAAGTCCGGCGGCTTCAACGACACCTTCGACGTCAACGTGATTCCCGAGACCTTCAGTCCCGAGTCGATCAAGGCCTACGAGATCGGCAGCAAGATGAGCCATCGCTGGTTCGGGCGCCCGGGCTCGTTCAACGTCAGCGCGTTCTACTACGACTACACCGACCAGGTGTTCCAGGACCTGACGGTGATCTCGCTCAACGCGAACGGTGAGCCGGCCGGCTACTCGCTGGTCAACCGCAACATCGGCCGCTCGGCGATCTACGGTATCGAGGCCGAGAGCGTGACCCGCTTCGGCGCGGGCTTCATGCTGCACATCAATGCGCTGGCTCTCGACAGCGAAATCAAGGAAGGCACGGTCGGCGACGCACGCAGCCAGAACTACGGCGCCGGTGGTGTGACCTCGCTGATCGACCTGACCGGCAACGAGTTGCCGTTGGCCTCGCGCTTCACCGGCAACGTGCGCCTGCAGCACATGCGCGAGCTGTCGTTCGGTTCGCTCGACTGGCAGTTGCTGGCGTCCTACCGCTCGGCCTATTACCTGACCCAGTACAACAATCGCGACGTGGTGTACGTGGACCAGGCCGGCGATTTCGTGCGGCAGGAAACCGCGGCCGAAGCGGGCTTCCCGGACCGCCAGCGCGGTGAGGTCACGCTCAATGCGGGCATCGGCATCACCTCGCTCGACGGTCGCTGGCGCTACGAGCTCTACGGCAGCAACCTGCTCGACAACGACGTGTCGCAGAAGGCCATCGTGGGTTCGCGCCTCAACATCCGCTTTCTCAACGATGCACGTGCCTACGGCATGCGGGTGCGTTACCAGTTCTGATCGACAGGCGTGTCCTGTGCATCGGGACACGCAGCGCCTTCAGGCCACCGGGTGCCCGCGCATCCGGTGGCCTTATCGTTGGGTGATGCGTGCGCCGCGTGGCCTGGATCGGTATCGCGATCGCTTCAGCGCTTGACCGCCAACACGCCGTCGAGCGCGAGTTCGGTTTTCAAGCCCGATTTCTCCAGTCGCCGTGCGACTTCGCGCGGGACGTCGCGGCCGCTGGTCAGGCGGTTCGGTGCGCCGGTGTAATGGAACAGGCGGCCGCCACGACACAGCACGCGCGCGAGGTGGTCGTAGAACACCTGCGAATAGAGTTCGCCGGCGATGCCGAAGCGCGGCGGGTCGTGCAGCACCGCGTCGACGCTGGCGTCGGCGATGTCGACGATCGCCTGCGAGATGTCGGCGTGCGCGAGGTGCAGGCGGCTGCCGGTTTCCGGCGCGTCGGGATCGGGCGACCACGGGTTGAGCGTGCGCAGCCACAACACGTCTTCGTTCTTTTCGAACGAGCGAATCTTGGCGACGCCCGATTCGAGACAGCACGCGGCGAAGTAGCCGAGGCCGCCGCAGGTGTCGAGCACGGTCTTGCCGCGCGGCGCGACGAGCGCGACCTTCTGCCGCGCGTCCTCGATCGGCGAGATGCGCGCTGACACCAGCATCTTGATGCCGTCGATCTCGAACGTCGGCGGACCCCAGTCAGTCGGCACCAGCTTGATCAGCGAGCGTCCGTAGCGCGACACCGCGGTCCAGTCGTCGCCGTCCAATACATAGAGCGTGCGGTCCTTCAACGTGCCCGGCCACGGATACGCATGGCCGCGCCACGACCAGTGGTCGCCTTCGAACGTCACCGTGTCGACGTTGCGGCCCAGATCGAGCGAGCCCGTCCAGTCGCCCGCGCCGGCACGTCGCGCGGCCAGCATCGCGTCGGCGGTGTCGCGGGTCAGCAGGGGGCCGGTGGCGTGGGGCATCGCGGGATCGGGTCGCGGATCGGGCGGGCATCGTAACCGGTCCGCGTTCCGCCCCTGTCCGATTGTCCGCGCTTCGACGAGAATCGCGACTCCGGACGGATCCCGTCCCCTCATCGGAAGTCGTCGCATGCGCGTTGCCGCTTTGAGCCTGGCCGTCTCGGCTGGATTGCTGCTGTCGGGATGTGGATTCAACGTGTCGGGAAGCGGTGATGGCGACGGCGCCGCGTCGACCGCGAGGACGGACGACAGCGCGACAGCGCTGGCGCTCGACGGTGAGGTGTCCGGCGAGATCACCTCGTCGAGTGGCATCAACTACAGCGACGGCAGCCGCTACCAGCGCTTCTCGCTGCCGCTGACCGAAGGTCAGGCCGTATCGCTGACGCTGGAAGGCGCGCTGCCCGGCACATTGGCGGTGTTCAACGGCGATCAGCTGATCGCGCAAGGCGAGGGTCCGGGTCTTGCGTTCCGCGCGAAGTCGGCGGGCGACTATCTGGTCGCGGTCAGCGGTCGTGGCGCCGAAGCGTTCGGCCCGTTCCGCCTGGGCGCGAAGACCATCGCGGCCTACGACGGCAAGCCGCTGATGGGCGAGGGCGAAGTCATCGACTGGCTGACCGGCAGTGCGCAGGACTACACGCTGCACGTCGAGCGCCCGGGTCTGTACACGATCACGCTCGCGTCGAGCGCGTTCGATCCGGTACTGCGCGTGCGTGGCCCGAACGTCGAGGCCGAGAACGACGACAGCGGTGGCGGCACCGATTCGATGCTGCGCCTGTTCCTCGAGCCCGGTACCTACACCTTGAACGCGGCTGCGCTCGAAGACGCGGGTCGCGGCGATTTCAATCTCGCCGTGCGCTATGCACCGCTGCCGGGTGGAATGGTCACGCGTGACGGCACGGCACTGGTGTCGGGCCAGGTTGCCGTCGCGCGTGTCGACGGTGGCAGCGGCCGCCGCTTCGTGCTCGATGTGCCGAATGCCGCGCAGGTGACCTTCGAAGCGCGTTCCGACGAGTTCGACACCGTGCTGCACATCGACGGTCCGGGCGGCACCTTCGAAGACGACGATGGCGGTTCGGGCACCAACTCGCGCCTGTCGACGCAGCTCGCCGCCGGACGCTACGAGGTGCGTGTCGAAAGCCTGGGCGGCGGATCGGGCATGTTCGAAGTCGAAGCGCGCATCGACGGTGTGGACGCACCGGTCGTGGAAGCCGTGACTGCACCCTGAATTTCCGCAATGCGTTTGTGTGCGCGGCATGTGGACTCGCATGCCGCGACTGTTCTGGCGGCGTCGGGTTCCTCATCGCCGTAAACGGAACTTGAACGTATCGGTGTCGAATTCGTGCAGGACGCGTGAAGGTTTGTGTGCGCTTCAGCCTTGAAGGTCTTTACTGCGGCCCGCGACGCCCCCTTGGCGTTGCGGAATTTCCCCCGCAGACGCGCGATCGAGTCATCGATCGAGCGCGTCCAAGACCAAGAAAGGATGGCCCCGATGAAGAAGCTCCTGATTCCCGCCGCGATCGCGGCCGCGCTGTGCGCTCCCACTGCCTTCGCCCAGAGCGCCGGCGGGGACACCTACCGTCCTGATCTGCAGGTCGGCCAGGGCAATGCCTTCGTGGCCGGCAACGTCGGCCGCACCGACGGCGGCACCGCCGGCCGTTTCGGCACCGGCGATTTCAACGTGTTCGAAAGCCGCGACGGTCGCAAGACCGGCTACGGCCTGGTGGGCGGCTACCGCTGGAAGCTGTCGCAGAACTTCGGCCTCGGCGTCGAGGGTGGCTACGCGGACCTCGGCAATATCGAAGTGCGCAACATCAACAACGGCGACGACGTGAACCAGCGCGCCGACCGCAATGCGCTGCGTGGCTGGCAGGTGGGCGGAAACGCGCGTCTGAACGTCACCCCGGCCTGGTACGTCAGCGGCCGCGGCGGTTTCTTCCGCGCGTCCGACAACAACGTCGACTACTACAACTCGGTCGGCCAGGATCTCGGCCTCGAGAGCGGTGGCAGCGATGGCCGCAACAGCTGGTACGCCGGCGTCGGCACCGGCTGGAACGCCACAGAGAACTTCAGCGTCGGCGTGCATTACGACTACTACCGTGCGAAGTCCGGCGACGTGCGTGATCCGATCTCGGGCGCGCGCTTCGAAGGTCCGAAGCGCTCGACCGCGCTGCTGGGCCTGCAGGCCGAGTACACGTTCTGATCCAGCGTTGCTGATCTGCTGCAATGAAAACGGGCGCCCCAGGGCGCCCGTTTTTGTTTGCATCGCGTTCGTACGGTGGGTGGCGCGCAGAAAAACCTGCTGCACCTCGATACGCCGCGAATGATGGGTTTCGCTGCGCTCTACCCATCCTACGTGTGGGGTCCGTCGGCTCAGAACACGTAGTTGATGCTGACCAGCGCCGTGCGCGGCGCGCCCGGCATGCTGGTCGAACGCCAGTAGTCGGTGTCGGTGAGGTTGGTCACCGCCAGCGTCACCGTCCACGGCATCACGCGCCATCCGAGCGAGGCGTCCCAGCGCGTGTAGCCGGCGCGTTCGCTGGTGTTGGCGGCGTTGTTGAACACCGGGCCGCGATAGGTCACACCTACTTCGCCGTAGAACGCGCCTTCCGGTGCGTAACGGATGAACGCATTGCCGGTCTTGCGCGCGACGCCGATGCGGTACTTGTCCTCGTTCGCCGGCGTCATCTTGTCTTCGACGACCTTGGCTTCCTGCAGGCCGAACCCGCTGCGCAGATACCAGTCGCGTGCGAGTCGGCCGGTCAGGCTCGCTTCGACGCCGCGCGAACGCTCGCTGCCGCGCACCGCAAACGTGAAGGGTTCGTTCTCGGGATCCGGCCGATAACGCACGTTGTAGAGCTCGAGCTCGTACACCGCGAGTTGCGAAGACAGACGTCCGTCGAACCAGTCGCTCTTGAGGCCGGTTTCGAGCTGGCGCGAGTATTGCGGCTCTTCGTCGAACACCGCGTTCTCGGCGACGGCCACGCTCATCAGGCCGCGACCGCCGTAGGGCGCGAAGTTCTTGCTGTAGGACGCGTAGACGCTGTGCGCCTCGACCGGCTGCCAGATCACGCCCACACGCGGGCTGAGGGTGGTGCCGTCGTAGTTCCGGGTCTGGTTGGTGATGCGGTTGGTGGTGCGGAAGTCGAAGCGGTCGAAGCGCGCGCCGGCCAGCACCTTCCAGTGATCGCCGAACGCCATCAGGTCCTGCACGTACAGCGCTTGCGATTCCGCGCGGTGGCGGTTCGACGTGCGCGCCGCGCCGCGCGGTGTCTTCGGTGCGACCCACTGCGGGTTGTAGGGATCGACGCCGAAGGGATACGCCAGCGACGGGTCGGAGGTCGCCGCGGACGTCGACAGGTCCGGATTGCGCTGCTCGCGGCTGTCCTCGATGCCGACCAGCAGATCGTGTTCGATCGCGCCGGTGCGCAGGCGTCCGGTCAGATCGACCGTATTGCTCAGCGTGCGGTTTTCGGTTTCCTGCCAGGCGCGGGTGAAGGTCATCAGGCCGCGCGTGGTGCAGGGGCGGCCATTGCTCAGCAGGCGACCGTCGGTGCCGCAGTAGGTGCCGGCGTAGAGATGGTCGAAGTCCTGGCTGACCTCGCTCAGCGCTGCGGTCCATTTCACCGACCAGTCGTCGGTGATGCGGTAGTCGAGCACCGAGCGCGCCATGCGCATCGTGTCTTCGACGAAGTCGTGCGGGTGCGCATAGGCGATGCGGTGCGACACATCGGCCGGCAGCGCGTCGTAGGCCGGTGCGCGGTCGGGAATGCGATGGATCTTGTCGTAGGTGTACTGGCCCAGCCAGGTCAGGCCGTTGCCGTTGTCGAACAGCACGCTCGGCGAAATCATGCGGTTGTCGTTGGCGATGCCGCGACGGAAGCTGTCGGCTTCCTCGTAATCGGCCGTCAGGCGCACGGCCCACTGCGGCGACAGCACTTCGTTGATGTCGAGCGTGCCGCCCTGGTTGTTCCAGCTGCCGAACCGGACGTTGGCGCTGCTCACGCCGTCGAAGCGCGCCTGCTTGCTGACCAGGTTGACCATGCCGCCGCCGAGGCCGCGGCCGTACAACACCGAAGCCGGGCCTTTGACGATCTCGATACGCTCGACGTTCGCGGTGCTGCGACGCACCTGGCCGGCGGAGCGCACGCCATCGCGGTAGATGTCGTTGGAGTCGGCCTCGAACCCGCGCAGCAGGATGCCGTCGCCGCGCATGTCGTAACTGGTGTCCACGCCGGGCGTGCCGTCGAGCAGCACGCTGAGGTCGTTGAGGCCGTAGACCTTGGACTTGCTCATCTCCAGCGTGTTGATCGTCTGCGGCACGTCCTTGGGATCGAGCGCGGTCTTGGTTGCGGTCGACACGGTGCCCGGACGGCTGTCGTCGCGGTCGAGCACGTCAGCGGTCACGACGAGGGTGTCGAGCGTGGTCGCGGACGGCGGCGGCACCTGCGCGGCGGCCGGCAGCATCGCCAGTGACAGGCAGACGGACAGCGCGCGACGTGCGGGGCGCGGTACGCCCCCGGAGAGATTGGTCACTTGGATTCCCGGATGAATACGGCCGGCGGCCGGATTGGCGCGCATGCTAATGCGAATCATTCTCGCAAACAAGAGCCCAACATCAACGGGGTGGGTGCGGTATCGGAAAACGCCGTGTCGTCGCGTCGTGACTTCGCCTCCACGTGTCAGCACGGGGGCTGACCGGACGCCTGCCTGTCCCGGGCGGTTTCACGGGTGCGCCATGGCGCGCCGGGCCTGATGGCCGCCCAACCCCCGCACTGGAATTACCATGTCTTCAGTCAACGCCACGCCCCGCGTCCGCCTGCATATCGACGACACCGGAGGCGACGGCCGCCCGGTCGTGCTGATCCACGGCTGGCCGCTGTCCGCCGAATCGTGGAAGGCGCAGACCGGTCCGTTGCGCGATGCCGGCTATCGCGTCGTGGCCTATGACCGCCGTGGTTTCGGCCGCTCGGAAAAGCCGCCGACCGGCTACGAATACGACACGCTCGCTGCCGATCTCGCCGGCGTGCTCGAAGATCTCGATCTGCGCGACGTCACCCTCGTCGGCTTCTCGATGGGCGGCGGCGAAGTCGCGCGCTACATCGCCAACTACGGCGAAGACCGCCTGCACAGCGTCGTGTTCGCCGCTGCCGTGCCGCCGTACATGCTCAAGACGTCCGACAACCCCGACGGTCCGTTGACCGAAGACAAGGCCAAGGAAATGGAAGACGGCCTCAAGCAGGACCGCGACACCTTCTTCGACGGCTTCACCAAGGATTTCTTCAGTGCCAATAGCGAACTGAAGGTCGACGAGAAGACGCGCCAGGAGGCGATCGCGTTGTGCAAGCAGTCCGACCAGACGGCCGCACTCGGTTGCATGAAGGCCTTCGGCACCACCGATTTCCGCCAGGATCTCGAGAAGGTCACGGTGCCGACGCTGGTGTTGCACGGCGACAGCGACGGCACCGTGCCGTACGAGGGTTCGGGCAAGCGCACGCACGCGGCGATCGCCGGCAGCGAGGCCGTCGTGGTGCCGGATGCGCCGCACGGCTTCAACGCCAGTCACGCCGATGCGTTCAATCGGGCGCTGATCGCGTTCCTGCAGAAGTAAGGCTTCGACCGCGAAGACCGACTTCGAAGGCCGCGTCCATCCCGACGCGGCCTTCGTCTGTCCGGCTCACTGAATCGTCGCTCGCCAGCGGGCCCATGGCCGGCCGCATCGACGACCACGTCATGCCGACGCACGCACCTTGCACCCAGCCCCCGAACCGGAAGCCACGCCATGTCCGTTCCGACCCCCGACACCTTCGCCCGTTACGACGAGCGCCTCGCCACCCCAGGCCCCGACGAAGCGGAGCTGGCGGCCGATCTGGTCGAGGTGCTGCAGTCGATCCAGCAGATCACCCTGGAGGATGAAGGCCATGGCCTGCGCGCCGTCCACGCCAAGAGCCACGGCCTGCTCGAAGCCACGCTGCACATCGACGACGGCCTTGCGCCGGAGCTCGCGCAGGGCCTGTTCGCGCAGCCCGGTCGCTATGACACGGTGCTGCGCCTGTCGACGACGCCCGGCGATCTGCTGTCGGATCGCGTGTCCACGCCACGCGGTGTCGCGATGCGGATCTGCGGCGTCGAAGGTGCGCGTCTGGAAGGCAGCGAGGACATGGCCGTGCAGGAGTTCATCCTAGTCAATGGGCCGACCTTCAACTCGCCCAACGGCAAGTCCTTTCTGCGCAACCTCAAGCTGCTGGCCAAGACCACTGATCGCATGGACCGCACCAAACGTGTGATCTCGGCGATCCTGCGCGGTACGGAGCGCGGCCTCGAAGCCATGGGCGGCGAGAGCGCCACGCTCAAATCGATGGGAGGCGAGCCGCCGAACCATATTCTCGGCGAAACCTTTTTCACGCAGTTGCCGATCCGGCATGGCGACTACATCGCCAAGTACCAGCTGGTGCCGGTGTCCACATCGCTGCGCGCGCTGACCGACGTCCGCCTCGACCTCAAGGACGACGACGCGATCCGCGATGCGGTGGTCGCGTTCTTCGGCGCCAACACCGCCGAGTGGGAATTGCGCGCGCAACTGTCGACATCGCTGGCCGACATGCCGGTCGATGACGCATCGGCGGAGTGGGATGAGGCGCGCAGCCCGTTCCGCACCGTGGCGCGTCTGGTGGCCGGACCGCAGGCGGCGTGGACGCAGGCATTGAGCCGCGAGATCGACGATGGCGTGGGCTTCAGTCCTTGGCACGGCCTGGCCGCGCATCGCCCGCTGGGCGAGATCATGCGACTGCGCAAGCCGGCGTACGAGGCCTCGCACCGGTTCCGTGCGCAGCACAACGGACAGCCGCTGCAACGGGGATGTCCGTTCGCGGGCGCTGGTTCGCGCGCGTGATGTGTTGCGCTTGATCGGCACCGCGTCGTGGTGCGCATGACGCGACGCCGATGCCGCCCGCGCGCTGGCATCATGCAGCGATGCCGCCGCTGACCCTCGATCATCTGCGCCGCCATGCGGTGGCGCGATCCCTGTTCA
Organism: Luteimonas fraxinea; assembly: GCF_021233355.1. Classification (NCBI taxonomy): domain Bacteria; kingdom Pseudomonadati; phylum Pseudomonadota; class Gammaproteobacteria; order Lysobacterales; family Lysobacteraceae; genus Luteimonas; species Luteimonas fraxinea. Next base: position 1,455,849 of record NZ_CP089507.1, on the reverse strand, counting down.
AGCCCACCACGCTGATGCGCGCGGTCGGCAGGCTCGGCTTCGTGCAGGCCGATCCGATCCGCGCACCAGCGCGCGCGCAGGACCTGACGTTGCGCCATCGCGTGGTCGACTATCGCGCCGGTGATCTGGAGCGCCGCTATCCGCGACTGGCGCTCGAAGAGGATTTCTTCGTCAACTACGGCTTCCTGCCGCGCGAGACACAGGCGCTGATGCATCCGCGCACCGCGCGCGAAACCTGGACGCCCGCGCGCTGGCGGCAGGCGCAGGCCGTACGCGCCTTCATCGCCGAACGCGGCGCCGTGCATCCGCGCGAGGTCGACTCGCATTTCGCCCACGGCAAGGTCGCCAACTGGTTCGGCGGCTCGTCGAATGCCAGCACCCAGCTGCTCGACGGCATGCACTACCGCGGCCTGTTGCGCGTCGCCCGCCGTGATGGCGGCACGCGGGTCTATGCGCTGCGCGAGCCGGATGCGGCGCAACTGGATGCGGACGAGATCGACCGGCGTCTGGACCGGATGCTTGATCTGCTGGTGCACAAGTACGCGCCGTTGCCCGAAGCCAGCCTGCGCCAGTTGATGTCGTATCTCGGACGCGGCGTGCCGCAATGGCATGCCGCGCGCGCTGCAACGCTGACGCGCTCGCGTGCACGCCTCGGCGGCGCGCGCATCGAGGGTGTCGACTGGGTCTGGCCCGCCGACGAATCACCGCAGAGCCGGCGCTGGCGGCCCGATGCCGGTGTCCGGCTGCTGACGCCGTTCGATCCGGTGGTCTGGGACCGGCGTCGTTTCGAACTGCTGTGGCATTGGCGTTACCGCTTCGAGGCCTATACGCCGGCGCCGAAACGCCAGCTCGGCTATTACGCATTGCCGCTGCTGTGGGGCGATCGCGTGATCGGCTGGGGCAACGTGTCGGTCGTCGGCGGCGTGTTGAACGCAAGCTTCGGTCATGTCGACGGCAAGGCGCCACGCGACGCGGCGTTCCGCGACGGACTCGACGCCGAACTCGAACGCATGCGGGCGTTCCTCGGTCTCGCGTGACGCGTGCGACGCAGCCCGTGGCGCGTCGCACGCACATAGCGGCTTACTGGATCAGATTCACCTGCAGCACCGCCGTGTCGGTCAACAGGCCGAAGTGCCCGGTCGGGAGGGTGTGGCTCGCGGTCTCGGCCGGCAGCGTCGAGCTGTGCACGCCGGCGACGGTGCAGACGCCGCCGTAGCAGACGATCTGGTCGATCCAGGATTTGATCGAGTACGTCTTCATGCCGAGCGGCTTGCCGGCCAGCGATGCCAGCAGCGGACTGTTGATTGACAGACCCTGCGCGCCGCAGGTCGAGGTGACGACATTCCACGGATATGTGCCGCAGCTCCACAGGCCGCGATACGCACCGGCGATGCCGACGAAGGTCGCGACGTCGTTGACGAGGCCGTAGTTGACGATCTGCTTCGCCGCCAGGGTGACGCCCATCGAGTGGCCGATGACGTCGATCTTGCCGGTGCACGAGCGCGCGATCGCCTCGACCAGCGCGTCGAGGACGGGCGTTTCCTCGCTGCCGCTGTGGTCGTTGCACGCGGCGCAGGTCTTGCTGCCCCAGTCGGGGCGCAGGATCTCGAAATCGGTCCAGCCGCGGGCGCGCAGTTCCACGTAGGTGTTGTCGAAATGCGCGGGCTTGCCGGCATTGCCGTGCACCAGCACCACGGCGTCTCGGCACGCGGCTTGCGCGGCTTGCGCGGCCGAGGCGAAGAAGGCAACCAGCAGGATCAGCAGCAGTCGCAGCAGCCGCGTGTCGCGGCGATCGAAGAATCGGAGCATCGGACTTCTCCCACGGCCCGAAGGCCGCACGCAGGTGGCGCGGCCGACGGCGCCGGTCGCGAGCCGGCCATGTGGGGGAGAGGGCCAGTGGCCGGATGTCAGCACGCACGCGCCACGCGCGGCATTGGACCTTCGGCCAGTCGTGACGGCGTGCGCGTTTGGGGCGTCAGGGCTTCTCGCCGACCCAGACCTGCATCTCGACCGTCTGCAGCAGGCCGTAGTTGGTCAGGAACGCCACATCGGCCGCGTCGCGTCCGTAGGCGACGACGATGCGTCCGCCGCGCGGCGCCGACTGCGTCGCGTCGAAGGTGTACCAGCGGCCGTCGAGATAGGCCTCGAACCAGGCATGCAGGTCCATCGGTTCCAGGCCATGCAGATAGCCGACCACCATGCGCGCGGGAATGCGCAGGCTTCGGCACAGGGTGATGCCCACATGCGCGTAGTCGCGGCAGACGCCAGCGCCGTGTCCCATCGTGTCGAGCGCATCGGTGGTCGCATCGCTGACGCCGTAGCGATATTCGATGTGGCGACGGATCCACGCGACGATCGCGCCGACCTGGCCGGCGCGCGGGCCCGCCTCGTCGACGATCTCCAGCGCACGCTCGAACGTCCGGTCGCTCGGGCAGTAGCGGCTCGGCAGCAGATATTGCAGCGTGTGGTCGGGCAGGGCGGCCGGTGGCATCGGTGCGGTCCACGGCGCCACCGCGATGTCGCGTTCGGTCTCGACTTCCAGTTCGGTGCGGATGCGCATCCGACCGCTGTGCACGACGAAGCGCTGGCACAGATTGCCGAACGAATCGACGAATTCCGTGGGCCGCACATCGGGATCGAACGCGTAGTGCTCGCTGACCAGCCACTGGGCGTCACCACTGCGGGGACGGAGCATGGCGACGACGGCGCAGTCCACCTCCGCCTCGACGACGAGTTCGCAACCGGCCAGCAGGCGCATCGTGCATCCAGGAGAGGGAAAGACGCAGCGTGGGCGTCGCCGCGTGTAGCGGGTGTCGCGGTGGCGGCGCTGCGGCCGGGCGCGTAGGCTGACGCGCACCCATCAGCCCCTCCGATTCCCCGCCATGTCCGACGCCGAAGCGGCACAGCGCGATCTCGCGGCCATCAACCGCATCGCGGCCGTGCCCAAGATCCTCGAAGTCATCACCCGCACGACCGGCCTGCGTTTCGCCGCGGTCGCGCGCGTGACCGACACGCGCTGGACGGCCTGCGCGGTGCGAGACGAGGTGGCGTTCGGACTGGCGCCGGGCGGTGAACTGGAACTGCGCACGACGATCTGCGACGAGATCCGCCAGCATCGCCAGCCGGTGGTGTTCGGACACGCCAGCCAGCACCCGGAGTTCGCCGATCACCACACGCCGCGGCTGTACGGTCTGGAGAGCTACATCTCGGTGCCGATCCACCGGGCCAACGGCGAGTTCTTCGGCACGCTGTGCGCGATCGACCCGCTGCCGTCGGCGGTGGAGACGCCGGAAACCCTGCAGATGATGGAGCTGTTCGCCGAGCTCATCGGCACCCAGCTCGAAACCGACGAGAAGCACGCGTGGAGCGAGGCGGCGTTGCATACCGCGCTGGATGTCGCCAAGGCGCGCGAGCGTTTCATCCATGCGGTCGGCGACGACCTCAAGGAACCCATCCAGGCGCTGGTCATGGATGCGTACCTGATCCGCACGACGCCCGGCCTCGCCGACGACATCCGCGCGCGCGTGGTCGGCATGGAAACCAATCTCTGGCACATGGCGTCGGTGGTGGGCGGCATCAACGATTTCGCACACGACAGGTTGGCCAACGGCGTGCCGCTGGTGCGCACACCTGCCGCCGAGGTGGCGATCGAATTGCAGCGCGTGCTGTCGCAGGTGGTCAGCGCCCACCCCGAACGCGCGCTCGTCACGGCGGCGCGTGTCGAGCGCGATGTCGATTGCGATGTCGAACGCCTCGGCCAGTTGCTGGTGAATCTGGCGAACAACGTCCTGCGGCACGTCGCGCCGGATGCAACCGTGTCGATCGATGTCTCGACCACCGACGAGGCCCTGGTGTTCAACGTGCAGGCACCCGGTCTGGTGCTGTCGGGCAACGAACTCGACAGCGTGTCCGGCCCGCTGACCGGGCGTGGGATCGATACGCGCCCGCCGCGCTCCTGGGATTTCTTCATCGCTGGTGAGATCGCCCGCGCGCACGCGGGGCGGATCGACGCCGCGACGGTTGCCAGTGATACACGCCTGTCGTTCGTGATGCCGCTGCATGCGGCTGTTGTTGCAGAGACGCCGGCATCGGGCCACCTCGCCGAAGTGTGAGCCCTGCGGTTCGACAGTGGGCGAACTGCTGACGTCCTGACGTTTAGGACGAGACGGATACGTCGGGATTCACGGTCGTTCGACGATGCGGGCGCGAGCGTGACAGGCCCCGCCTTTCGAGAACAGCCGTCATGAACCAGCCCGCGCAGCAGCAGGATGTCCCCGGCGTCGAGAAAAAGCTCGATCCACCCGCCGACCATGGCGAAGACAGCTATCGCGGCAGCGGCCGGCTCGCAGGCAAGGTCGCGATCATCACCGGCGGCGACAGCGGCATCGGCCGCGCGGTCGCACTCGCGTATGCACGCGAAGGCGCCGACGTGCTGGTGAGTTATCTCAACGAAGACGAGGACGCGCGCGAGACGCAGCGCCTGGTCGAAGAGGCCGGGCAGCGCTGCACACTGATGCCCGGCGACATTGCCGATCCCGCGCACTGCCGCGCGATCGTGCAGACGGCCATCGACGTGTTCGGCCGCCTCGACATCCTCGTCAACAACGCCGCCTACCAGATGAGCTACGACTCGCTCGACGAGATTCCCGATGACATGTGGGACTACACCTTCCAGGTCAACGTCAGCGCGATGTTCCACCTGTGCAAGGCCGCGGTGCCGCACATGCAGCCCGGCGCATCGATCATCAACACCAGCTCGATCAATTCCGACAAGCCCAAGGCGACGCTGCTGCCGTATGCGGCGACGAAGGGTGCGATCGCGAATTTCAGTGCGGGTCTCGCGCAGCTGCTGGCCGACAAAGGCATCCGCGTGAACTCTGTCGCGCCGGGCCCGATCTGGACGCCGCTGATTCCGTCGACGATGCCGCCGGACGAAGTGGCGTCGTTCGGTTCGCAGGTCCCGCTCAAGCGTCCCGGCCAGCCGGCCGAATGCGCGCCGATCTATGTGCTGCTGGCGTCGGACGAAGCGAGCTACATGAGCGGTGGCCGTTACGCGGTGACCGGCGGCGCGCCGATCCTCTGATCCAGCTGAGCGTTTCCGTAATGGTGCACGGCGAGGCGCGATTTCTTCACCCCGGCATTGCGGCACGCGGTGCATATCGTTCCCACCCTGCAATCCAGCAGGCCGGAGACATCGACGTGGACAAGAATCGCAGCGAAGGCATCAAGAACCAGGTCAAGGGCACCGCGAAGGAAGTCGTCGGCAAGGTCACGGGCAACACCTCCAAGGAAGTGGCCGGCAAGGCACAGAAGACCGCCGGCAAGGTCCAGAGCGCGGTCGGCAAGGCCAACGACGACGCCCGCAAGGGCCGCTGAAGCGGCGGCAGGTGTCACGGATGGGCGGCTTCGGCCGCCCTTTTCGTGTGTGCGGTCTGGAGTGTCGCTGTTGCGGGATGACCAACCACAGCTCGATACGAGTGTCACTGTTCAGATCGCGAGATACGAGCACCTCTCCCTCAGGGAGAGCGCCTGCCCCGGACCTGATCCGGGGTCGACGCGCGAAGCGCGTCGGGTGAGGGCCCGTCTCCCGCGCGAAACAATTCCGAGACAGCGTGTGCGTCGTCAGACGTGCCTGTCCGCGCTCAAGGCGCCGTCACCCGCTCGAGTTCTTCGAGCATCGCGAACGCAGCACCGCGCGAACGCCCACACATCTCCAGCGAAGGCCGCAGCGATCCGCAGAACGCCGGCCGCTCCGGCCGCCCGAACAGGCGACACCGCAAACGATCATCCAACTGCACACATGCCACACCGGCCGGCTTGCCATCGGGCATGCCCGGAATCGGCGAGGTGATCGAAGGCGCGATGCAGCAGGCCGCGCAGCCGTCCCGGCATTGCACGACGGATCAGCGCGCGCCGCGCACGATCGCCAGCGCCAGCAGCACCAGTCCCGCCGCATCCAGCAGCGCCAGCGGCACCGCCAGCAGCGCGAACGTCATCTGCACCTGCGTCGCCGACATCGCCGCACCCATGACGTACATCTGCAGCAGCGGCCAGCCGAGCATCGCCAGCACATTCGTGAGCAGCAGCAACCCGAAGCCGAGCAGGCCTGCCCGGCGCGATGCGGGCGACAGCGTGCGGCGCTGCGTGACCAGCACCAGACCGACGACCAGCGCGATCAGGATCGGCAGCCGGCCCGGCAACTGGCTGGCGATCATCAACACAAGTTCGCGAAGGTCCATTACGAGACTCAGTCCGCGTTGACCAGCAGCGCATTGCGCGACTGCAGCGACTCGAACACCGCCGTGGTATCGGGCCGCACGCCGTGCCACAGCGCGAAACTTTCAGCGGCCTGTTCGACCAGCATGCCGAGTCCGTCGATCGTGTCGCGACAGCGATGCGCGCGCGCCCAGGCCAGGAACGGCACCGACGCTTCGGCATAGCTGAGATCGACGGCTGCGGTGCGCACGCCGACCAGCGATCGCGGCAAGGACAGCATCGTGCCGCCGCGCCCGGCCGAGGTGGCGTTGACGATCAGTTCGAACTCGCCCAGCTCGCCGAGCTGTTCGAGATAGCGCGGGTGCACGCGCCCGGGTTCGCCGAGCGCATCGGCCAGTGCATCGGTGCGGGTTGCCGTGCGGTTGACCACATAGAGTTCGCTGATGCCCGCATCGAGCAGCGCCGGCGCAACACCGCGCGCTGCGCCACCCGCGCCGACCAGCAGCGTGCGGCGACCACGCAGGTCGAGCCCGTGGCGCTCGGTCAGATCGCGGACCAGGCCCGCGCCGTCGGTGTTGTCGCCATGCCAGGCGTCGCCTTGGCGTACCAGCGTATTGACCGCGCCCGCGCGTTCGGCGCGCTCGCTGCGCGTCGATGCCAGTCCATGCGCGAGCTCCTTCAGCGGCAGCGTGACGTTCGCGCCGGTGCCGCCGTCGGCAGCGAATGCCGCGAGTGCATCCGCAAAAGACCCCGGCGCCGTATCGATGGCGTCGTAGGCAATCGCGATGCCGGTCTGCGCACCGAACGCGGCGTGGATGCGAGGCGACAGTGAATGCGCGACCGGGTGACCGAACACGGCAAGACGGGCTGGCGACATGGAAATCTCTGAATGCGACACGCCGGGCTGGCGTCGCCGCAGTCTAGCGGCGCGATGCGATTCCGGCGTCACGATGCAGGGGTTCTACCCGACGCCCCGGTACGGAAAAAAAGTGACAACGGCATGCGCCCGCCGGGTCAAAAAGTTGTATACAACGTCACAGAACCGATGGCGTGGTACGGCAGGGGGCTCGCCCGCGATCGGAAGGAAGGACGTCGATGCAGTCGGCAGTCGGACGGCATCGTCGTTTGGATCTGGCAGGTTCCATCACTAGGGGATACATCCGCATGTCACGCATTCGAAAGGTCGGGGTGGCTTCGGCCCTGCTCGGCCTCGCCGTCGTCGCGGTCGCGAGTACCGCACTTCCGTCCCGTGTCCCGGTCATCGGGAACGCGGTCGATTCCGCCAAAGCGAGCGTCGGTTCGCTGTTCGGCGCCACGTCGTCCGATGCATCCGTTGCGACCGCCACCGGCGGCCGCGCGGCCACGCCCGCAGCGCCGGCGCCACTGTCGTCCGGGACGCCCGAGCGCTACATCGTCGTCTTCGAAGAGCCCGCGCTCGCCGGTTACAAGGGCGAGATCAGCGGCCTCGCGGCGCCCGCCCGGCGCACCGATGCGCGCGGCAAGTCGCGCCTCGACGTCAAGAGCGCGACCGCGCGCAACTACGTCAACTACCTGCAGGGTCGACAGTCCGATCTCGTCGGCGCCATGGCGCTGCGTGTCGGTCGTCCGATCGATGTCGAATACCGTATGCAGCACGCACTCAACGGTGTGGTGGTCGAGCTGACCACGGCCGAAGCCGCGCGCATCGGGCAGCTGCCCGACGTGCAGCTGGTCGAGGCCTATCGCGAATACGTGCTCGACACCGACACCGGTCCGAAGCTGATCGGTTCCGAAGCCGTGTGGAACGGCACCTGGGCGGGTGCGACCGGCCAGTTCCAGGGCGAAGGCATCGTCTACGGCATTCTCGATTCGGGCATCAACTTCGGTGCGCCGTCGTTCACCGCGGTCGATCCGATCGACGGCTATCAGCACATCAATCCGCTGGGCGCCGGCAACTACCTCGGCACCTGCCAGACAGGCCAGGTCGACGCCGGTCGCTGCAACGACAAGCTGATCGGTGGCTACAACTTCGTCTGCGGCGCGCCGGGCAACCAGTGCGGCCTGCCGAACATCCGCGAAGAACCCGGTTTCGGCGACACCAACGGCCACGGCAGCCATGTGGCCTCCACGGTCGCCGGCAATCGCCGTGACGCCCTGTTCCGCGGCAACATGCGCCGGATCTCCGGCGTCGCGCCGCGCGGCAACATCGTCGCCTACGACATCTGCTACACCAACACTGCGACCGGTCAGGGCCTGTGCCCGAACAACTCGGCAGTGGCAGGCGTCAACCAGGCCATCGCCGACGGCATCGTCGACGTGCTGAACTACTCGATCGGTGGCGGCGCAGCACCGTGGAGCGAAGCCGTGTCGCTGGCGTTCCTCAACGCTGTCGATGCCGGCATCTTCGTGGCCTCGTCGGCCGGCAACAGCGGTCCGGGCCCGAACACCATGGGTCACCTGGAACCGTGGGTGTCGTCGACAGCCGCTGCCCAGCACGGTCGTGGCTCATTCGCGCTCGCGCTCAATGTGACTGGTCCGGGCGATGTGCCCGAGCCGCTGCAGCCGGTCCTCATCGAGGAGGGCAACACCGGTACGCCGTTCACCGCATCGATTCCCGGCACAACGCCGCTGCGGGTCAGCGCAACGATCGATACCGCGAGTGACGGCTGCGTGGCGTTTGCGGCCAATACGTTCCAAGGCGCCATCGCGGTGATCCGTCGCGGCACCTGCGGCTTCATCGACAAGGCCAACAACGCCCGGAATGCTGGTGCGGTCGCGGTCGTGATCGCGAACAACGCGGCCGGCGGCATCATTCCCGGGGCGGCCGGCGCCACCATCCCGGTCTTCGGCATGCCGCAGGCCGATGCCAACCTGCTGCGTGATTTCGTCGCTGCCAATCCGACTGCGACCGCCGGCGTGCAGTACCCGCCGCTGGTGCTGCCGAATGTCGCCGACGCACTCGGTGCCTTCAGCTCGCGCGGTCCGGCGGGCACGTTCGATCTGGTCAAGCCGGACGTCACCGCGCCTGGCGTGAGCATCCTCGCCGTCATCGCCGGCACCACGATCACCGGCTTCGAAAACGCGGTCGATCTGTACAACGGCACCTCGATGGCATCGCCGCACCAGGCCGGTGCTGCAGGCCTGATCCGCCAGGCGCGTCCGACGTGGTCGGTGCCCGAGATCAAGTCGGCGCTCGCGCTGACCGCCAAGACCGAAGTGTTCAAGGAAGACCAGGTCACGTTGGGCACGCCGTTCGACAAGGGCAGCGGCCGCATCCAGGTCGACCGGGCAATCAACGCCGGCCTGGTGATGCACGAGACCAAGGCGAACTACCTCGCGGCCGATCCGGCGCTGGGTGGTGATGTGTCGGCCCTCAACCAGCCGAGCATGGCGAGCCGCAACTGCTACACGAGCTGCAGCTTCGTGCGTACGTTCCGCAACCCGCACGGCAGCGCGTCGAGCTGGCGCATCAGCTTCGCGGGCGTCAACGCGACGGCAGTGCCGTCGACGCTGAAGGTGCCGGCCGGTGGCACGGCGTCGGTGCGCATCACCGTCAACACCCGTGCACAGGCAGCCAATGGCGTCTTCAGCTTCGGCGAAATGCGTCTGGAGTCGACGGGTCCGATCCTGGGTGTGCAGCGCGCACCGCTGACGCTGCCGATTGCGATCGCGATCCAGGCGCCGGTGGTCAAGCTGCCGGATTCGATCACCCTGGCACTGGCGGCGGGTCGCAGCGGTACGGCAACCGGTTCCGTCGGCAATGCAGGTGGTTCGCCGCTGAGCTACACCGTGGCCAACACCGGTAACGGCAGCCTGCCGGTCGCCGATCGTCTGCGTGGCACGTTGACCAACGGGTATCGCGGCATCCACCGCACCGATGCAGGCACGCCTGTGGCACAGATGGTGGCCGATGACTTCGTCATCGAGTCACCGACGCGCCTGACGTCGATCTTCAACGAAGGCTTTGCGGTCGGTGGCACCTTCACTGCGACGCAGGTGGGCTGGGCGATTTACCCGGATGTCAACGGACTGCCTGCCGGCAATCCGGTGACGACCCCGAATGCTGCGGTGTGGCGTTTCGCGGGTGCGACCAATGCCCCGGGCGTCCAGGTCTCGGGAGCCAATCTGGGCTTCAACTTCAACGCTGCGGGCCAGAGCAACGTCGTGCTGCAGCCGGGCCGCTACTGGCTCGTGGCATACACGCGCGGCGCGTACGCCACGACGTGGGCGTGGTACGCGTCGCCGGTCGGGAACGGCAGCTTCGCGTTCATCGAGATCGCCTCGTCGGGTGCCGGCAACTGGTCGCTGCTGAACAACTACGCAGGCCTGTCCATGCAGGTGCGCGGTGAAGTGGCGTGTGGTGCGCCGTGGCTCGGTGCGGTCACCCCGGCGTCGGGTACGGTGCAGCCGGGCGCGAGCCAGGCCAACCGTCTGGCGGTCAACGCGGCCGGTCTGGGCGCGGGTCGCCATGTCGGCCACCTGTGCGTGAGCAGCAACGATCCGGCGACGCCGAAGGCAGCCGCTCCGGTGGTGCTGACGGTCAACTGATCGATCGCTTCAAGCTGTACGAAAACGCCCGGGCTTGCCCGGGCGTTTTCTTTGGGGCCGTCGTAGCGGACGACACCCCGCGAGCCTCGATACCGTCGTTGTGATGCCACGCGCGGTGCCGATACAGCGGCGGATCATCACGCTGCGCGAAACGCAGAACGCCCGGCATTGCCCGGCGTTTTCCGTTGCACCTGGACGCGGCGTCGAGCGGCGCGGCTCAGCCCTCGCGCAACCAGCGCGCAGCATCGAGTGCGAAATAGGTCAGCACACCGTCAGCGCCGGCGCGCTTGAAGCCGAGCAGCGCTTCGAGCGCGCACTTGCGCTCGTCGAGCCAGCCGTTGGCAGCGGCGGCCTTGAGCATCGCGTACTCGCCGCTGACCTGGTAGGCGAACACCGGCACGCCGAACTCGTCCTTCGCACGGCGCACGATGTCGAGGTAGGGCATGCCCGGCTTGACCATGACCATGTCGGCGCCTTCGTCGAGATCCTGCGCGATCTCGCGCATCGCCTCGTCCGAATTGCCCGGGTCCATCTGGTAGGTCGACTTATCGGCCTTGCCGAGCGCGCCGGACGAGCCCACCGCGTCGCGGAACGGGCCGTAGAAGGCGCTGGCGTACTTGGCGGCGTAGGCGAGGATGCGCGTGTGCACGTGGCCTTCGGCTTCGAGCGCGTCGCGGATCGCACCAATGCGGCCGTCCATCATGTCGCTGGGCGCGACCACGTCGGCGCCGGCGCGCGCGTGGCTCAGCGCCTGCTGCACCAGCGCGTCGACGGTGATGTCGTTGACCACGTAGCCGCCGGCATCGGTGATGCCGTCCTGGCCGTGCGAGGTGTAGGGATCGAGCGCGACGTCGGTGATGACGCCGAGTTCCGGAAAGCGCGACTTCAGCGCGCGGATCGCGCGCTGGCACAGGCCGTCGTCGTCCCAGGCAGCGACCGCGTCGAGCGACTTGGCCTCGGGCGCTGTGACCGGGAACAGGGCGAGCGCCGGAATGCGCAGTTCGCTCGCGGTCTCGGCGACGCGCAGGAGTTCTTCGATCGACAGACGCTCGACGCCCGGCATCGACGGGATCGCAACGCGGCCGTCGGCCTCGTGCACGAACACCGGATAGATCAGGTCGTCGGCGGTCAGCGTGGATTCGCGCATCAGCCGGCGCGAGAAGTCGTCGCGGCGCATCCGCCGCATGCGGGTATCGAGTGGGGCCATGGCGCGGATTCTACGCGTGCGCCCGGCGGACGGCCTGCGACGCCGGGTCGCAGGCCGATGCGCGCGTCAACCGGCGTCGTGGACGCCGTCGATTTCCAGCGCCAGTTCGCGGCGACAGATCGCCGCGTGCAGCACCACGCGCGGCAGGCGGTCGCCGAAACGCGCATCGAAGGCTTCGGCGACTGCGGGCAGATCGGCGGCGTCACGTACGTAGACTTTCAAGCGCGAACCCGGACCGAACGCGGCCGGCAGGTCGGGGCGATGCGTGCGTGCCGACGCGATCAACGCATCGAAATTCGCGAAGGTCTCGTCGAGCTGGGCCAGCAGTTCGCCTTCGTGCTGCGAGGCGTGGCCGACGACGCTGGCCGTGCCCGACAGCATCAGCGGAATCGCGCTGCCGGCCGGCGGCAGCATCGCGCGGGCAAAGCTCGGCGCCTGCGGGCCGTACTGGCGCGGGTACTGGTAGGCGCTGACCTGGCGCGGGTTTTCGACCGGAATGCCCGGCACGCGCGCGGCCAGCCAGTAGACCTGGATCGTGCGCGCATCGTCGCAACGGCCGATCGCGGTCGCGGCGGGCAGCTGCGAAGTATCGAAGCTGCCCAGCCCACGCGCGCGGCCCACGCAGAACTGGCGATAGCGTTCGGTGTCGCCGTCGCCGTGGGTGATCGCGTCCAGGTAGTTCCAGATCCGCAGCAGATGCGGAAACTCGCTCTTGCCGATGAAACGGGTCAGTTCGCGGTAGGCGTGTTCGGCGGCGAGCAGGATGCCGCTGTGGTCGCCCTCACCGGTGTGGCCTTCGGGCTCGTCGACTTCGATCGCGCCGAACATCAGATGGCCGTCGGTCGACCACGCGATGTCGCCGTCGCGCCCGTGGCGCACCGGCGCCTGGCCACGCCAGACTTCCAGCGGCGCTGCGCCATAGGGCTGCAGCGGCACGCGTAACCAGCGCGGATCGTCGAGCACGGGCGCGGCGTCACCGAAGCCGAGGACGGCGAGCACGTCGGATTGCGCGAGCAGGTCAGCCGGCGCGGTACCGTCGACGTAATCGACGCGCAGGCGCGGAAGCGGTTCTGGGTGCAGCGGTGCCGGTCGGCTCATGGATTGCCCTCGTGCAGGGTGTCGCCGCGGAACTGTTCGCGGACCTGGCGGCGGCGCGCGAACCAGCCGCGCAACGCAGCGGGTGCGATCGCGATCGCGTTCACCGCATAGACCAGTCGGAACAGACGCAGGCGGCGCAACACCGCGGGATTGTCGAACACATCGCCGGCGAGCATCGAGATCACCGCCTGCTCGAGCTGCCAGTCATTGCGCGGCGCGGCGAACAGACGTTGCATCACCGGCGTGGTGAAGCGGTGGATGAACCAGCTGAAATGGCGCAGCCCGCGGCGCAGGCGCTGCTCCATCGCGCGCTGCAGTGCGCGTTCCGTGGACGGATCGCGCAGGGCGCCATCGACGACATCGGCCGCGTGCTCTGCGCTGTTCATGCCCAGATACACGCCGGACGAGAACACCGGATCGATGAACGCATATGCGTCGCCGGCCATCACCCAGCCCGGTCCGGTCATGCGCGTACACGCATACGAATAATTGCCGGTGGCGTGCACCGGCGCGACGCGTTCGGCGCCAGCCATGCGCGATGCGACCGACGGCGTACGCAGCAGCGTGCGCATCAGGAACGCCTCGTTGTCGAGGCCCTGGCGTTGCTTGAGATATTCGGGGAAACACACCGCGCCGACGCTCATGACGTCGTCGCCGAGTGGAATCAGCCAGTACCAGCCGAACTCGAAACGGTCGATGGTGATGTTGCCGGCGTCGTCGCCGTCACGGCGCTGCACGCCGCGGAAGTGGCTGAAGATCGCCGCCGACTGGTGCTTCGCGCTCTTGCGCTTGAGCTTGAGCTTGCTGCCCAGGAACGTGTCGCGGCCGCTGGCATCGACGAGGTAGCGCATCGCCACGTCGAGCCGGCCGCCTTCGGCATCACGCGCGACCGCGCCGGTCGGGCGTCCGTCGGCATCGTGGACCAGCGATTCGACCTTGACCCGCATGCGCGCATCGACGCCATTGACGCGCGCGTTGTCGAACAGCAGCGCATCGAACTCCGAGCGACGCACCTGGAAGGCGTAGCCGAACTTCGGATCGAGCGCGCGATCGAAGCGGAACACGTGGGTGGTGTCGTCGGCATCGTGCACCGGGAAATCGGCGCCGAGCTTGAGCGTGCCGATCGCGCGCACCTGCTCCAGCACGCCGAGGCGCTCAAGGATCGGCAGGTTCATCGGCAGCAGCGATTCGCCGATGTGGAAGCGCGGGTGCACGTCCTTGTCCAGCAGCAGCACCTTCCAGCCGCGCCGCGCGAGCGTCGTGGCCGCGGTGGTGCCCGCCGGGCCGCCGCCGATGACCAGGACGTCGACGTCGAGCCGGGTGGACTCGGAAGTGGCAACGGCGGTCGCGATCGGGCTCATCCTGAATCTGGGGGTGGTTCGGGCAGTCGCGCATCATAACGGGAAGCCTCCATGGCGGCCCGGAGTGCTTGCGCGCGCCGGTCCGATGCCGGATCGTGGCAGCCCTGTCATTCCACGGAAGTCCCGATGTCCGCCCAAACAGAAGCCGAACGCGCGCTCGCCGACCTGCTGGTCGAGAGCCTGAACCTGGAGGACGTGCAGGCGGCCGACATCGATCCCGAGGCGCCGCTGTTCAACGCCGGCCTGGGGCTGGATTCGATCGACGCGCTGGAACTCGCGCTGGCCGTCAGCAAGCGCTACGGCTTCCAGCTGCGTTCGGACAACGACGAAAACCGGCAGATCTTCGCCTCGCTGCGCGCGCTGTCGGCGCACATCGAGCAGCACCGCACCACTTGATCCTGCTGCTGCAATTGCTGCTGGGGCTCGGTTATACGGCCCTGGCGCATCTCGCCAGCCGCTGGCACCACGACGGCCTCGCGCTGGGCGCGCTGGTGCTGCTGATCGCGATGGTGGTCATCGAACCGCTGCTGGCCCGTCGCCCGTGGGCGTTCATCGCCACGCCGCTGCTGGGCTGGGGTGCGTGGGCGCTGTACGCCGCCGGGCATGCCGCGCTGCCGTTGCTGCTGGTGCCGGTGGTGTTCGTGGTCGCGATCGCGTGGCTGTTCGCACGCACGCTGCGCGCTGGTTCGGTGCCGCTGATCACCCGCATCGTGCTGGGCATCGAAGGCGGCGACGGTCCCGAGGCGCTGGGCCCGGATCTGCGCCGCTACACGCGCATTCTGACCGCCGCATGGGCCGGCGTGCTGCTGCTGATGGCCGGCGCAAACCTGCTGCTCGCGCTGATCGCCAGCCCCGCGGGGCTGCTGGAAAGCGTCGGCGTGGCGTCGCCGTTGCCGATCACCCAGGAGCAGTGGTCGCTGTGGGCGAATCTGCTGAACTACAGCGTGATCGGCGGTTTCTTCGTCATCGAGTTCGCGTTCCGCAAGCGGCGCTTCCCGGGCCGCTACAGCGGATTCTTCGATTTCCTGCGCAAGCTGGCCGGTCTGGGCCCGGTGTTCTGGCGTGATCTGCTGCGCTGACGCGGCATTCGCTGAACGCATTCCGCGCGATGCGCAGCTGTCACACGGGATATCCTAGCGACTCATGGAATACCGACAGACCCGTGCCGCACCCGGGGCCGTGGCGTTCGCGGCCTTGTCCGCACGCGCGATCAACGTCCTGGAGTGCCTGTACACCCTGCTATGGACGGCGGGCTGGATCAGCGTGTCGCTGCTCCGCCAGGCGGTGACGGGCCGGCGTGAGCTGGCGCTGGACATGGCGCGGACGCACTGGGCGCCGGGGCTGGTCCGTCCCGCCGGTGGATTGACCGTCGAAGGCGCGGATGCGATCGACTGGAACCGTCCGTATCTGGTGGTGGCCAACCACGAATCGCTGCTCGACATCTGCGTGCTGTTCATGGCCGTGCCGGTCCCGCTGCGTTTCCTGCTGAAACAGGAAATGTGCCGCGTGCCGCTGCTGTGCACCTACGCGCGCGCGACCGGCATGCTCTTCATCAGCCGCGAAGACCGCCGCGCCGGGCCGCTGTTGCGGCGCCAGGTCGCGGGCGTGCTGGGCGCGGGCCATTCGCTGTGCCTGTTCCCCGAAGGCACGCGCTCGCGCGACGGCCGCATGGCCGAGTTCAAGTCGGGGTCGTTCCAGGCTGCGATCGATGCCGGCGTGGATGTATTGCCGATCGCGCTGCACGGCACTGGCAAGGTGCTGCCGCCGACCGGGTTCTTCCGCACCTGCCGCGGTCCGATGCGCGCCACCGTGGGCACGCCGATCCGTGTGGAAGGCCGCGTCGGCGCCACCGGTCGCCAGGCGGTCGCGCGCGAAGCGCAGGACGCCGTGGCCGCGATGCTCGGCAGGCGCTGAGCGATGGCGTCGCACACGTTCGTCATCGATGCCGCGCATCCATGCTTGCCGGGCCACTTCCCGGGCCAGCCGCTGGTGCCGGGTGTGGTGATCCTCGATCGCGTGGTCGCGGCCGTCGAAGCCGCGCACGGTCCACAGGGCGCATTGCGGCTGCCGCAGGTCAAGTTCGTGCAGCCACTGCTGCCGGGCGAGCAGGCCGAAATCGCGCTCGAGGACACCAGCCGTGACGGCGTCTCGCGCTGGCGCTTCCGGGTGGAACGCGCGGGCGTGCTGCTCGCCAGTGGCGAACTCGTCGCCGACGGTCCCGCGCTGGCATGAGCAGCGAGTGGAAGGCACGCCGCGAAGGCGGCGGGCGGCTCGCGTTGCGCACGTTGCTGGTGTTCGCATCGAACTTCGGACGCGCCCCGGCGCGCGCGCTGCTGCATCCGATCGCGCTGTACTTCATGCTCCGCCGCGGCCCCGAGCGTCGCGATTCGCGCAAGTATCTGGCGCGCATGTTCGGCCGGCCGGCGACGCTGCGCGAGGTCGCGCGGCATTTCCGCACCTTCGCCGCGACGATTCTCGACCGCCTGTTCCTGCTCAGCGAGAACACCCGCCGCTTCGACGTGCACACGCAGGGACTCGAGGTGCTGCACGGGCATCTGGATGCCGGGCAGGGCGTGCTGCTGTTCGGCTCGCATCTGGGCAGTTTCGAAGTGCTGCGCGTGCTCGCGACCCAGCGGCCCGAGTACAAGATCCGCGTCGTGCTCGACCGCGCGCACGGCCAGGCGATGACCGAGCTGCTGGAAGCGCTGAATCCCGCAGTCGCGGCGACGGTGATCGACGCCGGCGAAAGCGGCCCGGCGGTCGCACTGGCAATCCAGGAAGGTTTGGCGCAGGGCGCGATGGTCGCGCTGCTGGTCGACCGCAGCCAGGAAGGCGGCGTCACGATGCCGGTGCCGTTCCTCGGCGCGCCGGCGCAGTTCCCGGTCGCGCCCTGGCTGCTGGCCTCGGTGCTCAAGGCGCCGGTGATGCTGGCCTTCGGCCTGTACCGTGGTGGCAACCGCTACGACCTGGTGTTCGAACCTTTCAGCGACGGCATCGACCTGCCGCGCCGCGAACGCCAGACCGGCGTGGCCGCGCTCATCCACCGTTACGCCGCGCGGCTGGAACATCACGCACGTAGCGCTCCCTACAACTGGTTCAATTTCTATGACTTCTGGACAGGCGCCGATGACACGCGCGACGATTTTCCGCCCGCGGCCGGCGCTCTGCCTGCTGCTGGCGACGCTGCTCGCGGTGCCGACGTGGGCGGCGGCGCAGACCGCTGAGACGCCGCGCGCGAACCAGTCGCGCGATCGCGTGCCCGCGCCGGTCACCGCGACCGGCCGCAGCGTCGATGCCGACTGGATCCTGCAGCGCCTGACCCAGCACGGCGCCACCTCGACGCCGTTCGTAGAACTGCGTACGTCCTCGATGCTCAAGCGCCCGCTGCAGCTGTCGGGCGAATACCGCCGCCCCGATGCCGACACGCTGATTCGCGAGGTGCGCGCGCCGTACGCGGAGACCACGACGATCCGCGCCGGTGAGGCGACCATTGCCCGAGAAGGCCGCAATCCGCGCACGTTCTCGCTGTCGCGCGTGCCCGAACTTGCCGCGCTGCGGGGCAGCTTCGGTGCGCTGCTGGCCGGTGACCGCAAGGCGCTGGAAACGGTCTACGCGCTCGAAGCCGACGGTGTGCCGGCCGACTGGACGCTGACCCTGACACCGCGCGATCCGCGCGTTGCCGGTCGGGTCACCGGCATCGTGCTGCGCGGTCGTGATGCCGAACTGCGCTGCATCGAAACGCGACCGAAGCAGGGCGATGCGCAGCCGACGCTGCTCGGCAGCGCCGCCACCGCCGCGGCCAGCGTGGACTCGCTCGAAGCCGCGCAGCGGCTGTGCCACGACGTTCCGCGTTGAGCGGGCGCCGCGGATTTCGCGACACGCTGCTGCAGCGTCCCGGCCTGCGGCTGACGCTGGCCGTCGCGTGGTTGCTTGCGCTGCTCGCGCTGGGCTGGATGGCCTCGGCGAAACTGGAATTCAGCGGCGACCTGCGCCGCTTCCTGCCCGACGCGCGCACGCCCGAGCAGCGTCTGTTGATGGAGGAACTCGGCGACGGCCCGGGTTCGCGCCTGCTGATGCTGGCGATCTCCGGCGACGCGCCTGAAGCACTCGCGGAACGCTCGCGCGATCTGCATGACGCACTGGCCGGCGACCCGCGCTACACCCTGGTCACCAACGGCGGTGAGGCCGGACTCGACGCGTTTCCGCAGGACCTGCTGCCCTACCGCTATCTGCTGACCTCGTCCTTCGACACTGCGCCGCTCGATGCCGACACCCTGCGCGATGCGCTCGATGCGCGCCTGCAGGATCTCGGCTCGCCCGCCGCAGGTCTGGTCGAGCCGCTGATCCCGTCCGACCCCACGCTGGAAGTGCTCGCGCTCGCCGAAGCCTGGCAGCCCGCCGGCGCGCCGCAGCGAATGCACGACGTGTGGTTCGACCAAGCCGGCACGCAAGCGCTGTTGCTGGTCGAAACGCGCGCCGCGGGCTTTGATCCGACCGGCCAGCTCGACGCCGTCGGCACGATCCGCGACACCTTCGCGCAGCAGGCGGGCGACAGCGGCGCGACGCTCGAAGTCGTCGGTCCGGGCGCGTTCTCGGTCGACATCGGCGGACGCACGCAGGCCGAGGCGCAGCGTATCGGCATGGTCGACACCATCGGCCTGATCCTGTTGCTGCTCGTCGCGTACCGCAGCTGGAAGATGCCGCTGCTCGGCGTGCTGCCGCTCGCGAGTGCGGGCATCGCCGGACTCACTGCCGTGGCACTGCTGTTTCCCGGCGGCGTGCACGGCATCACGATCGCGTTCGGCTTCACCCTGATCGGCGTGGTGCAGGATTATCCGATCCACTTCTTCAGCCACCAGCGCGCCGGCCTGTCGCCGTGGAAGAACGTGCGCGGCTTGTGGCCGGCGCTGTCGACCGGCGTCGTCGCGACCTGCATCGCGTACGCGACCTTCCTGTTCTCGGGCGTCGACGGCCTGCGCCAGCTCGCGGTGTTCACGATCTTCGCACTCGGCGTCGCCGCGCTGACCACGCGTTATCTGCTGCCGGGTCTGGTCGATCCGTCGCCACCGGATCTCGCCGAATCGCCGCGTCTGCAGCGTCTGTGGCACCGGATCGAAGCGCTGCCGCGTCCCAAGTGGTCGTTGGCAGTGCTGGCACTCGCTGCGTTTGGTGCGATCGCCTTCAGCCCCGGCGCGTTCTGGCAGAACGATCTGTCGAAACTGACGCCGGTCGATCCCGATTCGATGCAGCGCGACACCGAACTGCGCGCCGAACTCGGTGCGCCCGACGTGCGCTACGTGCTGGTCGCGCAGGCCGCCGACAGCGACGCCGCGCTCGGTGCGACCGCGGCGCTGCAGCCCGCGCTCGATGCGCTGGTCGCCGACGGCCAGCTCGATGGCTACGACATGGCTGCGCGGTATCTGCCCGGCGCCGACACCCAACGCGCGCGCCAGGCCGCGCTGCCCGACAGCACTGCGCTGCGCGCGATGCTCGCCGACGCGTTGACGGACTCCGCGTTCAACGACGACGCGTTCGAGCCCTTCGTCGAAGACATCGCCCGCGCCAAGGCCGCCGCGCCGTTGACGCGCGCCGATCTCGAAGGCTCGCCGCTGGCGACCGCGGTGTCCGGTCTGCTGCTGGAACACGAGGACCGTTCGACCGCGCTGGTCTCGCTCAGCGGTCTCGATGATCCGGCCGACGTCATCGCGCTCGCGTCGCAGGCCAGTGCGCCCGGCGTCGACGTGCGCCTGCTCGACATGAAGGACGCGTCCGAATCGCTGGTCATCGAATACCGCGGCCGCGTGCTCGCGTCGATGGCGGTCGCCCTGGTGCTGCTGGTCGCCACGGTGTGGATCGCGTTGCGCAGTCCGCGTCGCGTCTGGCGCGTGCTTCTGCCGACGCTGTTGACCTTGCTGGTGGTCGTCGCGGTGCTGCGACTGGTCGGCGTCGAACTGACCCTGTTCCATCTCGTCGCGTTGATCCTCGCCGCCGGTCTCGGTCTCGACTACGCACTGTTCTTCGAACACGCCGGCGACGACCGACAGGACCAGATCCGCACCCTGCACGCGATCCTCGTCTGCAGCCTGATGACGCTGCTGGTCTTCAGCCTGCTCGCGCTGTCGTCGATTCCGGTGCTGCGTGCGATCGGCAGCACGGTCGCACTCGGCGTGGTCTTCAACTTCGTGCTGTCGCTGCTGGTCGCGCGCCAGCGCGCGGCGATTATCGCTGCACGCGCCGAACCGGAGCCGGTGGCATGAGCCACGTCGATCGCGACACGATCCTGTCGATGATTCCGCACCAGGGCGCGATGTGCTTGTGGGATGCGGTCACCGCATGGGAAGACGCCAGCGTGACCCTGCGCAGCGCCAGCCATCGTGATCCGGCCAACCCGCTGCGCAGCGACGACCAGCTGCGCGCACTGCACCTGTGCGAATACGGCGCGCAGGCGATGGCTGTACACGGCGGCCTGCGTGCACGCGACAGTGGCGCACCCGTGCGCCCCGGCATGCTGGTCGCATTGCGCGGCGTGCAGCTGCGTGTCGCGCGGATCGACGATCTCGGCGGTGATCTCGAATGCGTCGCCGAAGTACTCGTCGAAGCCGGAGACAGCCAGCAGTACGCGTTCCGCATCCAGTGCGATGGCGTGCTGCTCGCCGAAGGGCGCGCGGCGGTAATGCTCGGGCCGCCGCAGGATGCCGCGTGAGCTGAAAGTTTCTGGAGTGCGTGGATCCACGCCGATGGGTTTCGCTTCGCTACCTGTCCGACGGTCAGATCGTCGCGCTTCGTGGGATGGGTAGAGCGCAGCGAAACCCCGTCGTTTTGAATGCACGACGACGTGCGATGACCGCCCGCTACAATCGCCGCATGACCAATTCCGCATCCACTACACCTGCGCGGCGCGCGCTCGTCACCGGCGGCAGCGGCGACATCGGCGGCGCGATCTGCCGTCGTCTCGCGGCCGATGGCCTGCATGTGATCGTCCATGCCAACGGCAATCTCGCGCGCGCGCAAGCCGTGGTCGCCGAGATCGTCGCCGCAGGCGGCAGCGCCGAGGCGGTCGCGTTCGATGTCGCCGACGGTGCGGTCACGCGACGTGCGCTCGACGGGCTGCTCGACGCGGGGCCGATCCAGGTGATCGTCAACAACGCGGGCATCCACGACGACGCGCCGATGGCCGGCATGTCGGAGGCGCAGTGGAAACGCGTCATCGATGTCTCGCTGCACGGCTTCTTCCACGTGACCCAGCCGCTGCTGCTGCCGATGGCGCGCAAGCGCTGGGGTCGCATCGTCAGCGTGTCGTCGGTCGCGGCGGTGACCGGCAATCGCGGGCAGACCAACTACGCGGCGGCGAAGGCGGCGTTGCACGGCGCATCGAAATCGCTGGCCCGCGAGATGGCGAGCCGCGGCATCAGCGTCAACGTGGTCGCGCCTGGCGTGATCGCCGGCAGCATGGCCGAGGACGCGTTCCCGGACGAGATGATCAAGCAGATCGTCCCGGCCGCGCGCGCGGGCACGCCGGATGAAGTCGCGGCGCTGGTCGCGTTCCTGTGTTCCGAGCCGGCCGGCTACATCAATGGCCAGGTCATCGGCATCAACGGTGGCATGGGCTGACCCCGAACTTTCCATGGAACAGGACGTCCCGATGCGCATGCTTCTTCTGAGTGTTGTTTTGGTTGCGGGCTGCACGCTCGCGACCAGCGCCGCCGCGGCCGACAAGATCCGGCTGCAAGTACCGGTACCCGTCGTAGAAGGCGCCGACATCGATGCCGAGATCCTCGACACCTGCGATGTCGCCGGCAACTTCAACACCGCGCTGATCCGCGAACTGCGCAAGGTCGCCGAGCCGGCGCAGGCGCCGCTGGCCGACATGCACGGCCGGGTGCTCAAGGTCGAGATCGTCGATGCGATCTGGGGCGGCAACTGGTTCATCGAACACACCCAGACGCTGCGCGTGCGCGGCGCGCTGTACGAGGACGGCACGCGTGTGTCCGGCTTCAACGGCGTCATGCAGGGCCGCGGCGGCGGACTGACCAGCGGCTGCTTCCAGATGAATTCGAACTTCCGAGCGCTGACCTGGCACATCAAGCGCTGGCTGCGGAATCCGGTCGACGGTGCGCGCATCGGGCAGGGCGGCTGACGCCTGTTTCGGGCGTGCCCGGATCCCGGATTCACTACGCGCGTCGCGCGTCCAGTTGCGCTTCAGCGCCATGAATCCGGATTCACGCCGGCAGTCGCATCATCCCTGCACCCGCCACGAGGATTCCCCGATGCGCGTTTCCCGTCTGCTTCCGTTGTTGCTCGGCGTCGGCCTGCTCGCCGGCTGCGCCAGTTCCCATGTGTTGACCGGCACGCCGCGTGCGCCGATCGACCCGTCGCAGGTGCGCATCTATCACGGCCCGCCGCCGGGCCAGTACGAAGAGATCGCGATCCTCAACACCAGCAGTGGCGCGCTGACATACGGCGAGCAGAACAAGGTCGATTCGGTGCTGCAGAAACTGCGCAACGAAGCAGCCAAGCTCGGGGCCAACGGCGTGCTGTTCCAGGGCACGGCTGACGGCTACCGCAATGGCGGCGTCAGTGTCGGTGGCGGCGTCGGGCGCGGCGGTGGCCGTTCCTTCTCGTCGGCCGGCGTGGGCGTCGACATCAGCCCGCAGCAGAAGTACGCCAGCGGCGTCGCGATCTGGGTGGCGAATCCGCCGCCGGTCGAATCGATGCCCGCGCCTGCGCCGGCAGTACCGCCGGTGCGCTGAGTCGAGCGATGCTGCAGACGACGCCGGCCGCAAAAAGCGGCCGGCGTTTTTGTTGGGGAGCCCGCGGCGTGCGGGGCGAAGCCGTGCTCAGTGCGCGCGCTTGTGCTCGAGCGCATCGGCGTCCGTGGTGCGCCGGTTCCACAGCGACAGCAGCGGCGAGGTCATGACCGTCGTGACCAGGGTCATGCCGAACATCAGGGTGAAGAGTTCCTGCCCGATCAGGCCGGCGTCCAGGCCAATCTTCAGCACCACCAGTTCCATCAGGCCGCGCGCGTTGATCAGCGAACCCACCGACAGGCTGTCGCGCCAGTCGTAGCCCGACAGGCGCGCGCCCAGCGTGCCGCCGATCATCTTGCCGGCGATCGCCACCAGCAGGATCAGGCCGAACGCGCCGAGGCCTGCGCCGACGAAGGCTTCGGACGTGGTGTTGAGACCGGCGAGCGCGAACACGATCGGCATCAGCAGCAGCATCGACACCGGCTCGAACGCCTTGGCCAGGTGATGCAGCAGGCGATTGTCGCGCGGCAGACAGACGCCGAACACGAACGCGCCGAACACAGCGTGCAGGCTGATCGCTTCGGCGAACGCCGCGCAGCAGACCAGGCCGATCAGGATCGCGATCAGCGTGCCGCGCGTCGGCGCGCCGTCGGCATCGCAACCGCGTTTCAGGATCCACGCATACAACGGCTTCAGCACGAGGAACGCGACCGCAACCAGTGCCACCGCGCCCGCGGCCACCATGCCCACGCCTGGTCCGCGATGCGCGCCGCCGATGGTCAGCACCAGCGCGAGGAAGATCCAAACGAAGCCGTCGTCGATGATCGCCGCGCTCAGTGCGAGTCGGCCGGCGCGGGTCTGGGTGAGGTTGCGATCCTTGAGGATGCGCGCGAGCACCGGGAACGCGGTCACCGACATCGCCGCGGCGATGAACAGCGCGAACGGCCAGAAGCCCAGTCCCTCGGGTGCGAAACGCGGATACAGCCACGGCGAGATCGCCAGACCCAGCGCCAGCGGCAGCGAGATGCCGAGCACGCCCACCAGACTCGCGGCGCGCACCTGCGAGCGCGTGCCTTCGACCGAACGCAGTTCGGCGCCGATGATGAACATGAAGAGCACCAGGCCGACGGTCGCCAGCGCCGACAACGGCGGCAGTGATGCGGCCGGAAACAGCGCGGCATGCATGTCCGGCAGCATCGCGCCGAACACCACCGGCCCGAGCAGCAGGCCGGCGGTCATCTCGCCGATCACCGGCGGCTGTCCGAAGTACTTCAGCACCCAGCCGCAGGCGCGTGCGGCGATGAGGATCACGGCCAACTGGAGCAGCAGGAGGGTCGTCATCGCGGCACAGGTTCCCGGGTCTTCAATGCGGCCATCCAGCCCGCGCAGCCGCAATCATCGACGGCTCAGGCGGCTTCGGCAACCGGCACGAACCACTGCGCCGGCAGCATCGACGCGTGTGCGCTGCTGTCGTGTTTCGCCAGCAATGCATCGAGGCCGTGGTCGCCGATGTCCGGAATCGCGGCGCGCGCGAGTGCCAGCACTTCGGACGCCAGTTGGCGCATCGCGGCCATCGAACGCTGGGTGCGCGCGAGATAGGCGGCGTCGTCGAGTTCGTCGGTCAGACCACCGTTCATTTCGCGGCACCACTCGACTTCGTACTGGTCGTAAGCACGCGCTTCGCGCAGATCGGGCGTCGCATCGCGCGTGCCCCATTCGCGCATCAGCGCCTGCATCGCCAGATTCAGTGCACGGCCCTCGGCGAAGGCGGGCTTGAGTTTGGCGAGGATCGACAGATCGGCCTGGCGTCGGCTGAAGAACAACGGCGCCAGCAGCGCCCAGTAGTACACGTAATCCCACAGCACCTTGATCGGCATGACCTGCGGGTGGCCGAAGATCGGGTACTGGTCCTGGTAGAGGGTCAGCGTGTTTTCGTAGAACGAGAAATACAGCTGCTGGTAGATCTCGGCGTACGGCGCGATCGCTTCGCCCGCGCGATCCTTGCCGATCAGTTCGCAGACGTAGGTGTTGCTGATCGCGATGAAGTCGCTGCCCGGCGAATAGAACGGATCGAGGAACAGGCCGGCCTCGCCGGTCAACGCCCAGCGGTGCTTCGAGTACACCTGCTTGCAGCCGTGCGAGAAGTGGCGCAGGAACAGGAAGTCCTGCAGCGTGTACTCCGGCTTGTCGAGCGCTTCGTGGGCGCGCGGCTGGTGCGTGCGCAGCCACTCCATCGCTTTCTCGAAGGTGTTCATGGTTTCGAGCGGATGCATCTTCGCGTCGCAGACGATGCCCAGCGAATGCGAACCCGAGGCCAGCGGGATCAGCCAGAACCAGTAGCCCGGGCCGCACATGTGGTTGGTCGAGTTCACGCGACGCGCCGGCGTGAAGCGGTCGCGCCACTGCGGATCGTCGGACCACTGGTCGAGATCCGACTGGCCGTCGATGCGCCACCACACCGCATTGCAGTCGTGGTCGTTGGACATCGCCAGACCGAGCTTGCGCTTGATCAGGCCGGCGCGGCCCGATGCATCGACGACCCAGCGCGCTTCGAGGGTCTGGCGTTCGCCGGCATGGTCGAAAGCAACGGTATGCGGTGCGTCTGTTTCCGACAGGTCCAGCGTGCGGACGACCGCTTCATCGCGGAAATCGACGCCCATCTCGCGCGCACGGTCGCCGAGGAAGTTCTCGAAGCGGCCGCGGTCGAGCTGCCACGACGGCGTAGGCAGCAGCTTGCTGACGCCCATTTCGCTGCAGGCCTGCACGTCGTATTCGCGATCGGTGAAGAAGTAGCGCAGGCCGTACTTGCGCACCTGCTCGGCTTCCAGATGGTCGCGCAGACCCAGCACGTCGGCGAAGTAGTGCGCGCCGATCTCGACCGTCGACTCGCCGACCTTGTGCGCCGCTTCGCGCACCGGATGGGCACGGCGTTCGATGACGGTGATGGCGAGCGCGGGATCACGCTGGCGAAGCTGCAGGGCGAGGGTCAGACCGGCGAGACCGCCGCCGAGGATCACGACATCGGTGCGGGCGTCGCCGCCGGAGGTGTGCGCAGTGCCTGGATTCATGCGGTGCCGGTGCCTTGTGCAGATTGAAGGTGTTCGATTGTGCCCGCTCAGGCCGCGTCGGCGTACCAGCGCGCGGACAGCGACGGTGGCGTGACCGGTGCATCGCCGAGCAATGTGGTCAGGCCGAAGTCGTCGATGTCGGCGTGGGCGCCTTGCGCGCGCTGCAGGATCTCGATCGCGAGCCAGCGCATGCGCGACACGTTGTCTTCGATGCGCGCGACCAGCGCATTGTCATCGAGCGTGTCGTTGAGTGCGGCGTTCATCGCGCGGAACCAGTCGATGCCGAACTGGTCGAGCAGGCGCGCGCCGGACGCGGCGCCGTCGCCTTCACTATTGCGGCGGCCCCATTCGCGCAGCAGCTGCTGCAGGGCGAGATTGAGCGCGCTCGCTTCGGTGAACGCAGGACGCAGTCGGCCGAGCACCGGCATGCTGGTCAGACGATCGGCGAAGAACAGCGGCGTCAGCAGCGACCAGTAATACGTGTAGTCCCAGATCACCTTGACCGGCATGACCTGCTCGTCGCCGAACAGCGGGTACTGGTCCTGATACAGGGTCAGCGTGTTCTCGTAGAACGACATGTACAGCTGCTGGTACAGCGCGACGTAGGGCCGGAAATCACTGCCCGCGCGGTCCTTGCCGATCAGATCGCAGATGTAGGTGTTGCCGATGGCGATGAAGTCGGTGCCCGGCGAGTAGAACGGATCGAGGAACAGCCCGGCCTCGCCGGTCAGCGCCCAGCGTTCGCGCGAGAACAGCTGCTTGCAGCCGTAGGAGAAGTGCCGCAGGAACAGGAAGTCCTGCAGCGTGTGTTCGCTGCGGTCGAGCGTCGCGGCGACCTGCGGCTGATGCGTGCGCAGCCAGTCCATCGCTTTCGCGTGGGTGTTCATGGTCTCGAGCGGATGCATCTTCGCGTCGCAGACGATGCCCAGCGAGTGCGAACCCGAGGCCAGCGGAATCAGCCAGAACCAGTAGCCCGGCCCACACATGTGGTTGGTCGAGCGCCAGCGGTCCGGCGGATCGCAACGCTGCAACCAGCCGGCGTCGTGCGACCAGGCATTGGGATCGATGATGCCGTCCACGCGCCACCACACCGCATTGGCGTCATGGTCATTGGGCTGGGCGAGATCGAGCTTGCGCTTGAGTAGACCGGCGCGGCCGCTGGCATCGATCAGCCAGCGGCTTTGCAGGGTGTGCGTCGCGCCATCGCGCTCGAATGCGATGACGTGATCGTCCGCGCCGTCGCCGGCCATCGTCAGTTCGCGCACCACGGCGGCATCTTCGAACTGCACGCCGAGTTCGCGCGCGCGCTCACCGAGGAAGTTCTCGAAACGGCCGCGGTCGATCTGCCACGACGGCGTCGGCAGCAACTGGCTCACGCCGAGTTCGGTGCACTGGTCGATCGCGTGGCTGCCTTCGGAGAAGAAGAACCGGAAGCCGAACTTGCGGATCTGTTCGCTTTCCAGATGCGCTTCCAGCCCCAGCACTTTGGCCAGGTAATGCGCGCCGATCTCGACCGTGGACTCGCCGACCTTGTGCGCGGCTTCGCGCACCGGATGCGCGCGACGTTCGATCACGGTGACCGCGCAGGTGGGATCGCGCTGGCGCAGTTGCAGGGCGAGGGTGAGCCCGGCGAGCCCGCCGCCGAGAATCGCGACATCGGTGCGGGTCGTGGTCTGCATCATCCAGCGCCTTGCATGGGTTCGGAAGCGAGCATCGCGTCGGGCGTTGCGCCGGGATCGAAGATCACCGGCGGATTCGCACGCTTGGCGCGCCAGGTGCGCAGCAGATCGCCACGCGTCAGCACCTGCTTGAGCACATGCAGGGTGATCAGTTTCAGGTCGCGATAGAGGCGGAAGTGACTCTTGCGGAACTGCTCGTCGGAATCCGCGCAGTGGTAGCGCGTCTCCACCGGTACCGACACCACGCCGCAGCCGAGCTGGCGCGCGGCGCTGATCAGGATCTGCGCTTCGAACACGAAGCCTTCGCCGGGAATGTCGTCGAGTGCGAGTACCGAGACCGGATACAGCCGCTGCCCGCTCTGCGTGTCGACCATGCGGTAACCGCAGGCCCAGGCGATGCCCCAGTCGCCGAAATCGTTGCCGATCCGCCGGTACCAGGGCTGGGTGCCACGCTTCTTCAGGCGCGCGCCGTTGACGATGCAGTTCGGATGGCGGTTCGCGGCTTCGATCATCCGCGGGATGTCGCTCGCGCGATGCTGGCCGTCGCCATCCATCGTGACCACCGCCGCGAAGCCGCGTCGCCGCGCTTCGGCGAATCCGTCGCGCAGTGCCTGGCCCTTGCCCATGCGCCGCGGATGTCGCAGCAGCGTGACCGGCAGGGCGGCGACGATGTCGGGCGTGGCGTCGTCGGAGCCGTCGTCGACGACGATCACATGCTCGCTGTACGCCAGCGCCTCGCTGACGACCTCGTCGATGCGCAGCGCCTCGTTGAGCGCCGGAATCACCACCGCAACATTGCCGCGGTGCAGATGCGGATGTTCAGCCATGCGCCGGCTCCGCTTGCGACTGCGCGTCGGCAATCTCCAGCGACAGCGAACGGTGTGGACCGGCGCGCAGCACGGC
Source organism: Luteimonas fraxinea (assembly GCF_021233355.1). NCBI lineage: Bacteria > Pseudomonadati > Pseudomonadota > Gammaproteobacteria > Lysobacterales > Lysobacteraceae > Luteimonas > Luteimonas fraxinea. The sequence goes on along the minus strand of NZ_CP089507.1, from coordinate 1,427,043 downwards.
GCGCGATCCGCCGGTGGCCAGCGCATCGAACAACGGCAGCATCTGCGCCATCGCGTTGCGTTCGGCATGTGTGCCGAGCGGGCCGGGCGATTCGAGATCGGCGCCGTCGCGCAGGCTCGCGCTGATGCGGGGGCCGTCGCCGTCACGCACCAGCACCAGCGCGGCGCCGAGCAGGCCTTCGCTGTGCGTCACGGTGCCGAGCAGGCCGGCGGACGCGGTGTCGTAGGCGACCAGCAGCACGGCCGGCGTGCCGGTGGCGAGCTGCATCATCGCTTCGAGCAGGCCCTGGGCGAACGTCGCGTCGTAGGCGCTGAGCGCGGTCGTCGCCTCGGTGCAGTGCGCGCCGATGGTCCAGTAACCCGCCGCGGCGTTGTGCACGGAGTTATGGAACTTCGTCGGCGAGATCGCGGTGGGATCGGTCGACAGCGTGTCGCACATGTAATCGGTGATGCCCAGATCGCCGTGCGTCGAAGCGAACACCGACGGCAGCGTTTCCGGTGCGATGCCGGCATCGCGGCAGGCAGCCATCGCCACTTCGAGCGCGACCGCGACCGAGCCCGGCGCGCGTCGACGTTCGTTCGGCGCCAGCAGCTGCGGTGAGGGACGTGCCGGCGCGTTGTCGGGGCGGGTGCCGTCGCGTGCGAACGCACGGGCAGCGTCCCAGTCCGGCAGGCCGTCGGTCCAGAAGCCGATGCCGGCGATCGTCGCGGTCAGCGCGTTCACGCCGCCACCTTGCCGAACACCAGTGAACAGTTGTTGCCGCCGAAGCCGAAAGAGTTGTTCATTGCGAAGCGGATGTCGGCCTGCGCATTGTCGAAGCGGATCTGCGGGCCACACGCGGGATCGCGCACCGTGCTGTCGAGAATGCCCGGCAGCAGGCCGTTCTCCAGCGCGAGCAGGGCGAACACCGATTCGACGATGCCGGCCGCGCCGAGCGTGTGGCCGGTCCAGCCCTTGGTCGAACTGGCGTGCAGCATGGCCGGGAACAGCGCATCGACCGCGCGCGCCTCGACCGAATCGTTGGCCGGCGTCGATGTGCCATGCAGATTGAGATAACCGACGTCCGCGGATTCGATGCCGGCACGATCGAGCGCGTCGCGCATCGCCAGCGTCGCGCCAAGACCTTCGGGATGCGGCGCCGACATGTGGTGCGCATCGCTGGATTCACCGTAGCCGCGCAGCTGCAGGCCAGCGTCGCCGGCGGCCGCGCGCTCGAGTACGGCGAATCCGCCGGCCTCGCCCAGCGACAGACCATCACGCGTCGCGTCGAACGGGCGGCAGCGTTCGGTCGACACCAGGCCGAGCGCGTTGAAGCCGAACAGCACGCTGCCGCACAGCGTGTCGACGCCGCCGACCAGCGCCGCATCGACGAGACCGGCTCCGATCATCCGCGACGCCTGCGCGAATACTTTCGCGCTCGACGAACAGGCAGTGGCGACGGTGATGCAGGGGCCACGCAGACCGGTGGCGTGCTGCAGGAAATCGCCCAGCGAATGCGGGGTGTGCACGATCGGCCGGGCGAGATCGTCGGGGAAATCCCGCACGCCATCGGCGTCGGCATCCGCGCGCGCATAGGCTTCTTCGCTTGCGCCGATGCTCGATGTCGACGTGCCGACGACCAGCGCGACGCGATCCGCACCGTACTTCGCGACCATCGTGTCGAGCGCGGTGAGCACGCCGTCCTGCTGCAGCGCCAGCCACGCGAGCCGGTTGTTGCGGCATTCCCAGCGCGACAGTGCGGACGGCAGCGGCGCGTCTTCCACACCGTCGACGCGGCCGATCCAGGTCGGCAGCGGTGTCGGACCGAAATCGTTGCGGCGCAGTCCACCGCGTCGTTCACGCAGCGCCGCAGCCTGCGCGGCATTGCCACGGCCGAGCGCGGTAGTGGCAGTGAACGCGCGGATGGCGAGTGCCGGCATCGGCGGCGGGGACAGCGGTTCAGGCACGCAATGAATCCGGGGGCGATCAGGCGGCCGAGTATAGCGAGCGCATCGTGAGGCTAGACTTCAGGGTCAGCCCCAGTTCCGCACGCTTCGAGACCCTGCTTCACGATGGCCCGCACCCGCCTGCTGCACCGCCTGAACAGACTGGCCGACCGCGATGCCCTGCATACGCTCGTGGTCGCGGCGGCGGCCTGCGTGCTGAGCCTCGGGCTGGTCTACGTGGGCTACGTCGTGCACGTGTTGCGGATCGCGCGCAATGCGCCCTGCGTACCGGTCAGTGGCGAATGCGTGCTGGTGTTCGGCAAGCATTCGCCGCAGGGGCGGCTGGACGCGGATTTCCAGGCGCGGCTGTCGCGTGCGGCGACGCTGTGGACCTCGCATGCGCCGGGCAGTGTGCTGCTGCTCGGCGGCGGCCCGATCGGCAAGCCGACCGAAGCCGCGCTGGCGCGCGACGCCCTGTACGCGATGGGCGTGCCCGACGACGCACCGCTGGTGCTCGAGGACGCCTCGCGCGACACGCTGCAGAACCTGCGCAACGCGCGCAGTCTGCTGGCCGCCGCCGCGGTCGATCCCGACGCGCCCACGCGCCGGGTCACCCTGCTCAGCAGTCGCTACCACCTCGCGCGCTGCGCCCTGTTCGCACGTGGCCTCGGCCTGCACTGGGAACTGTGCGCGGCCGAACCCGCACTGTCCTGGCGCCCCGGCATGCTGTGGCGCATCGCCGGCGAGGCGGCCTACGTCTGCTGGCTCGACATCGGCATGCGCTGGGCGCGGTTGATCGGGCATCGACGGTTGATCGACCGGATCAGCTGAAGCGCGTCGCACGCGCGCAGTGATCGCACTGCCGTTGCCGTCGCGTCGATAAGTGCATGCGCGCGCCGTGTAGGCTGGTCGCGTCTTCGGCAGGGAGCGGCAGGACGATGCGGGCAGCAAACGTGGCAGGCGCGTGGACGCGCCGTTCGGTGGGACTGGCGGTTGCACTGGTTTGCGGCTTCGCATCGTGTGCCGCGCATGCGACGCGGATCGACGCCAGCTTCGAACACGGCGGTCTGCAGTTGCGGTTCTCCGAACCGATGCGCATCTGGGACAACCCGCGCAGCGATGGGCTCGTGCGCCTGCAGCCCGAACTGCCGACGACCTGCAGCTGGAGCAGCGACCTGTCGCTCGAATGCGATTTCGGCGATGCGATTCCAACACCTGCGACGCGTTATCGCGTCCAGGTCGCCGCGGGCCTGACCACGCAGCAGGGCGCGGCCGTCGCGCCGCGCGTGCTGGAGGCGGAGACCGAACGACCCACGCTCTCCGCGTTCGCCACCCGCTGGCGCGACGGCCTGCCGACGATTCGCATCACGTCGTCGCTGCCGGCCGCGCGCGAGGCCGTGGCCGCGGCACTGCGCCTGCGTGTCGACGGCAGGCCGGTGACCCTGCCAGCCTCGGCACTCGCGTCCGTTTCCACTCCGGGCCGCCGCCAGGCTGTCCACTTCGATTTCGACGTCCACGCGCTGGGCCTGCCCGAGGGGCACGACCGGATCGTCGAGCTGTCCGTCGCGCCCGGACTGCGCAGCACTGCCGGTCCGCTGCCCAGCACCCAGGACGCGTCGCTGTTGCGTGTGCTCGCGCATGAATCCTTCCGTGTTCGCGGCGGGCAGTGCGCGGCGCCGGGACGGCCGGCGTATGCGCGCAATCGCGATGGCGTGGTGTCGCTGGCCTGCGTCGCCGGCGAACCGGTCGAAGTCTGGTTCTCGCGCGCGCTCGAGCCCGCCGACGAGGCACGCTGGGTCGCCGCGCTGCCGGCGGGCGCGCGCTTCCTCAACTGGTCCGACCAGTCGGGCGTGTACGCCGACGATGGCCGGTCGATCGCGGCGGCGCCGGGCCGCTCGGCGCGCATGGTCTTCGAGACACCGGGGGCCGCCACGACGCTCGACGTGGGCGCCGGCTTGCGCGCCTCGGACACGTCGACCGCGATCGAACCTGCACGGATCGATCTGCGGATCGGGCCGTTCCGCCCCGGGCTGCGCGCACCCGGGCAGCGCCGCCTGATCGCAGACGGTGCGCAGATGCCGGCGGTGCTCGCCGAAGCGGTCAACACCGCGCGTGTCGACATCGACGTGACCGGCGTCGGTCGCACGCTGCACACCGGCCGCGCCGTCGCGCAAGCGCCTGCGCTCGCCCAGGCGCAGCCAATCGAATCGGATGTCACCACGCGCGTGCTGGGTGAAGGCGGCTGGGCGCGCTGGCGTCCGGACGTCGGCGCGAATCCCTCGACACTCGAATTCGCTGCCCCGGACTTCGATCTGTTCGCGGTCGCCGGGCGTCGCGAAGTGCTGGCCTGGGCGAACACCTGGGACGCGGATGCGCCGATCATCGGCGCGCAGGTGGAACTGCTGTGGATGGACCACGCCGACGCCACGCCGCGCGTGGTCGCTACTGCGAGAACCGACCGGGACGGCGTCGCGCGTCTGCGCGTCCCCGATGTCATCGCCGACAGCGCGCAAGCCGGGAACGGCTTTCCGATGTGGCTGCTGCGCGCCAGCCAGGGACGCGGTGACCGTGCGTTGCGGGCCGTGCTGCCGGCGTGGCAGCCGGCCGCGCACAACGTGAGTCTCGCCCAGGCCGCACCAATGCAGACCTGGGGTGTCTCCGACCGGCCGATGTACCGCAGCGGCGAGACCGTGCGTTACCGGCTGTGGCAACGCGAGCGCAGTGGTGGCCGGCTGCTGCGCCTCGAGACGCAGCCTGCGCATGCGCTTCAGCTGTTCGACCGTGGTCGAGGCCGGACGATCCTTCGCTGGGACGCCAAGCCCGACGCCGATGGCAGCATCGATGGCGAACTCGCGTTGCCGGTGCATCTCACCGATGGCACCTACTGCATCGGTATCGGTGAGGACCACGACGTGCAAGGCACCTGCTTCTTCGTCGGCACACACCGCGCGCAGGATCTCTGGGTCGAAGCCAAGGGCGATGCGCCGCGCGTGCTGCGCGACGGCGAACGGTTCGATGTCGATGTGTCGGCCGGCTACTACTCGGGCGGACCGGCGGCAGACATCGCCCTGTCACGCGTGACCGCGACCGTGACACCGCGCGGGATCGGATCGGCCTATCCACAGCACGCGGCGTACACCTTCATCGAATCCTTCGCCGGCCACGGGCCGGTCCGCCTGGCCGACGCGGTCGACCCGGCACCGGTCACCGGGCCTGACGGCCGCGTACGCATCGTCCAGCCCGTCACCATGCATGCGCCCGCCGCGACGCCGGTTCCGTTCGGTGATCTACGTGTCATCGCCGAGCTGCGCCCTGGCGATCGCGAGGCGACCGCGAGCAATGCGGCGACCGCGCGTTACAGCCGCTATGGCCGCTTCGTAGGTCTGCAGGTCGAGCCGCGCGCGTTCGATGCCAGCACGCCGGTGACGCTGCAAGGTCTGATCATCGATGCCGACGGCGCGGTCGTCGATGCACCGGTCGAGGTCGTGGTCGACTACCAGCCGCACGACGCCGCAGCGGACGCGGCGTCCAACGTGGTCGCGCGCTGTAGCGTGCCGACCCGCGAGGCGATGACCTGCGACGTGCCGCGCAAGGCGCCGGGGCGTTACCGGTTCACGGCACGCAGTGGTGACGCCGCGCCGGCAACGCTCGTGCGCCATGTCTGGGACGGCTGGACGGCTTCGACGGCGCGCCAGGCTCCGATGCTGGAACTGGCGGAGCCCGTGTCGACCGCAGGCGACGCGGCCCGTTTCGTTCTGCGCCAGCCGCACGCACGTGCCCGCGCCCTGCTGGTGTTCGCGGCCGGCGACGACACGCTGCTGACGCATCGGGTCGAGACTCTCGGCAGCACGCCCGCACAGCTCACCCTGCCCACGTCGCGCGCCTGGCGCGGGACACCCGTGCTGCATGCGTTCGTGCGCGATGCATCGCCGCCCGAGGTCGTTGGCGGCATCCGCGATGCTCCGGACGTGACGTCGCTGCGCGCCGACGTACCGATACCCGTGGAGGATGCTTCGGACGCAGCGGTCACGGTCGCATTCGATGTCGGCCAGGCGTCGCCCGGCGCGCGCCACGTGGTGCGCCTGCACAACGCCGGCCCCCGCCCGCGCGAGGTCACCCTGACCGTGGTCGACGATGCGCTGCGCGCGCTTGCAGCGCCGTTTCTCGCTTACTCGGATCCGGCGGGCTATGCATGGCTGGGCGGACGCCAGTACCAGGCGATGCCGGCCACCGCGGGCTTCTCGCAGTGGCGGCGGTCCGGCCGCTGGGAAGTTCGCCTGCCGTGGACGGCCGCCGGAGACGGCACCGCGACGACGGATGGCGGCGCTGCTGTGCCTCCGCCACCCGAGTCGCCGCCGGTCGTGTTCGATGATGCAAGCCCGATGGATACGCCTGCGCCCCCGTCGCCGCCCGCACCCACCCCGAGCATGGACATCGGTGCTAGCGTGGATCCGATGCCGTCGAGTCTCGATCAGATCGTGGTGACCGGCAGCCGTCTCGCCGATGCCGTCGCCGAGGCAGGCAGCGGTCGCCGTGATCTCGATATTGATGAGGCGCGTGACAGCGACATGGATCGCGCACTGCAGGCGAGTGCCCGCGTCCGTTCGCATTTCGCAGACGCGGCACTGTGGCTGCCGCGCGTGCGGCTGGCACCCGGCGAAACCCGCGAGGTGCCGCTGACGCTGCCCGACAATCTGACCCGCTGGCGCGCGATTGCGTGGAGCAGCGACGCCGACGATGACTTCCGCGTCGCCGAAGCGACGCTGGAAACAGGACTGCCGATCGAAGTGCGCCTGCAAACGCCGGTGCGGCTGTATCCCGGAGACCGCGCGCGCCTGGCCGCGAACCTGCGCCAGTCGGGCGACGCGCCGGCGGACGTGCAGGGGACGTTGCAGATCGAAGGCCTCGATCCGCCGGTGCGCGACGTGCAGTCGGTGACGCTGTCGCCGCGTGGACAGACCAGCATCGCGACCGCCATCGAGCCTGCGGTGCCTGGCACGCTGCAGGTGCTCGCAATGGCCGAGGCGGACGCCGGCAGCGATGCAGTCGCGGCGACGATTGAAGTCGCGCCGCCCACGATCCGCGGCCGCCGGCTGCAGGCCGGCTGGCTCGGCGATGCGCCGGTCTCGCTGGCGCTGCCGCAACTGCCGGACAGCGCGAGCAACGCGCATCTGCACGTCACCCTGCAGCACGGCGTCGCCGGCCTCGTCTCGCGCTGGACCGGCGACATGCGCGACTACCGTCATCGCTGCTGGGAACAGATCCTCAGCCGCGCCATCGCGGCCGCACTCGCGATCGAACGCGACGACACCGCCGACTGGCCCGGTGCCGAAGCAGCGGTGCGCGAAGCGCTCGACAACGCCGCCGTGTTCCAGAATCGCAGCGGCGATGTCCGTTTCTTCGCCGACGGCGAAGAGGCGATGTATGCCGGCGCCCGCGCGCAGTTCGCGCTGACCGCGTGGACGGTCCGCGCGTTCGACGAACTGCGCCGACTGGGCCATCCGGTCGACGCCGGCATCGACCAGCGTGCCCGAAATTTCCTCGCCGAGCGCGCACGTATCCCTTTGCCGAAGGACGCCGACGCCATCGCGGCCAACGAACGTGCATTTGCAGTCGGCATGTTCCATGACGCGCCGGCGGATCTGTTCGAGGACGCGTTCGCGCGCTGGGACTCGCTCGCGATGCCTGCACGCATCGCCCTGGCGTCGGGCATGCGGCACGCGAAGCACGCGTCGGCCGATGACGCACTCGCGCGCCTGCTGCAGGAGGCGCCTGCACAGGGTCCGGTGCGGACCTTGCGTGCCGCTGGCGATGCCACCCGTTGGATGGGTTCGCCGCTGCGCGAGCAGTGCGCGCTGATCGACCTTCTACGTGGCGATACGGCGTATGCCGGCGAGCGTCGCGCATTGATCGCGGGCCTCGGCGACCTGTATGCCGGTGGCACGCCGTCGGTCGATACGCAGAGCGGTGCGATCTGTCTGCTTGCACTGCGCGATGTGGCGCTGCCGGGCACCGGTACGGTGTCCGCCGCACTGCAGCCCGGTACGTCGGCCGAGCGTGTGCTGACCGTCGCGCCCGGTGACGTACAGGCGGAAACGCAGGACGCCCTGCCGGCGGATGGACGGCTCGCGATCGCCAACCGGTCCTCGGGCGATGCACCGGCCGGTTACATCGCCGAGATCGCGTTCGACGAGGACGCACGTCAGGCCCGCGCGTCGGCGGTCGGCTTCTCGATCGAGCGCCAGTACGCGGTATTGCGCGACGGTGCATGGACGCCGGTCGAGGGGGCCAGCGTGCGTGAAGGCGACTGGCTGCGCGTCACCCTGACTGTGCGCACCAGTGCGCCACGCTATTTCGTTGCCGTCACTGATGCGGCGCCGGGCGGACTGCGGCCGACCCATCTCGCACTGGGTGCGACGGCGGGACTCGATCTGCAACAGGTGTCCGACACCGGCAGTGCCTGGTTCGCGACGCGCCGCCTCGATCCGCGGTTGCCGCGTTTCTATGCCGAACGTCTGCCGGCGGGCACGCACGCGCTGCACTACTTCCTGCGCGCCGGCAACGGCGGCGACTATCTCGCCGCGCCGGCCACCGCCGAACTGATGTACGGCGGCGCCAGCAACGCACGCACTGCCGCGCTTCGCGTGGTCGTGGACGCGGGGCCCTGAGGCCCCGCGTCCCGGGTCATCAACGGCGCTGCTGTGCCGGGATGAACACCGTCTCCACCGCTTCGGCCAGCTGGTCCGGCGGCAGCAGGCCCTGGTCGAGCAGGAAGTTGTTGAACGCGCGGCGGTCGAACTTCGCGCCCAGCGCCAGTTCGGTGCGCATGCGCAGTTCGAGGATGCGGGTGTAGCCGTAGAAGTAGCTCGTGGCCTGGCCCGGTGCGTTGAAGGTGTAGCGGTCCAGTTCCTGGCGCGCCATCGCCGGCGACAGCATCACTTCTTCGGTCAGCACGCGACCGGCGCGTTCGCGGTCGATGGTGCCGAGGTTGAGCATCGGGTCGAGCATCGCGCGGGCGGCGCGCAGCAGGCGGAACTGCAGCGCGATCAGCTGGCCGTCGAGTGGCTCGTAGGGCACCAGTTCGGCTTCGGCATACAGCGCCCAGCCTTCGACGTTGACCGAGTTGAACGCGAACATCGAACGCGCCAGTGACACGCCGCGTTCGACCATCGCGGTGAACTGCAGCTCGTGGCCGGGGCGGCCTTCGTGCGCGGACAGCGTCCAGCGCACGGCGTCGAAGTTGAAATCGTCATAGGCCGCGTCGTCGCCGGTGCCGCCGGGGTTGCCGACCGGCAGCACGAACGTGCCCTGCTGACCGGTATTGCCGACCAGTGGCGCCGGGCGGAAATGCGGCGCGGGCTGCGCGGCCGATTCGGCGTCCGAACCCAATCGCATCTGCATCTCACGCTGGGGCACGTCGACGATGTTCTCGCGTTCGATGATCGGATCGATCGCGTCGATCACTTCGCGATAGCTCGCTTCCAGACGCGCATTGGGAATCGTGTCGCGCTTGAGCGCGGCGATCACCTCGCGATAGTCGGTCGCGTCGATGCCCTTTTCCTTGGCGACCAGCGGCGCGAGCTGCTGCATCTGCGCGCGGATTTCCATGAAGGCCAGCTGCGCGCGCTGCATCAGCAGCTGCGGGTCGACATCGGTGCCGTACTGCTTGAGCCCGAACGCATAGAGCTCGGGCGGCAGGCGCGTGTCTTCGCGCGCCTTCGGCAGCACGGTCGTGCGGGTCCACGTGGCGTAGTCGGTGATCTGCTTCGCGGCCGCGTCCAGCGCTTCCTCCGCACCTTCGACCTTGTATTCCTCGAACAGCTTGCGGATGCCGGCGATGTAGGTGTCGGTGCCGTCGAGTGCGCGTTGCACTTCGAGCTTCGCCGGCTGCAGCAGTTCGGGATTCGACAGGCGTTCTTCGTAGCGCGCCCGTGCGAGCTCGGTGATCGGCGGGCTGCCTTCGGTCAGGCCGGTGTAGCGCTTGAGACGGTCGATCGCCTTGGCCCGGCGTTCGGGCGGCGTCTGCGCCGACAGCAGATCGTTGATGCCGCCGAAGATCTGCTGCGGGGCATCCGACCACGGCAGCAGGTACTTCTCGTTGAGCGTGCTGCCTTCGATGCTCTGATCGATGCTGGTCAGAAGGATCTGCAGGTCCTGGCGCACGTTGGCATCGCGCTCGAGTTCGAGCTGGGTCTGCAGCTTCGTACGCGCGCCGGCGAGCGACGCGCGGTAGCGCGCGGCATTGTCGGGACCGAAGTCGGCGACCTGGTCGTCGTAGCCGGGCACGCCGAAGAAACCGGCGAATTCGGGCTGGAACGGCGCTTGGGCGTCGATCAGGATCTGCGAGAGTTCGTTGCTGCGCGTGACCCAGGCCGGCGATGCGGTCTGCGACGCGGCGACGGCGGCCTTGGCGTCATCGGTGTGGGCGAGGGCCGTGAGCGGCGCGGCGAGGGACAGGGCGATCGCGAGAACAAGCGGTTTCATGGCAGCACCAGCGGCAAGGACGAACGCCGACCGTAGGCGCTCGCGTGCGTGCCGGCAATGGCCGGAGGTCACGGCGCCGGCAGTGCGTGGTGTTCGACCGGCGTATCTGCTTCGGCAATCCGGATGATCTGCTCCAGATCGTTGTCGCCCGGCACGTACAGCAGCGACTCCCAGGTCCACGCACCCAACCGACGGTCGGCAGTCGCGATGAGGCGACCTTCGCCGCGCGGGCCTTCGATGCCGATCACCAGGTCAGCCCGGCCCGAGCCGCCGTCCTCGCTCGAGGTGCTGACCGAGCCCATCGGCATGAAGCCGGGCGTGATCGGCGTGCCGATCGTCGCGACGAGTTCCGGATGCGCGCGGGCGCGTGCCAGTGCATCGGCGTAGACATCCGAGCGCATCATCGAACCGCGGATCGCGAACAGCATCATCGCGACGAACGCCGCCACCAGTGCGACGAACGTGACCACGACGACCGGCAACGCCCACTTCCAGTTGCGCTGCCACCAGCCACGCGGCGGTGGCGGCACAGGCGCGGGACGCGGCGGCAATGGGGGCGGAATCGTGGACATGCGTGTGCTCAGGCGTGTGCGGTCAGGGCGCCAGGCAACGCGCGAAGAACGCTTCGCTGGTGCGATAGCGGTGCAACGCGTCGCGTCCGCGCAAGCCGTGCTTGGCACCCGGATACGTCATCAGTTCGAACGGCGTGCCGGCCTGCTGCAGCTGGCTCATCAGCCGCGTGGCATTGGTGAACAACACGTTGTCGTCGGCCATGCCGTGGATCAGCAGCAGCGCATTCGGCTTGATGTGGTCGGCGTGGGTGAACACGCTGGCCTCGCGGTAGCCGTCGACGTTGGCCTTCGGCAGATTCATGTAGCGCTCGGTGTAGTGCGTGTCGTAGAGCGCCCAGTCGGCGACCGGTGCGCCGGCGATGCCGCACGCGTAGGCGTCGGGCGCTTTTGCCAGCAGCATCAGCGTCATGTAGCCGCCGTTCGACCAGCCGTTGACGGCAATGCGGTCGCCGTCGACCCACGACTGCGACTTCAGCCATTCGACGCCGCGCACCTGGTCCTCGACCTCGACCGTGCCCTGGCGCTCGTACAGCGCGCCGACGAAATCACGGCCGCGACGCGGTGTGCCGCGGTTGTCCAGCGAAAACACCACATAGCCCTGCTGCGCGAGGTACTGGTGGAAGCTCGCGTCGGCGCGGCCGGGCCAGGTGTTCAGTACGGTCTGCGCGGCCGGTCCGCCGTAGACGAACACGACGACCGGATGCGGCTTGGTCTCGTCGAAGTCCGCCGGCTTGATCAGCGAGTAGTGCAGCGGCGTGCGGCCGTCGGCGGCGGTCAGCGTGCCGAACTCGGTGGGGCGATGCGCCGCGAGGAACGGCGCATAGGGATGACCGGGCGTGGCGAGATCGTTCTCGACCAGCGTCGCGAGCTGCGTGCCGTCGGCGCGGTGCAGTGCGATCTGCGGCGGCGTGGTCGTGTTCGACCAGCTGTCGACGTAGACCGACGCATTGCGCGCGAAGCTGGCGCCGTGCATGCCGGGTTCGGTCGACAGCGCGGTGTAGGCGCGCTTGCCGTCGAGGCCGACGCTGTAGAGCCGCGATTCGGTCGCGCGCGGCAGCGCCTTGCCGTTTTCGAGCGCCATGCCGGCGCGGAAGTAAGCCAGGCCTGCCGTGGCATCGACCGCCAGCAGTTCGTCGACCGGCCAGTCGCCCTGCGTGAGCTGGGTCATGCGGCGTCCGTCTTCGGACGCGAGATAAAGATGCTGGAAGCCATCGCGCTCGGACGACCACACGAAGCGGCCGTCATCGAGGAAGCGCAGGCTGTCGTGCAGTGGCACCCAGGTGCGGCCACGCTCGGTGACCAGCGTGCGCTGCGCACCGGTGGCGAGCGTGGTCTCGATGAGTTCGAGCGTCCGCTGGTCGCGCGACTGGCGCTGGAAGGTCAGGCGCTGCGCATCGCGCCACTGCACGCGGGCGAGATAGATGTCGGTGTTCCTGCCGAGATCGACGTCCTTCACCGTGCCGCCCTGCGGCGCGACGACATGCAGGGTCACGCGCACGTTGTCGTCGCCGGCAGCGGGATAACGCTGCTCGACGACTTCCGTGCGATCGGGATACACCTCGTAACGCTTCTGCACCGGCACCGGCGATTCGTCGATGCGCGCATACGCGATGCCGCTGTCGTCCGGCGCCCACCAGTAGCCGGTGTGGCGGTTCATTTCCTCGTCGGCGACGAACTCGGCGACGCCGTTGCCGATCACCTCGCTGCCATCGGTCGTCAGCTGGCGCTCGGCGCCGCTGGAGAGATCGATGACCCACAGATTGCGTGCTCGCACGAAACTGACGAAGCCACCGCCCGGCGACACCTTCGGGTCGGTCGCGAAGCCGCCGCCGTCGGTGAGCTGGCGCACCGCCTCGGAACCGGACTTCGACAGGTCGTACAGGTACAGCTCGCCGCCGAGCGGAAACAGCAGACGCTGCGCGTCCGGCGCCCACTGGTAATCGACGATGCCGGACTGGCCCGCAATGCGCTGCCGCTCGCGACGCGCCTTCTCGGCATCGCTGAGCGTTTCCTCGCCCGGCAGCACGACCTTCGAATCGACCAGCATCCGCGTCTGCCCGCTGGCGATGTCGTATTCCCACAGATCCAGCTGGTTGCGGTTCTCGTCCTTGCCGCGCAGGAAGGTCACACGCGAACCATCCGGCGCGACCTGCGGCTTCATCAGCGTCGGACCCGACAGCGGCGCATCGCCGGTGATGGCTTCGAGCGTGAGACCGCCGGAGGCGGGCGGCGTGGCGGCGAGGGCGGAGGCGGTGGCGATCATCAGGGCGGCAGCGGCAAGTACGGAGCGCATGGCGGGTCCATTGGAGCGAGGCGCCCAGTGTATCGGGTGGGCAGAGGGCGCTCCGGTGATGCTCAGTCCGCGCAGGCCTCGCGGCGCGTCGTGCCGTCCGACCAGCCGCCATGCGACGCGGATGCGAAAGAATGTGTGCTGATCCACGCGTGGCAGTGCAGACCGCCACGCGCGCTGATGCTTCAGGGCAACGCTGAAAAGCCGTCATTCCCGCGAAGGCGGGAATCCAGAGACTTTCAAGCCTTTAAACGTGAAGGCACTGGATTCCCGCCTTCGCGGGAATGACGAGCAAAAGCAGCCTTGATCAGCGTTGCCTCAGCGACGGCCCTGCCCGAACAACAGCTTCTTTTCCTCGTCGCTCATTGTCTTGCCGGCGTCGGGATTCACATCTTTCGCTCGCGCATACGCGCGCTCCGTAGCCGGGCGTGCCTTGATCGCGGCGTGCCAGCGCTGGACTTCGGGATACGGGGTCATGTCGATCGGCGCCTTGTCGTAGACGCCAATCCACGGATACGTCGCCATGTCGGCGATCGAATACGCGTCGCCGGCGATGAAGTCGCGACCCTTCAGGTGCGTGTCGAGCACCTGCAGCAGGCGGTTGGCCTCGTTGGTGTAGCGGTCGATCGCGTACGGAATCTTCTCCGGCGCGTAGACGTTGAAGTGGCCGTACTGGCCGGTCATCGGGCCGAGGCCGGCCATCTGCCAGAACAGCCATTCCAGTGTCTCGATGCGCGCGCGCGGATCGGTCGACAGAAACTGTCCGGACTTCTCCGCCAGATACAGCAGGATCGCGCCGGACTCGAACACGGACTGCGGCTCACCGCCGTCGGCCGGTGCGCGGTCGATGATCGCCGGCATCTTGTTGTTCGGCGAGAACGCGAGGTACTCGGGCTTGAACTGGTCGCCCTTGCCGATGTTGACCGGGTGGATCGTGTAGTCGAGGCCGGCTTCTTCGAGAAACAGGGTGACCTTGTGGCCGTTGGGGGTGGGCCAGTAGTGGAAATCGATCATGGGGATGACGCTCCGCGGGACAGGTGCATCGAGTCTAGGCGCGCGCCTGTAGGGCGGCGTGGATACGGAGCGCACGCTGCGTTGCGATGGTGGGGCTTGGGACGTGGATACGACGACGCCGCCTGGAGAGGCGGCGTCGGTGGGGAACGAAGCCCTCCCCCGCCAGCGGGGGAGGGTTGGGTGGGGGCAAGCGCTGATGCAAACTCGGTGCAGGATCCAGGCGGCTTTTTGTCTGCTTGCGAGCCAGGTTTTCCGGCGAGCGGATCGTTTGCCTCCATCCCAGCCTTCCCCCGCGAGCGGGGGAAAGAGTGGATCGCTTCAGCGCTTATTGCGTCTTGCAGTCGAGCTTGTGCGTCGCTTCGGTGCCGATGCGGATGTCGGCCAAGCCCAGCGTCAGGCCGGACGGCGCACGGATCGCGAACGGCGTGCTGACGCGGGTGGCGTCGAGGCCAGCGACGGTCAGGCACTTCAGCGGGACGCCTGCGGTGATCCATTCGCCGCGCGGCAGCGTGGCCAGCCACGGGCCGATCGGCAGTTCGGCCTTGCAGCCTTCACCGCAGCCCGCGTACAGCACGGTGTCACCCGACGCCGGCAGTGCATCGATGCGCAGCGTCGCCAGCAGCAATGAATCGCCATTGGTCTCGCGGCTCAGATCGGACGGCGAGTGCGACAGCAGTTCGGCAGTCGCGTTGCCGGTCCAGGTCAGCAGGCGCGCGCCTTCCTGGGTCTGGTAGTCGACAGCGGCGAGCGTGAGCGTGCCGTCCGGCGTGGCGACGCGCGGATGCAGGACGTCGGCGCCGCGACCATCGGCGCCGGTCACGACCAGGCGCAGGCCCGGGCCGGGCACGCCACGGGCGAAGTAGCCCGCGTCCTTGCCGTCCTCGGCACTGACGCCGGCGTCTTCCGGCAGCGCGGCGAGCTTGCCGTCGTCGGCGTAGGTCAGGCCATGCCCGAACGCGAACAGCGGGTCGTAGCCCTCCATGCCGACGTTGTTGACGTACTGGTTGCCGCGACGCGGCCACGAGAAGCTGAGCTTGCCCTTGAAGTCGTGCTGCGGCTTGCCGTCCGCGCCCTGCAGCAGCACGTCGGCAACGCCTGCACCTTCGGAGCCCGGCAGCCATGCGGCGACGAAAGCATTGGACGCGTTGATCTCGCGGTTCACCCACAGCGGGCGGCCGCTGAGGAACACCGACACCACCGGAATGCCTTCGGCGCGCAGGCGCTTGACCAGTTCGAGATCGGCATCGTCGCCGGGCTTGTACAGCAGGTTCGGCAGATCGCCGAGGAACTCGGCGTACGGATCCTCGCCGAACACGACGATCGCCACGTCCGGCTTCTGGCCGTACGTGCCGTCGACCGCGAGATGCGCCGTGCCGCCGGCCGCGGTGACCTGGGTGCGGATGCCGTCCCAGATGGTGTCCGCGTTCGGATAGTCCGCGCGCTTGGTGCCGGTGCCCTGCCAGTTGAGCGTCCAACCGCCGGACTGCTTGCCCATGTCGTCGGCGCCGTCGCCGGCAACGAGCACGCGCTGATTCGGCGCCAGCGGCAGCACGCCATCGTTCTTCAGCAGCACCAGCGATTCGCGCACCGCGCGGCGTGCGACCTCGCGATGTTCCGGCGCACCGAGCAGTTCGAACTTGCCGCCGAGTGCGCGCTCCGACGGCTTGGGCGCGTCGAACAGGCCCATGCGGAACTTGACCCGCAGGATGCGGCGCACCGCATCGTCGAGACGCGCCATCGGGAGCTCGCCCGACTGCACGTGCTTGACGGTGCTGTCATAGAGACCGCGCCAGCTGTCGGGCGCCATCGCCATGTCGAGACCGGCGTTGAACGTCGCCGCGCAGTCGGTGGTGGTGCAGCCCGGCAGCTGGCCGTGGCCGTTCCAATCGCCGACCACGAAGCCGCCGAAATTCATCCGGTCCTTGAGAACGTCGGTCAGCAACGCCTTGTGCCCGTGCATGCGCTGGCCGTGCACGCTGTTGAACGAGGCCATGACTGCCTGCGCGCCGGCTGCGATCGCCGGCGGATAACCCGCGCCGTGGATGTCGCGCAGCTGCGCTTCGGTCACCGCGGTTTCGCCCTGGTCCTTGCCGCCGGCGGTGCCGCCGTCGCCGAGGTAGTGCTTCACCGAGACCATCACGTGGTGATCGTCGAGGAAGTCCGGTGAGCCGGCCTTGCCCTGCATGCCTTCGACGACTGCCGGCGCGAACGCGGCGACGATGTCGGGCGATTCGGAATAGCCCTCGTAGGTGCGCCCCCAGCGATCGTCCTGCGGCACGGCGACGGTGGGCGCGAACGCCCACTCCATGCCGGTGGTGCGGGTTTCGATCGCAGTGACGCGGCCGATCTCGCGCATCAGCTCGGCATTGCGCGTCGCGCCCAAGCCGATGTTGTGCGGGAACAGCGTCGCGCCGACGATGTTGCTCTGGCCGTGCACGGCGTCGATGCCGAAGATCACCGGAATCGCCTTGCCGCCGCCGGCGGTGTCCATCGATGCTTCCCAGAACGCATCGGCGAGCTTCAGCCACTCGGCCGGCGCGGCGTCATAACGGCCGCCCGGATCAGAGTTGCCACCGGCGAGGATCGAACCGAGCCGGTACTTGCGCAGGTCTTCGGGGGTGATGTCGGCGATGTCGCCTTGCACGATCTGGCCGACCTTCTCCTCGACGGTCATCGTCGCCATCAGCTCGGTGATCTTCTGCTCGAGCGCGGGATCCTCGGCCAGCGGCCATGCGGTCTCGGGCCAGTTGGCCGGATCGATCGCAGCGGGATCGGCAGCATTCGCCGCCCCAGGCGCGGGCGCGGCAGCGGTTGCGGGTGCGTCGTCGCGCGCGCAGGCGCCGAGGACGAGCGCGGCGAGCATCGCGGGCAGCAATGCGCGATGGAAGGAACGGTGTGCGGGGCGATGCGACTGGATCATCGAAGGGCTCCGGATCAGGAGAGTGCGACCGGAGCCGCGGATGGGGCGGACGCCATGCTGCGCAGCAGCGATGACAGCGTTGTCAGGCGGCAGCTAGCATACCGGCGCACGCCCGTCGAAGCTTGCTGCAGAGCGTCATCCACGCGTACGGCACCGCACGTGGTGCACTCTGCGCTCTGGCAGAATGCGCCACCGGGAAGACGATGGCCGGATTGACCAACATGCGTGTGCGGATCGAGGATGTCGCGGAAGCGGCGGGCGTGTCGATGAAGACGGTGTCGCGCGTGCTCAACAATGAGCCGAACGTCTCTGAGCGCACGCGCGTGGCTGTGGAAGCGGCGGTCGAGAAGCTGCAGTACCGGCCGCTCGCGTCGGCGCGGCTGCTCGCCGGGCGCCGCTCGTATCTGGTCGCGATGCTCTACGACAATCCGTCGAGCAACTACCTCATGGAGGTCGAGCTCGGCGTGCTCGATGCCTGCCAGTCGCAGCACTACAACCTGATGCTCGCGCCGGTCGACTACACCGCCAAGGACATCGTCGCCAAGGTCGAGTCGATGATCGTGCAGTCGCAGCTCGACGGCGTGGTGCTGACGCCCCCGATCACCGACGACGCCAAGCTGCTCGCTCGGCTCGACGAGATGGGCATCCCGTTCGCCAGCGTGTCGGCGCAGGAACAGAACCGGCGCATCGGCGCCGTCGTCGACGAACGCAGCGCGGCGCGCGATGTCGTGCTGCATCTCGCCGGTCTCGGCCATCGCCGCATCGCCCACATCAAGGGACACCCCGCGCACGGTGCCAGCCGCTGGCGCCTGGCGGGGTATCGCGATGGTCTCAAACAATCGGGCCTCGCCTACGACGCCGCGCTGGTCGTCGCCGGCAAGTTCTTCTACGAGTCCGGTTTCGACGCGACCAATACCCTGCTCGATCTGCCGGATCCGCCGACCGCGGTCTTCGCCGCCAACGACGACATGGCCGCCGGCGCAATCTGCGCGATCTGCGAGCGCGGTCTGTCGGTGCCGAAGGACGTGTCGGTCTGCGGTTTCGACGACATGCCGATCGCGCGCCACATCTATCCCTCGTTGACCACCGTGCGTCAGCCCAGTCGCGAGATGGGCCGACTCGCCGGTCTCGAACTGCTCAAGGCGATTCGCGACAGCGGCGCCGGCGAAACGCTGGAACTGCCGTACGCACTGCAGGTGCGCAAGTCGACCGGGCCCGTGCGCGCCTGACGCGATGCCGCCGTTTCAGACGGGCGGCGCACCGGGCGCGTAACTGCGCATGTAGTCCATGTGCGTCGGTAGCTGTCGCACCGTGCGTTCGACGTCAGTACTGATCTGGCCGAGAAAATGCGACAGCTCGGCATCGCCCATCAGATCCGCTGACGGGTGGAAATGCTTCGGGTAGATGCCTTGGCCCATCATCACCTGGATCCACGAGTTCTCGGCAAACAGCTCGGTCGGCACGTGGAAGACGCGGCCGGTTTCGCGGAACAGATCGATGCGGTGTTTCAGCGTCGACGGAATCGTCATCTCGCGATAGTCGATCCAGTACTGCGTGTCGGTGCGGTTGTTGAGATGGAAATGCAGGATCACGAAGTCGCGCGTGTGCTGAATCTCTTCCGACAGGCGCGCGTTGTACTGGTCGATGTCCGGCTGCGAGACCACGCGCGGGAAGGTCTGCATCAGATGGATGATGCCGCGCTGGATCAGGTGGATCGTGGTCGATTCCAGCGGCTCGATGAAGCTGCCTGCCAGCCCCAGCGCCACACAGTTCTTGTGCCAGCACTGCTCGCGCTGTCCGGGGCGGAAGCGCACCGGCCATGGATCCTTGATGACCTCGCCTTCGATGCTCGACAGGAAACGTGCCTTCGCTTCGTCGTCGCCCATGTAGCGGCTCGAATAGACGATGCCGTTGCCCACACGGTGCTGCAGCGGAATCCGCCACTGCCAGCCGGCGGTGTCGGCGATCGCGCGCGTGTAGGGCACCGCGTCGCGCACCGCCGTGGTCTGCGTCGCCAGCGCGCTGTCGTTGAACAGCCAGTGCGACCAGTCGGTGAAACCGACGCCGAGCGCCTTCTCGATCAGCAACGCGCGGAAACCCGTGCAGTCTATGAAGAAGTCGCCTTCGATCTCCTCGCCGTTGGCGAGCACCAGAGAGGTGATGAAACCCGACGCATCATCGGTCTTCACTTCGGTGATCTTGCCTTCGACGCGCTTCGCGCCATTGTCTTCGCTGAAGGTCCGCAGGAAGCGCGCGTAGAGGCTCGCATCCATGTGGTACGCGTAGTTGAGGCGGCGCTTGGGCAGATGCGCGAAGCGGCCCTGTTCGGCGGCCTTGAGCTCGACGCAGTAGTCGCCGTAGTCGCCGGCGAGGCCGCGCTCGCGGCCCTTCATCCAGAAATGCTGGAAGCCCGCCGTCCAGTGGTCAGTGCCGGTCAGGCCGAAGGAATGGATGTAGTCGACGCCCTGGTCCAGCCAGTTCTCGAAGCTGATACCCAGCTTGATCGTGCCCTGGGTGGCGGCCATGAAATCCTGCTCCTTGATGTCGAGCAGGCGGTGGAAGGTCATCAGCGTCGGAATCGTGGCCTCGCCGACGCCGACGGTGCCGATCTCCTCCGATTCGATCAGGGTGATGTCGAGCACCTTGCCGAGCGTGCGCGAGATCGCGGCGGCGGCCATCCAGCCGGCCGTGCCGCCGCCGGCGATGACCACGCGCTTGACCGGACGAGCGGCGATGTCGGAATGGGTGTGCATGGCGGGGGCAATCCTCAGCGGTTCAGGCGTTTGAGCAGACGCGCGCGGATCTCGCGCGCGCGTGTTTCGTCGAGCGGTGCCAGGCTGCGACGGGCGGGCGCAGGCACGTGGCCGGCGACGGTGTCCTCGTCGTAGTCGAAGACGTAATGGCGGAACACGTCGCCCCAGATCGCGCGTTCGGTGGGCTGCAGATCGCGGATGCTCATGATCGCGAGCATCAGCGTGTCCATCGGCGTGTTCGCCCACGCCGGCGCCTGCCGCCACCAGTAGTTCACCAGCACGTTGAACGGCGTCTGCGCTTCCATGTGGTGCCACCACATGCTTGGAATGAACAGTGCATCGCCCGGCGCGAGGTCGGCGGACTGTGCGTGCGCCTGGGCCTGCGCGAAACGCGGGAAGCGGGCGTGATCGACATCGGCGAAATCGACCAGGCTCACCGCCTGGCCGGCCGGGGTGAAATCGAGCGGGCCGATGTAGAGATTCTCGAGCTGCTGCGGCGGAAACAGCGTGGCGCGTCGCGTGCCGGCGACCACGCAGGCGAGGTTGTCGGGCAGGTCCTGATGCGCGGCGATGCGCGTGCGGTTGCCGATCCAGATGCTGGCCAGCGCGTCGCGCCCGCCCAGTGGCAGGTCGTTCTCGGCGCGGAAGCCTGGCAACCAGGTGTCGATGGTCGTCGAGCCGACGTAGATCGCCGGCGCCGCCGGATCGACTGCGTACTTGAGCAGGGTCTTCAGCGCGACACCCAGCGGCACGTTCTCGCGGCGGAAGTTGAAGCCTTCCAGCGTATCGTCGTAGAAGAAGCGGCCATCGATCTCCGGCGGCCCGACCGTCGCGACCACGGGCGGACCGTCGGCGCGTTCGAAGCGGTGCAGATACTGCGCCACCGCATCGGGCGATTGCTGCGCCGCCTGCACGACCGGCCAGTCGGCCAGCAGGCCGCGCAACACCAGCGGTGTTTCCGAACGCAGCACGGCCTCCGGAATCGCGCGAGGATCGACCCCCGCGATCTCCGGAATGCGCTTATCGACCTGCAGCGCCGGCACGGTTCACCCGGTCGATCAGATCGCGGAAGCGGGCGACCGACGCCAGCATCATGTAGATCGGCTCCAGATGGCCGGCGCGGCCCAGCGATGCGAATGCATCGCCATCGAGCTGGCGCAGGCGGTCCTCGTCGATCGCGTAGTAACCAGACAACCGGTTGTCCGAGCCGTCGTCGAGGCGGATGTCGAGCACGAAGGGTTCGAGTAGCTGGTGCTGCAGCAGCGCGGCGACGAACGGCGCGTTGGTCTGCAGGCCCTGATGGATGGTGTTGAGCATCGAGCTCGCGCGTTCGAGATAGTCGCTGGTGCCGCCGTGCGGCAGGAACAGCGCCTCGCCGCGCGCGCTGCCCACGCGCGGATGGTCGAGATCGATGTGCATCAGCATCTCGTCGGCGGAGCGGCCGATCAGGAACGGCTGGCGCTCGATCGTGAGCGGGATGTAGGTCGCGTCCCAGCGGTCGTCGTCGAGGAACAGGTTCTGTCTGTCGGTGAAACCGAACAGCGCCAGCGGCTGGAACTCGCCGTCGGCGGACTTGCCGAACACGATCGGATAGTTCGCCTGCACGTTGCGGAACTCGGCGGGAAACGTGATCGCCCACATCACGGCGTCGCCGAGCGCGGCCCCATAGCCGGTGTCGACGCGCAGATCCTTGTGGTCGACGTTGTTGAGTTGCACGGTCCTGGACATCACGCTCGCCTAGACAGGGGACAGGCCCCGGGTGTGGATGTGGTCGATCAGTTCGCGGTGGCTGGGCAGCGCCGGAATCATTTTGCGCGCGAGATCGGACGCTTCGCGGAACGCCGCTTCGGCGCGCCCCGCATCGGACGCGCGACGTGTGGTGGCGCGTGTGTCCGGCTGGAATCCCATGCCGTAGAGAATGTACTGCCAGCTGGCCGAGGGGAACACCTCGTCCACGCGCGGCAGGTCGTAGCGCGACGGCGCCTGGTGGCGCCACAGCGCCAGCAGTTCGACCAGGCGCGCCGGCATGCGCGCAGCGTCGCGATGATCGCGCCAGTACGTGCTGTCGTCGCGGTGCGACAGCACGTAGTGCAGCTTCAGGAATTCGACCACGCGCTCCCAGCGATAGGCGAACGTGTCGTTGAAGCGCGCCGCAACGGTGTCCATCGTCGCGCGCGTGGCCGGCAGCTGATCGCTGAGCATCGTCGCGGCCAGTTCGACCAGCACCAGCGAGGACGCTTCCAATGGTTCGACGAACCCGCTCGACAGACCAATCGCCACGCAGTTGCGATGCCAGCTGCGGCGCCGGTAGCCGGGCTCGAACGACAGCGACTGGCGGGCGATGACCTCGCAATCCGCGCCGCCGGTGTCGGCGATGTAGCGCTGCAGGGTGGTCTCGACGGCCTCGGCATCGGTGTGTGCGCTGGAATACACGTGACCCACGCCGCGGCGCGCCGACAGGCCGATGTCCCAGATCCAGCCGTTGGCCTGCGCGGTGGAAATGGTCTGGCAGGCAATCGGCGTGTCGGCATCCGGATAACGCACCTGCAGCGCCAGTGCGCGGTCGTTGAAGAGCACGTCACTACAGGCCGTCCTGTCGATGCCGTAATGCTGGCCGATCAGCAGCGCCCGCATGCCGGTGCAGTCGACGAACAGATCGCCATCGATCGCGCCGCGCGCGCGGGTGCGCAGCGCGGCGATGTCGCCGTTGTCGTGGACGTCCACGCCTTCGACGTGATCCGACACCAGCCGCACGCCGAGGCGCTGCGTGCAATGCGCGCGCAGGAACAGGCCGAGCTTCGCCGCATCCAGATGGTAGGCGTAGTTGGCGACGGCGGCGTATTCGGGCGTGCCGAACTGCTTGGGCGCGCGGCCGGCATCGCAGAGCTGGGGCTGGAAACTCACCAGCCGGTCGTAGGGCACGTCGCCGTTCTGCATCCAGCCGGCAACGAGATCCGCGTCGTGATAGCCCTGCGGCAGCACGAAGGGATGGTGATAGTGATCTTCGGGGCGATCGTGGGTCCAGCGCACGAACTTCGAGCCCTGCTTGAAGGTCGCATCGCAGGCGCGCACGAAATCGGTCTCCGACACGCCCACGCGGCGCAGCGTGTCGCGCATCGTCGGCCAGGTGCCTTCACCGACGCCGATGGTCGGCACGTCCGGCGATTCGATCAGGGTCACGCGCAGGCCGGTCGGCGATGCGCTGTCGTGATCGGCGGCCAGCAAGGCCGCGGTCAGCCAGCCAGCGGAACCGCCGCCCAGAATGACGACGTGACGCAGCGGGCGGCTCAACGTGGCGTGCCCGCGCAGGCGGCCCGCGGATCACGGCGGGCACCGTGGAAAGACAGCGCCGCGGCATGGAGCCGCGGCGCATGGATGGCGACCGGAATCAGAACGTGTACCTGACGCCGAACATGTAGCGCGGACCGGTCTGGGTGCCGTACAGCAGCTGGCGTGCGTTGCGTCCGTGGGTGCGCTGGGTCTCGTCGGTCACGTTGATCGCCTCGGCCTGCAGGGTGAGGTTGTCGGTGACCTTGTAGCCCACGCTGACATCGAGCTGGCCGTATTCCTCGACGTACACAGGATTGGAGCGTTCGCTGTCGAAACCGCTCGACAAGAACTTGTCGCGCCAGTTGTAGGCCGCACGCGCCTGCCACGAGCCCTTGTCGTAGAACGCCACCAGATTGGCCGAGTCGCTGAGGCCGAGCAGCGCGAACTGGCCGCCGAGGTTGTAGTTGTCGTAGTTCAGATTGGGGCTGTCGACGTAGGTGTAGTTCGCCGCCAGACCGAATCCGCTGTTGCCGAATACGTGCTGCAGATTGACTTCGACACCGTCGAGCTTCGACGAGCCGGTATTCGCCGGCGTGGTGATGCGGAAGTCGGCGATCGGATCGCCCGGTAGCCCGGTGATCGTGCCCGTCGCGTTGCCACCGTCATCGTTCGGACCGCGGACCACGCCCGGCTGGCCGTTGAAGTTGGTGAAGATGTAATTGCGGATACAGGTCAGGTCGGTCGTCGGACAGGCATTGGCGACGGCCGCATTCCAGTACGCGCCGCCGATCGGCGTCGTCAGGTCGAACGGTGTCGCCTGGATGATCGTCGTGCCGATGTAGTTGTCGATGTTCTTCTGGAAGTAACCGAACGACAGGTAGCTCGCCTCGGCGTAGTACCACTCCAGCGACAGGTCGAAGTTGTCGGCCTTGAGCGGTTCCAGATCCGGATTGCCCTGCTGGCCGGTGCCGCCGTCGATGCGGACGGGCGTGTTGAGCGTCAGTCCGCCCTGGATGTCGCCCCAGCCCGGACGACCGATCGTGCGGCTGTAGCTGCTACGCAGGATCAGGCTGTCGGTCAGCTCGGCGCTGAGGTCGATGCTCGGCAGCCAGTGCGCGTAGTCGCCGTAGAGCGTATCGACCTGGGAGCCCTCGCGCTGGATGCCGATCTCGTTGTTGGAACCCCACAACAAGGCCGTTGCGACCGGCACGAGCGCGGTCGAGGTGACGTCGGTCTTCTCGTAGCGCACGCCCGCGGCGGCGTTCAGCTGGATGCCGATGTCCCAGGTCGAACTGATCTGGAAATACGCGCTCTTCGACTTCTCGGTGACGCGGCGATCGGTGTTGTAGGTCACAGGCGCGAGATACAGCGCTTCGTCGCCGGCGAACTGCGCCGCGAGATCGCGCACGGTCTTGAAGTCGAACATGAAAAATCCGTCGGTGAACGCCGGATTGCCACTGCCCGGGAACGCATCGAAGTAATCGGCCATGTTGCCGGGGATCCAGATGTTGTCCGGATAATCCTCGGCGCTGCCTTCCGCGCCGCCCCAGGTGTTGTCGCGCTGCACGTTGCCGTACGCGGTGCGGTTGTTGGCTTCCGTCGCCGCCACGCCGAAGTCGAGGCGCGAGTAGTCGCCGAACTTGAAGTGGCCGCGCGCCTGGACCTGTTCGATCTCCGACTTCATGTAGCTGCGGTGGAACACAGAACCGGTCACCAGCATGTCGGACGCGCGCGGGCCGGTGTAACCCGGCGGATACTGCACGGTCAGGATCGGGAAATCACCGCTGAAATCGGCCGTGGTGTTGCCGCGGATGAAGGCCGCCGTGCCCAGCGTGCCGCCGGAACCGTAAGGACTGTCCGGGCTGGTCTCCGCGGTCGACTTGTGCACGTCGAGTTCGAAACCGAGGTTGTCGGTCGCTTCCCATTCGACGTTGAAGCCGAGCGACTTGTTCTCGTTGCGGTTGGCGATGTCCGCACCGCCCATGGCCAGATCCTGGCCTCGGCATACGCCGGCATCGGTGCAGGCAAATGGCAGGATCTCGGTATAGAGCAGCGGCGCGGCCACCGGGCCATCGGTCCACGACGACGACGACGGGCCGTAGTTGAACCACACCGACATGTCGTTGCGCTGCTGCTGGATCTTGTTTTCGGAGTACGTGTAATCGAGCGTCGTGGTGATGCTGTCGGTCGGCGCCCACTGCAGCACGACCTGGCCATTGGTGCGCTGACGCTGCACGCCGGTGACCGAGTAGTTGAGGTTCTGCGGTACCGAATAGACATCGTCCGGACCGGGTCGGTTGACGATGTTCTCCGAACCTGGCGCGCCGGGCTGCGGAATCGTGCCCCAGTTCTCCTCGTCGCCGCGGAAACCGCGCCAGCCACCCGGCACCGACACTTGGTTGTAGCCCAGATCGCGTTCCTGGTAGCTGCCGGTCACCGCGATGCCGAAGCGGCCATCGGCGCTGGTCGTGCTGAAGATGCCCGAGACTTCCGGCGTGACCGAGCTGCCCTTGAAGTGGTCGGGCAGGTTGTCGAGCGAGGTGTCGTGTACGCCCTTGATGCCGACATTGGCCCGGAAGCCCGGGTTGTCGAGCGGACGCGCGGTCTTGATGTTGATCGTCGCGCCGATGCCGCCGGTCGGGGTTTCCGCGCGGCCGCTCTTGTAAACCTCGACCGCGGAAATGGCTTCCGAGGCGACGTTGGCGAAGTCGTAGGCACGCGAGTTGGACACGGTGCTGCCGTCGCCGTTGCTCGACGCCGGCATCTGGCGGCCGTTGAGCAGCACCAGATTGAAGTCCGGGCCGACGCCTCGCACCGTCACCCGCGAACCTTCACCGATCGCACTGCGGTCGATCGAGACGCCGGAGATGCGCTGCAGCGATTCGGCGAGGTTGGTGTCGGGGAACTTGCCGATGTCCTCGGCGATGATGCCGTCGACGATGCCGCGGGCATCGCGCTTGAGGTTCATCGACGATTCGAGGCTGCCGCGGATACCGGTCACGGTGACCGCATCGAGCGTGGTGGCGTCGGGACCGTCGGTGGCCGGCTCGGCGACCTGCGCCGCCAGCGGTGGCGCGAGCGCAAACAACAACGCAGACGTGAGAAGCCGCTTCTTCGGCGCGGCGTGCAATCGCTTCATGGATCTCCCCTCCCAAGGATTCGCATGCAGTTCGGTTGTGTACCCGCGCGTCCGGGGGAATGCGGGCGGTGTATTTCAGCGCGGATTGGATGTCAGGTTGACAGCGTTGTCAACGGGCAGGGTTCGACGGGGCGAAAACGCATTCGTAACGGGTCGAAACAGGGAATTCGTGCTGCGACGCAGCAGCCTGCTGCGAGATCAGGGCGGTGCTGCGACGGGTCGCAGCGGATGCGCTTCGGTGGTCAGCACCGTCGTCGCCGGATCGCGCGTCGCGGGGTCGGCATAGAGCAGATAGAAGTACTTGAAGGTCTCGGCGAGCACGAAGCTCTCCATGTCGTCCTTCTTCTCCTTGGTCACCACGTTCGCCAGTGCGGCGAAGCCGCTGTCGGTGCGCGTGTGGCGGACGAAGTCGTCGAACATCGTGCGGCCCATGTCGCGCCATGCGCGGTCGCCGGTCAGGCGATACAGATACCAGGCGGACTCGATGATCTCCGGCCGCAGCGGGTAGCCGGGCGACACGACCGTGCGGGCGCGATAATCCCAGGCTTCCGGTTCGATGCCGTGCGCCTGCCACATCGAGAACGCCGAGTGCTGCAGGCGCATGGCGCGGTCGAGATCGCCGGAGACCGCGAGCAGTCCGGGGAAGAAACGCATCCAGGGCGCCGAAGCGCGGCGCGATGCGCGCGCCGGTCGCCATGTCGACGTGGCCGTACCACAGCGCGCCGTCGACCTCGTCGGCGACGTGCGTGTTGAGCGCCGCGATGTGGGTGTCCCACATGGTCTTGCAGCGCGGCTCGGCGAACAGCTGCCAGCACTTCCACAGATATTCGTAATAGGAGTCGATGCGCGCGCCGACGTGGGTGCGGGTCTGCGTCCACTGGCCGGTCTCGACATCGAAGCGTTCGCCGACCAGGCCGATCGGCGAGCGCATGGCGTAGGTCGCTTCGAGCGCGCGCCAGGCCTTGTCCCAGTACACCTGCTTGCCGGTCAGCCGCGCGAGCGTGCCGTATTCGAGCAGCAGCGTGCCGGACTCGGCCGGGTTGCTCTCGGTACCGCTGGTCTTGCCGGTGCGCAGGTTGACGGTGACATAGGGCAGGCCGGTCGGCGAATCGAACGCCGGCAGCAGCCGCGTGCCGAGATCGTCGGCCAGCGCAAGCAGACGCGCGTCGCCGGTCATCTGGTAACCCGACAGCAGGCCACCGAGCAGGCGGATCACGATCTCGAAGTGCTTGACGTCGAGATCCTTGTCGAATGACAGCTGCGTCGCGATCAGCTCGCGCGCGGCGTCGGCTTCGTCGGTCAGGCCCATGACCAGCAGCGTGTCGAGTGCATCGACCGGCGTCATCAACAGCGACTGCGCATACCAGTCGCTGCCGGTGTTCGACAGTGGCTTGAGTGCATCGCGGCCCCAGGCGTACTGGCGGTAGCCGCGCCAGCCGTGCAGGAACTCGGCCTTGACGCGTTCGGCCATTACCGCGTCCGCGCCGTTGGCGTCGAGCCGGCGTTGCGCCTCTGGCGCAACGTGCACGACGGTGTGGGTGGCAGCTGTCCGTGCGGTCGGCGCTGTCGATGCACAACCCGCGAGCAGCGCGGCGCATGCTGCGAGTGCGATAGCGGCGGACTGCCGAGGAATCCGATAGCGCGGAAGGCTCATGCGTCGATGCTCCGGGTATGTGTGCCGCGCATCACCGCGAGTACGTCGTGGCAGGCGCCCATCGTGTGGTAGTCGGTCTTGCCGGCGGGACTCTTGAGGTCGTCGTATTTGCGGTTGCGCCGGTCGAGGATGCGGAACCACGCGCCGTGGGTATGGTCGACGAAGTGCCGCCACGCGTAGTCCCACAAACGCAGGTAGTCGTCGCGATACCGCGCGTCGCCGGTCGCGTCGAACAGCCGCCAGGCCGCGGCGATCGCTTCGGCCTGCACCCAGAAATACTTGTCGTCGTCGCACCAGAACATCGGCGTCTGCGCGAGGTCTGGTGGCGGCGCGCCGCGCGCGGGCGAAACGTCGCGCAGCGATTTGGGCGCGAACCCGTAGACGATGCCGCCGTGCTCGGCGTCCCAACCGTGCGCGAGCGCGGTGTCGTAGAGATGGCGCGCGGTCGGCAGCAACCACTCCGGCGCGGCATCGCCCAGGTGCGCGCGCAGCGACAGCAGCAGT
This sequence comes from Luteimonas fraxinea, assembly GCF_021233355.1. Taxonomy (NCBI): domain Bacteria; kingdom Pseudomonadati; phylum Pseudomonadota; class Gammaproteobacteria; order Lysobacterales; family Lysobacteraceae; genus Luteimonas; species Luteimonas fraxinea. Next base: position 1,398,518 of record NZ_CP089507.1, on the reverse strand, counting down.
TTCGCCCATTCGATCTGGTGACCGGGCTGGAAGCCCCACGGCCGGAACAGGTGCTTGGGATCACCCCGGTGGTAGTCCCAGTCGACTGACCAGTCCGCGTGCCAGTGTTCCCAGACCAGACCGCCCGACAACGCGGCCTGGCGGCGCGTCATGTGATCGGCCAGCTGCAGCGCGCGTTGCAGATAACGCGCATCGCCGCAGGCTTCGTGCGCGGCGATCAGTGCCTCGCACAGATGCATGTTCGCGTTCTGGCCGCGATAGCCGCTGTAGCGCCACTGCGCATCGGACTCGTCCCGATACAGGCCCGCATCCGCGTCCCAGGCGTGGCGTTCGAGCAGATCCCAGGTCTCGTCGATCCAGGTCTGCGTCGGCAGCCCGGCCTTGCGCGCGCTGGCGCAGGCGAGCAGCACGAAGGCCATCCCGTAGCTGTGGCGGGTGTCGTCTTCGATCGCGCCATCCTGCAGCGTCCAGACGTAGCCGCCGCGCTCCGCATCGCGATGCGCCGCGCGCAGGAAGCGCAGGCCGTGCATCGCGGCGGCGCGCCAGTCGTCGGCGTGACGCGAGTCGGCGAACTCGACCGCGGCCATCGCGTAGTCGTAGACGAAGCGCGTGCTGCTGACGAGATGACGATGGCCGCGGTCGTAGACGCTGCCGTCGTCGCGGAAATAGTGGAAGAAGCCGCCGTCGGGATCGATCGCACGCGGGTGATAGAACGCCATCGTGTCGGCGATGTGCGCGCGCAGCGTGGCCTGTGCGGTGAAGTCGGGCAGTGGCGTCGCGGGCAGGCTCATCGTGCGGTCTCCAGTAGCGCATGCACGGACGCCGCATCGGGCATTGCGTCGAACGCGCCGTGACGTGTGGTCGCGAGCGCGCCGGCGGCGGCTGCATGACGCAGCAGATCCTCGCGCACCGCATCGTCCTCGAACGCGGTGGCGAGTCCCTCTGCATCGATGCCAAGTGCGACCACGCGTTGCAGCAGTCCAGCGACGCAGGCATCGCCGGCGGCGGTGGTGTCGATCGCATCGACCGTGAAGGTGCCGGCCGTGCCGGCGCGCGTGCGCGTCCACCAGCGCATCGGGGCGGCGCCGTCGGTGACCAGCACCACCGCGGCGTCACCGGCGAACAGCCGCGCGATCGTGCCGGCGAGATCGCCATCGCCGGTCAGAAACGCCAACTCGTCGGCGCTGAGTTTGATCAGGCGCGCCGCCGCGAGCGCCTGCCACAGGGTCGGCGCGGGGTCGACGTCGCGCGGCCACAGCGCGGGCCGCAGATTGAGATCCAGACTCACCAGCGCGCCGGCATCCGCCGCGCGCACCATCGCCTGCAGGGTGGTCGCCGCGATCGCAGGCGCGGTCATGCTGTTCGAACACACGTGCAGCACGGCGACGTCGTCGAATGCGTCTTCGACGAAATCGCTGTCCTCGAACAGCAGGTCCGCGGCCGGCGGCCGGTAGAAACTGAAACTGCGTTCGCCATCCTCGGCCAGCGCGACGAAGGCCAGTGCCGTCGGTGCATCGGCGGTGCGCCGCACCTGCGAGACATCGACGTCGCGCGTGGCGAGTGCCGCGTGCAGCGCATCGCCGAACATGTCCTGCGCGAGCATGCCGATGAAGCGTGCGCGACCACCGAGCGCCGCCACGCCGACTGCGACATTGGCCGGCGCACCGCCGGGCTGTTCGACGAAGTGGCGCGTGCCGTCGCTGCCGTGCTCTGCGCGGAAATCGATCAGCGCCTCGCCGAAGCAGGCGACGATTTCGCGCGTGAATCCAGTGGGTGTCTGCACCGTCAATGCATCGCACCCGGAGGCGGCGCCGGCACGTCGGCCGTGGTCAGCGCGGCGCCACTCAGGCGCGAGCCGCGCAGGCCGTACCAGATGATGTAGACGTAGCAGACCAGCGGCACGACGAACGCATGCTGGATGCCGATGTTGTCGGCCAGCGCGCCCTGCGCGAGCGGGATCAACGCGCCGCCGACGATCGCCATCACCAACAGGCTCGAGGCCTTGCTGGTCAGCGTGCCGAGACGCTCGATCGCCGTGGTGAAGATGGTCGGGAACATGATCGAGTTGAACAGGCCGATCGCCAGCGCGCTCCACATCGCCACGTGCCCCGTGGTGCTCATCGTGACCACCAGCAACAGACAGACCATGCCGGCGGCGAAGCCGAGCAGCTTGCGTGCATCGATGACGGTCATCAGCGCCGCGCCGAGGAAGCGGCCGACCATCGCGCCGCCCCAGTAGAACGCGAGGAATTGCGAGGCGCGCGCTTCGGTCAGTCCACCGATCTCGGGCTCGGCCATGTAGTTGATCAGGAAGCTGCCGATCGCGACCTCCGCGCCCACGTAGCAGAAGATGCCCAGCACGCCCCAGCGCAGATGCGGCGTGCGCAGCGCTTCGAGATAGGTGTGGTGCACCGCCGGACTGGCTTCGGTGGAATCGCGCAGCGACGGAATGCGCATCAGCAGCACGAACACCGCCATCAGCAGCAGACCGCCGGACAGCAACAGGTAAGGCATTTCGACCGAGCGCGCTTCGGCGGCGCGATAGGCGATCTGTTCGGCCGCGCCCATCGCGGCGATCTCGTCGGCGCCGAGCACCGCGCCGACCAGGATCAGCGGACCGATCAGCAGCGGGAAGATCGTCGTGCCCAGCGAGTTCAGCGCCTGCGCGAGATTGAGGCGGCTGTGGGAGGTTTCCGGCCGGCCGAGCAGGCTGATGTACGGATTGGCCGCGACCTGCAGCAATGTGATGCCGCTGGCCAGCACGAACAGCGCGGTCAGGAACACCGGATACGAGGGCAGGCGCGCGGCCGGATAGAACAGCGCCGCACCGATTGCCGCGATCACCAGACCGATGACGATGCCCGCCTTGTAGCCCACGCGCGCGACGACGGCGCCGGCCGGCATCGACATCAGGAAGTACGCGCCGAAGAACGTGAACTGGATCAGCATCGTCTGCGTGTAGTTCATCGAGAACACCGCTTTGAGATGCGGAATCAGCACGTCGTTGAGACTGGTCAGGCCGCCCCAGGTGAAGAAGATCAGGCTGACCACCGCGATCGCGGCGGGATTGGACATCGTGCGGCTGGACGGATTCATGCGGCGCTACCTCGGGCCTGGGCGGGCGATGGGAATGCGGTGTCGGGCGCGGCGGCCGTGCTGGCACGGATCTGCAGCGCAACGGGGGCGATGGTGGTGTGGGGCGAGTCGGGCAGCGCACCGCGCAAGCGCGCGAGCACGAGTCGCGCGGCCTGCAGGCCACGGGCGCGCGGATCGGTGGCGACGGTGGTCAGCGGCGGCGAGGCGAACGCGGCTTCGGCGATATCGTCGAAACCGGTGACGGCGAAATCATGGCCGGCGCGGCGGCCGCAGCTCGCGAGGCCGGCGATCAGGCCGAGCGCGACGGCGTCGTTGTAGCAGACCGCCGCGGTCGGCGCGGGATCGCGTGCGAACAGCGCCGGCGTCTGCCGCGCGGCTTCGAGGCGCGTGGGCGCGCATTCGATCAGCCACGCGGGGTCGGGCGCGATACCGGCGTCGGCCAGCGCTTCGCGATAGCCGGCGCGACGCTCGCCGCAGGAACTCGAATCGCGATGGCCGCCGAAGAATGCGATCGCGCGATGGCCCTGCGCGAGCAGGTGTTCTGTGGCCAGACGCGCGCCGGCGCGGTTGTCGAGGGCCAGATAGTCCCAGTCGCCGGTGCCGCCGTCGTCGAGCGTGCGGTTGAACAGCAGCATGGGCAGCCGCGGCCCGCAGACCTTTCGCAGGCGCGCGGCGCTGCTGTGTTCGGCGGGCGAGAGGATCAGCGCGGCCGGCGCGTGCTCGACCAGCGAGGCCAGCACGGCCTGCTGGCGCTCGACCGATTCGCCGGTGCTGCCGAGCAGCAACACGTGGCCGGCTTCGGCCAGCGCCGCGTCGACGCCCGCGGCGAACTCGGCGAAGAACGGGTTCGCCAGATCGTTGACGACCAGCGCCACCGCATTCGACGCGCCCCCGTGGCGCAGGCTGGCGGCGCCGCGGTGATAGACATAGCCCTGGCGCTCCAGCTCGGCGCGGACCCGCGCGCGGGTGTCGGGATGCACCTGAGGGTTGTCGCGCAACACCATCGAGACCGTCGCCTTGGACAGTCCGCAAGCGGCCGCGATGTCGGCCAGGGTCACGCGTCGGGTCGGAGACATGCCAGGAATTTGAACCGGTTCAGACGCGCGTATGGTGACCGGCGCAGCGGTCCACGGCATCCTGCGGCGCAGCATGCGATGCCGGCGCACCGGTGCTAGGTTCGCCGCCATTGAACCGATCCAATCGAGGGTGCGATGGCGAAGCTGGGAGCGGCGATGGCACAGGCGGTATTCGCGATGGGTGCGCTGCTGGGGGCGGGCGCGGCGCTGGCGGACGCGCGCGACTTGGGCGAGAAGGCCTACGGGTCGGTCGATCCCTTCATCGGCACCGGCGGCGAGGGCCATACCTATCCCGGTGCGACGGTACCGTTCGGCATGGTCCAGCTGAGCCCGGACACGCGCATCCAGCCGCGCGCGCAGGCCTACGACTGGGCGGCCGGCTACCGCTACGACGACACCAGCATCGTCGGCTTCTCGCATACGCATTTTTCCGGCACCGGTCATTCCGATCTCGGTGACGTGCTGCTGATGCCGGTCACCGGCCCCGAAAAGCTCGAACGCGGTGATCCCGAAGTGCCCGGCAGCGGTTACGCCTCGCGCTTCCGCCACGACGACGAGATCGCACAGCCCGGCTACTACGCCGTCACCCTCGACGATTCGCGGGTGCGCGCCGAACTCACCGCGAGCGCGCGCGCCGGCGTGCACCGTTACACCTTTCCCGAGGGCACCGATGCGCGCGTGCTGCTCGACCTGCGCACGTCGATGTACGACTACCCCGGCAAGATCCTGTGGTCGCGACTGCGGCAGATGCCCGACGGCACGATCACCGGCTTCCGCGAGACCCGCGGCTGGGCGCCGGGCCGGCAGCTGTACTTCGCGATGCGCTTCTCGCGTACGCTGACCGGACACGCCTTCCACAACACCGAGACCGACATCGCCTACAAGGGCTTCGCGCCGCCGGGCGACGGCAGCCCGGGCGAGCGCGCGCAGATCGAAGGCCGGCAACTGGTCGGCACCTTCGACTTCGGCAAGCTCGATGCGCCGCTCGTGGTCAAGGTCGCGATCTCGTCGGTCGACGAGGCCGGCGCGATCGCCAATCTCGACGCCGAGGTGCCGGACTTCGATTTCGACCGCGTGCGCACCGCGGCCAAGGCCGACTGGACCGAAGCGCTGTCGGTGCTCGACATCGACGCACCCGAACCAGACCGCCGCAGCGCCTACACCGCGCTGTATCACACGCTGCTCGGCCCCACGCTCTTCATGGACGCTGACGGTCGCTACCGCGGGCCCGACCAGGCCGTGCACACGGCCGAGGGCTTCGCTCACTACTCGACGTTCTCGCTGTGGGACACCTATCGCGCGCTGCACCCGCTGCTGACGATCGTGCAGCCGGAGAAGCGCAATGCCGACTTCGTCGACTCTCTGCTCGCGCACCGGCAGCACAGTCCCTACGGGATTCTGCCGGTGTGGTCGTTTCACGGGCAGGAGACGTGGACGATGATCGGCTACCACGCGGTGCCGGTGATCGCGGACGCGTATCTCAAGGGCATTCGCGGTTTCGATGCCGACGCCGCGCTCGACGCGATGGTCGCCAGCGCGTCCTACGGTCCCTACGACGGCCTGCGCCAGTACATGGGACTGGGCTGGGTGCCGATCGACGAGGAAGGCGAGGCCGCGTCGAAGACGCTCGAATACGCCTACGGCGACTGGACGATCGCGCGCATGGCGCAGGCGATGGGCCGCACCGACATCGCGCGCCGGTTCGATACGCGCGCCGCCAACTGGCGCAACGCCTTCGACCCCGGCACCGGCTTCATGCGCGCGAAGAACCGCGACGGCAGTTTCCGCACGCCGTTCGATCCGACCGCCAGCGGTTACGGCACCGACTACACCGAGGGCAACGCCTGGCAGTACTCGTGGTACGTGCCGCACGACGTTGCCGGCCTGGCCGCGGCGCACGGCGGCGCCGACGCGCTGCTCGGCAAGCTCGATGCGGCCTTCGAGGCCGAGGTCGATCCGTCGATCTTCGAGCACATGGAAGACATCACCGGCCTGATCGGCTGGTACGCCCATGGAAACGAGCCCAGTCATCACGTCGCGTATCTCTACGCCTACGCCGGCCAGCCCTGGCGCACGCAGGCGCGGCTGAAGACGATCATGGACACGCAGTACGCCGACCGGCCCGATGGCCTGGCCGGCAATGACGATCTCGGCCAGATGTCGGCCTGGTATCTGTTCACCGCGCTGGGCTTCTATCCGGTCGCACCGGGCAGCGGCGAATACGTGATCGGCCGGCCGTTCCTGCCGCGCGCCACGCTGCGGTTGCCGAACGGCAAGCAATTCACCGTCATCGCCGACGGGCTTGAACAGGGCCACGGCTACATCGGCAGCGCCACGCTCGACGGCAAGCCGCTGCAGCGCGCCTTCCTGCGTCACGCCGAGATCCTCGCCGGCGGCGAACTGCGTTTCACGATGCAGGCCGAGCCGTCGCAGGCCTGGCCGGGCGCAGGGGCCGAGGCGCCGTATTCGATGACGCCGGCCGCCGCCGCGCGTTGAGCGCGGATGGCGGTCCACCGTTGAGCGGGCGGCGCGGCAGAGGCCGCGTCCGCCGTTCGCGCCAGGCGCGTCGACGACATTCCTGACCCTCCCAGATCCGGACGCGCTGCCGGACGGCACCGCGGGATGCGTTGTACCCAGCGCATGACAACGCTGTCAATCGTGCGAGGGACGCGTCCAGGTCGGCGCCCGCGTTGAGCGGGCTCGTGTACTCGAAATCGCGCTGTAGCGCTGCGCTGCAGCAATCCCGACGAAGCGCGTCATGACGGCGTTCGACCGCTTGCGCGAACCGCCAGATCAGGCGATTGGCAAAGTCATGGGCCCTCGCTACGCTCCGCGCACCCCACCCCCGGCCACACGCCCGCCATGTCGATCCAGCCCGCCGCGCCGACGCGCATGAATCCGCTCACCTACGTCATCTTCGGATCGCGTTGGCTGCAGCTCCCGCTGTACCTGGGCCTGATCGTCGCGCAGTGCGTCTACGTGTTCCTGTTCCTCAAGGAATTGACCCACCTGGTGACCGACGCCAATACCCTGACCGAGCAGGGAATCATGCTGCTGGTGCTGGGCCTGATCGACGTGGTGATGATCTCCAACCTGCTGGTGATGGTGATCGTCGGCGGCTACGAGACCTTCGTTTCGCGTCTGGGCCTGCAGAACCACCCGGACCAGCCGGAGTGGCTGAGCCACGTCAATGCGAGCGTGCTCAAGGTCAAGCTGGCGATGGCGATCATCGGCATCTCCTCCATCCACTTGCTCAAAACCTTCATCGCTGCCGGCGAAGTCGGCCTACCGGTCTGCGGTTCGGCTGACTTCATCACGGCCGCCACCGTGCATGCCCAGGCGCTCGCCGCGGGCCTGTCGCTGGCCGCGCCGGCCTGCACCAAGGTCACCCAGGCCGGCGTGATGTGGCAGACGATCATCCACGGCGGTTTCATCCTGTCGGCGATCGGTATCGCCTACACCGACCGGCTGATGACCAACAGCACCGCCAAGCGCGAGCACGTCACGCACTGAGCGCCGCGCCCGACCGGTCATCTGTGGCAGCATCGATGACGCCGTGACACGGGGACGTCGGGCTGCGATGCAGGACGGAGGGGCCAGCGAACAGGATCGATCGAACGTCGCGCGCGCGCGGCGTCGGCGCAATCGTGCGCTGCTGATCGGTGGGCTGCTGGTGGCCAGCGTCTGCGCCGCGGCCTTGGTCGTGGCCTGGAATGATCTGCGCGTGCGCCAGGACGCCGGCGAGCGCTATGTGCGCGACATGTCGGCTGGGCTCGCGCGCAACCTCGAGCTGACCCTCGGCAACCTCGATCGGGCCTTCACCGGCATCGGCGCCGACCTGGACGCGATCCGGCAGCGCGGGCCCGACGCGAGCGGCGCCCTGGTCGACGCAACCGTGCAGGGTGTGCTGTCGCGTCACCCGGACCTACAGGATCTCGCTCTGGTCGATGCGCGGCCCGACTTCGCGACGCCAGAAGGTCCGGACGGCACGCGTCTGCAGGCCGGTGATCCGTTGCCGGCGGTTGATGGCAAGGGCTGGGTGCTGCCGCTCGCGCTGGCCGTCTCTGACGCGCCCGATGGATCGCCGCGCTGGCTGCTGGGCCATCTGCGGGTGACCTCGCTGCATGCGCTGCTGCGCGAGCTCGATCTCGGCCGCAGTGGCACCGCGACCTTCGTGCACCGCAACGGCCAGATCGTCACGCGTTCCGATCCGGACGATGCCTACGTCGGCACCGATGTGGGCGAGTCGATGCTGTTCACGCAGGGCGTCAACCTGCATGAAGCCGGGTTACTCGAAGGGCGCAGCGATCTCGACGGCACGCGGCGTCTGATCGGCTTCCACGCCCTGTCGCGTTATCCGCTGATCGCGACGGTCGGCGTGGGGCGCGACGACCTGCTCGCAGGCTGGTGGACGTTCGTGGCTGCGCTCGCCACCGGTGCCGGGCTGCTGTTGCTCACGTGGCTGTTCGGTCTGCGCATGCTGGTGGTCGGCGCACGTCGCGAACGCGCCTTGAGCGCCGACATCGCGCGTTCGGCGGGTGCCATCACCGACCTCACCGCGCGCATGCGCGATGTCGAAGCGCAGTACCGCTATCTCTACGAGCGCCACCCGCTGCCGTCACTGGTCTACGACCGCGACACGCTGCAGCTGCTCGCCGTCAACGAAGCCGCCATCGCCGAATACGGGTATGCGCTCGAACGGTTCCTCGAGCTCACTGCGGATGCGATCGTCGTCGACATGGATGGCGACGCCGTGCGGCGCGAAGTCGCCCGTGACCCCGCGCCGCACATCGGCCGCCGCTTCCGTCACCGGCGCCGCGACGGCAGCACATTCGCGGTGACGGTCTATTCGAGCAGCCTGCAGTTCCTCGGCCGCCCCGCGCGCTTGGTGCTGGTACTCGACACCAGCGACCGCGAGCGCGTCGAAGCCGAACGCGAACGCAGCGAAGCGCGCTTCCAGATGGTCGCGCGCGCCACCAGCGATGCGATCTGGGACTGGGACATCGCCACCGGCCGCCTGTGGTGGAACGAGGGCTTCACCGCGCAGTACGGCTGGGACTGGCGCACGCATGCGGCGACGATCGACCAGTGGTCGGCGCTGCTGCATCCCGACGACGAGGCGCGTGTCGGGCGCGATCTGGACGCCGCACTGTCGACCGGCGCGACCGAATGGCACGCGCAGTACCGCCTGCGCTGCGAGAACGGGGACTACGCGTACGTCGAGGACCGCGGTACGATCCTGCGCGACGCCGACGGCCAACCCGTGCGTGCTGTGGGCGGCATGCTCGATGTCACCCGCCGCTTGCGCGACGAATCGGATCTGCGTCTGTTGCGCCGCGCGGTGGAAGCCACCGAGAACGGCATCATCATTGCCGATGCCTGCGCGGACGATCAGCCGATCGTGTACGTGAATCCGGCGTTCTCGCGCATCACCGGTTACGCGGCCGAGGACAGCATCGGACGCAATTGCCGTTTCCTGCAGGGCGACGAACGCGACCAGCCCGCGCTGCCTGCGATCCGCGAGGCCATCGAACAGGCACGCGAGGTCCGCGTGCAGCTGCGCAATTACCGGCGCGACGGCTCGCCGTTCTGGAACGAACTGCGCATGGCGCCGGTGCGCGACCAGGACGGCGCGCTCACGCATTTCGTCGGCATCCTCAACGACATCACCGAGCGTCGCCGCGCGGAAGACGCGCTCGCACATCGCGCCACCCACGACGAACTCACCGGGCTGCCGAACCGCGAGCTGGTGATGGCATGTCTGGCCAAGGCCGTGGCCCGCGCCGATGCCGGCGACAGCTGCGTCGGCCTGGTGTTCGTCGATCTCGACGATTTCAAACTCATCAACGACAGCCTCGGTCATGCGAGTGGCGACGAAGTGCTGCGCACCGTGGGCCGTCGCCTGCGTGCGACGTTGCAGCCCGGAGACACGGTCGGCCGCTTCGGCGGCGACGAGTTCGTGCTGGTGGTGAACGCCGCCGACCGCGATGCCGTCGCCCGCGCGACCGAGCGCGTATTCGCAGCGCTGTCGCAGCCGATGGAGATCGGCGCGGCGTCGCTGCAGATCACGCCCAGCATCGGCTACTGCCGTCATCCCGGCGACGGCGACGATCCGGCGCTGCTGCTGCGCCACGCCGACCAGGCGATGTACCAGGCCAAGCAGCAGGGCCGGAACTGCGTCGTCGCGTATCGCGACGAGTTCGGTACCCAGGCCAGCGAACGCCTCGCCCTGGTGTCGCAGCTGCGCGACGCGTTGCAGACCGACCAGTTCGCGCTCGCGTTCCAGCTGCAGTTCGACCAGCAGCGCCGGCCGGTCGGCATGGAAGCGCTGCTGCGCTGGCAGCATCCCGAACGCGGCCTGCTGACGCCCGACGCGTTCATCGCCGTCTGCGAGGACAGCGGGCTGATCGTGCCGATCGGGCGCTGGGTGTTGCGCGAGGCCGCGCGCCATCACCGGATCCTCGTGGCGCACGGTTGGGGCCATCTGCGGCTTGCGGTCAACGTGTCGGCCGCGCAGTTCCAGCAGGGACTGGTCGACGATGTGCTGTCGGTGCTGCGCGACTTCCAGCTGCCGGCCGGTATCCTCGAACTCGAGCTCACCGAAAGCGTGGTCATGGCGAGCCCGGACAACGTGATCCGCGACATGGCGACGCTGCGCGACGCCGGCGTGTGCATCGCGATCGACGACTTCGGCACCGGCTATTCCAGCCTCGCCTATCTCAAGCGCCTGCCGCTGCACCGGGTGAAGCTGGACCGCTCTTTCGTGCAGGATCTCGGCCGCGATCCGGACGACGAAGCAATCTGCGACGCGATCATCCGCATGGCGCAGCGGCTGGGCCTGTGCACCACGGCCGAGGGCGTGGAGACCGACCTGCAGTGGAACTGGCTGGCCGCGCACGGCTGCGAGGAGCTGCAGGGCTATCTGTTCGCCCGCCCGGTGCCGTTCGAGGACGCGCTGGCCTTGCTCAACCGCCCCGGCGGCGCCTGATCCGTCGCAGGGCCGGCGACGGCGACCGCGTAGAATGCGGCGATGGATGTGTCACACCTTATCGACGGCCTCAATGCCGCCCAGCGTCAGGCTGTTTCCGCGCCCGATGCCCACTACCTCGTCCTCGCCGGCGCCGGCAGCGGCAAGACCCGCGTGCTCACCCACCGGATCGCGTGGCTGAACGAGGTCGTCGGCGTGCCCGCGCACGGCATCTTCGCCGTCACCTTCACCAACAAGGCCGCGGCCGAGATGCGCCACCGCGTCGACGCGCAGTTGCGCAGCGGCGCACGTGGCATGTGGATCGGCACCTTCCACGGGCTCGCGCATCGTCTGCTGCGCCTGCACTGGCAGGACGCGAAGCTGCCCGAGAGCTTCCAGATTCTCGACAGTGACGACCAGCTGCGTCTGGTGAAGCGCGTCGTGCAGCAGCTCGAGCTCCAGGACGACGCACGCTTCCCGCCGCGGCAGATCGCGTGGTGGATCAATGCGCAGAAGGACGAGGGCCGCCGCCCGCAGCACATCCAGGACGGCGCGGACGAGTGGTCCGAGGTCATGCGCAAGGCGTATGCGCTGTACCAGGAGCGCTGCGACCGCGCGGGTCTGGTCGACTTCGCCGAGATCCTGCTGCGCGCGCACGAGCTGTTGCGCGACACGCCGGCGTTGCTCGCGCATTACCGGCAGCGCTTCGGCCATCTGCTGGTCGACGAATTCCAGGACACCAACGCGATCCAGTACGCCTTCGTGCGCGTGCTCGCCGGCGACACCGGCAAGGTGTTCGTGGTCGGCGACGACGACCAGGCGATCTACGGCTGGCGCGGCGCCCAGGTCGAAAACGTGCAGCGCTTCCTGCGCGACTATCCGGGCGCGGAGACGATCCGCCTCGAACAGAACTACCGCTCGAGTGCCAACATCCTCGGCGCCGCCAATGCGGTGATCGCGCACAACCCCGAGCGCCTCGGCAAGCAGCTGTGGACCGACAGCGGCGAAGGCGATCCGATCGATCTGTATTCGGCCTACAACGAGATCGACGAAGCGCGTTACGTCGTCGAACGCGCGCTGCAGTGGGTCCGCGATGGCGGCTCGCATGGCGACATCGCGATCCTCTACCGCAGCAACGCGCAGTCGCGCGCGATGGAAGAACAGCTCGTCGCCGAACAGGTGCCGTACCGCGTCTACGGCGGCGTGCGCTTCTTCGAACGCGCCGAGATCAAGGACACGCTGGCCTATCTGCGTCTGGTCGCCAACCGCGACGACGACGCGGCATTCGAGCGCGCGGTCAACACGCCGCCGCGCGGCATCGGCGAACGCACGCTCGGCGAAGTGCGCCAGCAGGCGCGCACGCACGGGATTCCGTTGTGGGAATCCGCGATGCGCTGCGCGCAAGGCAACGTGCTCGCCGGCCGCGCGCGCAATGCGCTGGCCGGGTTCGCGCAGCTGATCGACCAGCTGTCGGTCGAACTGGCCGAGTTGGCATTGAAGGACAAGATCGACCATGTGCTGGCGCGCTCGAACCTGCGCGTGCATTACGCCAACGAATCGAAGGGCAGCGCGGATTCGCGGGTCGAGAATCTCGACGAACTGGTGTCGGTGGCCTCGCGCTTCGTGCGCGGCGACGACGAAGAGAGCGCGCAGCTGACCGAGATGGTCGCGTTCCTCGCCTACGCCTCGCTGGAAGCCGGCGAAAGCCAGGCCCAGGCCGGCGAGGATGGCGTGCAGCTGATGACCCTGCACAGTGCCAAGGGCCTCGAATTCCCGTTGGTGTTCCTGGTCGGTCTGGAAGAAGGCCTGTTCCCGAGCGCGCGTACTGCCGAGGAAAGCGGACGCCTGGAGGAAGAGCGCCGGCTCGCCTATGTGGGCATCACCCGCGCGCGGCAGAAGCTGGTGCTGACCTACGCCGAAGCGCGGCGTCTGCACGGCCAGGACATGTTCGGCGTGCCGTCGCGTTTCCTGCGCGAAATCCCGCCGGTGCTGCTGCACGAAGTGCGGCCGAAGGCGCAGGCCACGCGCGCGTCGTTCCCGCAGCGCCAGCGCGATTTCGGCCACGCGAGTCTGGCGCCGTCGGTGGCCGTGCGTCTGGGCCAGAACGTCACCCACGTGAAGTTCGGCAGCGGCACCGTGACCGACATCGAAGGCGACGGCGCACATGCACGCGTGCAGGTCAATTTCGACGATGCCGGCAGCAAGTGGCTGGTGCTGGCTTACGCGAACCTGCAACCGGCCTGACGCTACTGCTTTTCGATCAGGCCGACGGCGGATCCGGGCGACGCGTGCGCGAGACCGCCTTCACGATGCCCAGGCCCAGCAGCACGATGACGCCGACGGCGATCCATTGCGGCGCGAGGCCGGCGAGGTGCGCGCCATAGGCAAGTCCGCCGATCAGCACGGCCATGCCCACGAGGTAGATGGAGAACGAAGACATCGGCCGCTCCTGTCGTGGAAGACGGCCGGATGCTAGCGAGCCGGTCGTGACGGTCATGCGCATTCAGCTGAACCGCGCGCATTGCCGGCCGAAGGGCCTCAGTCGCGGATTTCGAAGCTCTGGCTTTCGTCGAGCCCGCCGTCACCGTCGACGACGATCCAGCGGCTGCCGTTCTTTTCGAACAGCACCGGCACCGGGTCGCGGAACAGCGGACGGCGCACGAAGCGCAGGGTCCAGCCGAACTGTTCGAGTGTCGCGATCGCGCGGGTCTGCGCAGGCGTGAGCCCGGCGCGGAGCGCGACGGCGTCTGGATGATCAGTTTTGCGGCGGTCGGGGTGTTGCATCGGGCTCCTCGGCAGACTGGCGACAGCCCTCCGTGTGTCGCGCGCGGACCGATCGTACGTGAACGCGGCGCGCAGACCAAACCGACGCGACGACCATGACCTTCCGGCCACGCCCGTGGACGCGCGTGCGCGTACGCTGGGCGGCCTTCGGCCGCGACGCGGCCGCCTCGACTGGAGATTCCATGGCGTCCGCCGATTCCACGCCCGTTCCTTCCCGCTCCCAGGCACGCACGCGCTTCGCCGCAACGGTCGGCGGGCTGCTCGCCTTTGCCGTTGCGCCCGCCGCATTCGCCGCCGAAGGCATGTGGACGCTCGACAATCTGCCCAAGGCCCAGCTGCAGTCGCAGTACCAGTTCTCGCCGGACCAGGCGTGGGTGGACCACGCGATGCAGTCCTCGGTGCGCCTGGCCGGCGGTTGCTCTGGCTCGTTCGTATCCCCTGATGGCCTCGTGCTGACGAACGCACACTGCGTCGTCGGTTGCGTGCAGGGCCTGTCCTCGCCGCAGCGCGATCTGCAGAACGACGGTTTCGTCGCCGATGCGCGCGGTGAGGAACTGCAGTGTCCGGCCGAGGAACTCAACGTGCTGCGGGAGATCACCGACGTCAGCACGCGTCTGGCCAGCGCGGCCGACGGCAAGCAGGGCCAGGCTTACGTGGATGCGCGCAATGCCGAAAAGAGCCGCATCGAATCGGAATGCGTCGGCGATGACGAAGCGAAGACGCGTTGCGATGTGGTCGAGCTCTACAACGGCGGCCAGCAGCATCTCTACCGCTACCACCGCTATTCCGACGTGCGCCTGGTGTTCACGCCCGAGTATTCGGTCGGCTTCTTCGGCGGCGATCCCGACAATTTCAATTTCCCGCGCTACAACCTCGACGCCGCGCTGCTGCGCGCCTACGAGGACGGCAAGCCGGCGAACGTCGAGCATCACTTCACGCTCAACCCCCAGGGCGCCGAGCCGGGCGAACTGGTCATGGTCACCGGCCATCCGGGCCGCACCCAGCGCCAGCTCACCGTCGCGCAGCTGGAAACGGTGCGTGACGTCAGCCTGATCAACAACCTGCTGTGGCTGGCCGAACGCCGCGCGATGCTGGGCCAGTACGGCCGCAGTGACGACGAAGCCACGCGTCAGGCGCAGTCGGATCTCACGTTCACCGACAACAGCTACAAGGTGTTCCGCGGCCAGCTGCAGGCGCTGCTCGACCCGCAGGTGTTCGCCGGCAAACGCGCCGAGGAAGCGCGTCTGCGCGACGGTGTGGACGCCGCGCCTTGGAACGAAGTGGAAGCCGCGCAGGTCGTCGCGCGTCAGCTCGCCGTGCCCTACATGCTGCTCGAGCAGGGCCGTGGTTTCGACTCGCGCCTGTTCGGCATCGCCCGCACGCTGGTGCGCGGCGGCACCGAACGCGCGAAGGCCAACGACGCCCGTCTGCCGGAGTTCCAGGACGCCGGCCAGGGCCGTCTGCGCCAGACTCTGCTGAGCAAGGCGCCCGTGTATCCCGAGTTCGAGATCGCCAAGCTGACCTGGTCGCTGACCAAGTTCCGCGAACTGCTTGGCACCGACGATCCGCTGGTGAAGTCCGTGCTCGGCACGCAGTCGCCCGCACAGGTCGCCAAGGCACTCGTCGAAGGCTCGAAGCTTGCCGACGTCGCCGAGCGCGAGCGTCTGTGGAGCGGCGGCGCCGCGGCGATCGAAGCCTCGGACGATCCCTTCATCCGTCTGGCCCGCGCGGTCGATGCGCCGGCACGTGCGCTGCGTCAGCGCCAGGAGTCGGAGGTGGCGTCGATCGAATCGCGCGCCGCCACGCAGATCGCCAAGGTGCGCTTCGAGAAGCTCGGCACCACGGTGTATCCGGATGCGACGTTCACATTGCGCCTGTCCTACGGCGATGTCGCCGGCTGGGAAGAAAACGGCAAGGCGATCGAGCCGTTCACGACGATGGGCGGCGTGTTCGCGCGCAACACCGGCGCCGAGCCGTACGCGCTGCCGAAGCGCTGGCTGGATGCGGAAGGCCGCATCGCGCAGGACACGCGTTTCAACTTCGTCAGCACCAACGACATCATCGGCGGCAACTCCGGCAGCCCGGTGATCAACCGCGACGCGCAGGTCATCGGTCTCGCGTTCGACGGCAACATCCACTCGCTGGGCGGCAGCTTCTGGTACGACCCCAAGCTCAACCGCACGGTGTCGGTGCACAGCGCGGCGATCATCGAATCGCTGAAGTCGGTCTACGGCGCCGATGCGCTGGTGGGTGAGCTGCTGCAGAACTGATCGCGCTCTGCGCGTGTGTCACACGAACGGCGTCCCGGATTCGGGGCGCCGTTCGCATATGCGTCGACGTCTACGTCAGCGCCACCACATGCCCGTTAGCGCTGTCGGTGCTTGCCTGCAGCACGCGCATGACATCGAGCGCTTCGTCGAGAGTGACCGGAGGCGCCGCACTTTCGCAAATCGCATCGCGGATGCCGGCATAGAACACGCGGTAATCGCCTGCAGGTGCCGGCGATGGCGCGTCGTGCAGCGTGCCATCCGCGTCCACGCGCAGTAGTCGCCCGGGCGCGGGGTCGACACCCCAGCCGTCGCAGCCGGGCACCGCGCCATCGCGAAGCGCTGTTTCCTGCGGATCGAGTCCATGCTTGAACCAGCTCCCGCCGCTGCCGTGCACCGCGAACCGCAGGCTGGCGCCAGGCACCAGCGCGCCCGCATGCAGGATCACGCGCAGTCGCGGATAGCGCAGCACCACATGGAAGTAGTCGTCGACCACGGCGCCAGTGCGCTGGATCGCGATGTCGGCCTGCACCGCATCCGGCACGCCGAACAGCTGCAGGGCCTGATCGACCAGATGCGGGCCGAGATCCAGCCACAGCCCCGCGCCCGGACCCGCGCGGTCGCGCCAGCGATCGGGCACGGTCGGGCGGAATCGATCGAAATGCGAATGGACTTCGGCAATGTCGCCCAGCGTGCCGGCCTCGACCAGCGTACGCAGCGCGAGGAAATCGGCATCCCAGCGACGGTTGTGGAACACGCCGAGCAGTCGGCCGCTCGCGCGTGCTGCCGCGGCGACCTCCAGCGCTTCGCGCAGATCGATCGCGAACGGTTTGTCGACGACGACATGCTTGCCGGCCTGCAGCGCCGCGATCGCCAGCGGCGCATGTGTCGCGTTGGGCGAAGCGATGACGACGAGATCGATTGCAGGATCGTCGAACGCAGTCTGCGGATCCGCTTCGACGCGCGCGTCGGGCAGGTCCGCATGCACCTTGCCCGCGTCGCTGGACACCACGGTGTGCAGCGCAAATCCGGGCGTCGCCCGGATCAGTGGCGCATGGAACACGCGACCCGCGAGGCCATAGCCGACCAGCGCGACGCGCAACACCTCGCCCACGGACTTACCAGCCGAACAGCTTGAAATAGGTCTGCGGCACGTCGTCGCGGTCGCCGTCGATGCTGCCGTCGCCGTCGCGGTCGTAGAGGAAATACGCCGGACCGCGCGAGGGCACGACCTGCACCGCGCGCAGCTGGCCGGAGATGCGGTACTCGGTGATCTGATCGCCGTTGGACTCGGTGCGGGTCACCTGTTCGGCATCGGCAGGCACGCCGTCGGGCATGCCGGAACCGCCAGTCGTCGCGCATGCGGTCAGCCCGGCCAGGCAGGCGGCGAGCAGCGCGATTCTGAGACGTGTCATGACGGATTTCCCTGTGTCGGAGATTGAAGTCGCAGTATGCGCGCGCCTCGCGGATGCCGACGTGGACGCGGCGTCCGCGAACGGCCGTCGTGCTCAGTCGAGCGGGTCGTAGCTGAAGAGCCAGAGCTGCACATTGCCCTGCAGGACGCCCTGGTCGGTGTGAAACGCACCGGTCGACATCAGCTCTCCGACGAAGCTGTAGCGCTTGCCGACCTCCAGCCTGCCGCCCGGCATCAGCTGTTCGGTCTGCGACTGCAGATACAGCGTGGTGTCCTTGCCGTCCTCGGTGCGGACCACGACGGCACGCCAGCGGCCGTCGCGGACCACGTTCTCGTTGACTTTGAGCTGCTCGGGTTGCGGTGTCAGATCGGTGACGGTGGCCGTGAAGCGGGTCAGCGATCCCAGTGCCTGGTCGCGCTTGTCATCCCATTCGCGGCCTGCGCGACGTTCGGCCAGACGCGCGGCAGAGAAATCCAGTACCTCCTGGATCGACTGGAAGCGGATCTGGAACTGCACGCCGCTGCTGGTCAGCGAACGCACCTGCGACTCGACGATGCCGAGCAGACTCCGGCTGGAGATGCCGCAACCGTCCGCGTCCTGGCAGTCGCGCTGCCACGATTCGTTGATCCAGCGATCGAACTGCTTCACCGGATCGGCGAACTCCAGCTGCTTGGCGATGCCCGGCGCGAATGCCACCGCCGACGTGCCCTGACCGGGCGCGACGACGAACACGCCGCCATTGCCGAGATCGAGCTTGCCGATCCGCAACTGCCGCAGCATCGCCCACGCGTAGTCCTGTGCGCTCATGCCATGCAGATCGTCGACCACCAGCAGCGCCAGCTCGATGCCCTGTTTCTGCGCGAGGTCGTAGAGCGCGGTATCGAGGCCCTTGAGCAGCTCGGGATCGAGTCGTCCGGTTTCGTCGACGACGAAACGCCCGTACTTGAACGGAATGGTCTGCGCGGACGGCGCCGGCAGTCGCACGGATGCACTGCGTGGTGATGGCGTCGTCTGCGGCGGCGGCGTGCCCGTGCCGGTGCCGCTCTGGCAGTCGGCGCGGCCCGCCTGGCTGCAGGCTTCCATCCAGCCGTCGCCGATCGCCGCGAGGCGGTCACTGCGCGCGGGGTGGGTCGCGGTCACGTGATCGGCACCCAGCGAGGTCATCGCGCTGCGCGCATCGGCGAGGCTCGCGCCCATGCGCTGCAGCACGAAGCCGCTGAACTTGTCGGCTTCCAGCTCGATCGGCGGCTGGCTGCCGGTGCCGGTGATCGTGTGGCCCGACAGATGGTGGCCGATCTCGTGCGCCATGATGCTGACCGGCGCCCACGGATTGTCGTTCGTCGCCGCGCGCACCTCGCCGAGGAAATTGCGGTTGAACGCGATCACGCGCTGCGGAATCTTCTGTTCGTCGAACAGGATCACCGCCGCCGCATTCGCGACCGGGCCTTCGGTCACCACGAAGTTCTGCGGCAGGCCGGTGAAGCCCATCACCTGTTCGACCATCGAGCGGCAGTCGGCCGGCGCGTCGCCGGTCAGCGTTGCCGGATCGAGCAGTTCGGGACGGCCGTCGTAAGAGCAGGCCTGCAGCGTCGATGCGAGCTGCTCGACCAGCTCCGCGCGACCGGGCGCGTCGCCGCCAGCGGACGCGGCGGACGCAGGCGGCGTGGCCTCCCGATCCCCGCAGGCGGCCAGCAACAAGGCCAGCGGCAACACCGCAGGCAACGGACGGAACGAGCGGGCAAAAAAACGTCGGGACATGGCCATTCCTCTGGCGGCGTGGATCAGGGCGTTTGCGCGTAGACGATCGCAACGATGAGATGGGCGTAGGCGCGTCGCAGCAGCCAGTCGATCGCGATGAACACCACCAGCGCGAGCGCCAGGCGCCAACCCTCCCGGCGCAGGTCGAGCTCGAAGAACTGCCGGAAGGCGAGGGCCAGCACCACGGCTTTGACCGCGTACATGTACCACTTGGCGGCCTCGCGCCACGGCAGCACCAGAGCGGGATCGCGCATCGCCAGGAGTGGCAGCTGGTTGACCAGATTCAGCACGATGATCACCGCCAATGCATAGGCGGCCAGCACCATGTGTTCGACCAGGTTGTAACGGCGCCGCCCGAACACCAGCACCGTGCTGGCGACCACCGCGAAGAAGCCCAGGGTGAAACTCCAGTTTGCGTAGCGCTGCATCATCGCCATCGCATCGCGATACTGGGCGCCGCCCACTTGCAGGAAACCGCTCGCGTTGAGCACCAGCACCAGCAGCGCGACGCAGACCAGCAGCAGTTTCAGCGGATGCACATGGCGCACGCGCGCGCCCGCCACGTATTCGCGGGCCACGGTGCCGGGGCGCAGCAGCAGGCGGCCGGCAGTGCGCGCGACCGACAATTCGAACAGCCGCCACTTCTCCCAGGTTTCACGGCGCAGATCGCCCAGCTGCAGGCGCTGCGCCGCCTTCTGTCCGCATTGGCTGCAGTAGGGGCCTTCGCCCCATGCGGCGCCGCAATTGCGGCAGACGGTGCCTGCTGTCCAGTCGGTCGCGGGCGGCACGCCGTCCGGACGCGTCATCGGACCGACCACGCGTCCGGGCTGCGGATGGCGTGACACCGGTGATTCGACCAGCCCTGGCAGGACATGCGCATACAGACTCCCCGTATGGGCCGGATTATCGCGACGCGGTGTTCGGATTCTGTCAGTGCGCGCCGGGCGCGGCCCCGCGCCACGCAGCAGCATCCGGGGCTCCGGTTCGAACGCGGCGCGAACGACGGACCCCTTAGAATCCCCGAATGACGAAACGCCTCATCCTGATCGACGGGTCCTCGTACCTGTATCGCGCGTTCCACGCGCTGCCCCCGCTGACAAACGCAGACGGTGAACCCACCGGCGCCCTGTTCGGCATCGTCAACATGCTGCGCGCGACCTTGAAGGAGGCGCCGGACTTCGCGGCATTCGTCGTCGATGCGCCCGGCAAGACCTTCCGCGACGATCTCTACGACCAGTACAAGGCCAATCGCCCGCCGATGCCCGACGAACTGCGTGCGCAGGTCGAACCGATGTGCACCATCGTCGAGGCGCTGGGCTTTCCGATCCTGCGCGTCCCCGGCGTCGAGGCCGACGACGTGATTGGCACGCTGGCGCTGCAGGCCGCCGACGCCGGTATCGAGGTGACGATCTCCACCGGCGACAAGGATTTCGCCCAGCTGGTGCGCCCGCGCGTGACCCTGGTCAACACGATGAGCGGCAGCCGCATGGACAGCGACGACACCGTGCGCGAGAAGTTCGGCGTCCGCGCCGACCAGATCGTCGACCTGCTCGCGCTGATGGGCGACAGCATCGACAACATTCCCGGGGTGCCGAAGTGCGGGCCCAAGACCGCCGCGAAGTGGCTCACCGAATACGAATCACTCGATGGCGTGATCGCGAACGCGGGCAACATCAAGGGCAAGATCGGCGAGAACCTGCGTGAGGCGCTGCACCAGCTGCCGCTGAGCCGTGAGCTGGCGACGATCAAGACCGATGTCGCGCTCGATGGCGGCCCGGAAACGCTGATCCTGCGGCCGCGTGCGATCGATGCCCTGCGCGTGCTGTACGCGCGCTATGGCTTCGGCCAGGCGCTGAAGGATCTCGACGCTGCGGGCGATACCAGCGCTGCGTCGGCGGGCGCCGCCGCGGTCGCGATCCCCGCGCCGCCGTCGACACTCGATCCCGCGCTGTCGGTGCCGGGCGAGTACGAGACGGTGATGACGCGCGAGCAGCTCGATGCCTGGGTCGCGCAGCTGCAGGCCGCCGACGAATTCGCGTTCGACACCGAAACCGACGCGCTGGATGCGATGCGCTCGGGCCTGGTCGGTCTGAGCTTCGCGATCGAACCCGGCCGCGCCGCTTACATCCCAGTCGGCCATGACTATCCCGGTGCACCAGCGCAGCTCGACCGCGCGCTGGTGCTCGATGCGCTGCGCGGTGTGCTGGAAGACCCGGCCAAGCGCAAGCTCGGCCAGCACGGCAAGTATGACATCCACGTGCTGCGCCGGCATGGCGTCGAGGTGCGCGGCTACGCCGACGACACGCTGCTCGAGAGTTTCGTGCTCGACGCCGGCATCGCCCGCCACGATCTCGATTCGCTGGCCAAGCGCCATCTGGGCATGGAGACGATCAAGTTCGAGGATGTGGCCGGCAAGGGCGCCAAGCAGATCTCGTTCTCACAGGTCGCCATCGACGACGCGTCGAAGTACGCCGCCGAGGATGCCGACATCACCCTGCGACTGCACCGGGTCATGAAGCCGCGGATCGAGGCCGATGCGGGCCTTGCGCGCGTGTACACCGACATCGAGATGCCGCTGGTGCCGGTGCTCGCGCGCATCGAGGCCAACGGCGTGCGCGTCGATGCCGACGAACTGCGCCGGCAGAGCGCGGACCTGTCGAAGCGCATGCTCGCCGCGCAGCAGAAAGCGACCGAACTCGCCGGCCGTACCTTCAATCTCGATTCGCCTAAGCAGCTGGGCGCGTTGCTGTTCGACGAGCTGAAGCTGCCGGCGGTCGTCAAGACGCCGAAGGGCCAGCCGAGCACCAACGAGGAGGCGCTGGAGGCGATCGCCGACCAGCACGAACTGCCGCGCGTGATCCTCGAATACCGCGGCCTCGCGAAGTTGCGCAGCACCTACACCGACAAGCTGCCGGAGATGATCAACGCGACCACCGGTCGCGTGCACACCAGCTATCACCAGGCGGGCGCGGCGACGGGGCGATTGTCGTCGTCGGATCCGAACCTGCAGAACATTCCGATCCGCACCGACGACGGCCGCCGCATCCGCCGCGCTTTCGTCGCGCCGCCGGGCCGCAAGCTGATCGCCTGCGATTACTCGCAGATCGAACTGCGGATCATGGCCCACCTGTCCGAGGATCCGGGACTCGTGCGCGCGTTCGAATCCGGCGTCGACATCCACCGCGCGACGGCGGCCGAAGTGTTCGCCCGTCCGCTGGACGAGGTCACCGGCAACGAGCGACGCGCGGCCAAGGCGATCAACTTCGGTCTGATGTACGGCATGAGTGCCTTCGGTCTGGCGCGCAATCTTGGCATCGGCCGCGGCGAGGCGCAGGACTACATCGCGCTGTACTTCTCGCGATATCCGGGCGTGCGTGACTTCATGGACCGCACGCGGCTGCAGGCGCGCGAGACCGGTTATGTCGAGACGGTGTTCGGACGGCGGCTGACGCTGGATTTCATCCAGAAGGGCAATCCCTCCCAGCGCGCTGGCGCCGAGCGCGCCGCGATCAACGCGCCGATGCAAGGCACGGCGGCCGACATCATCAAGCGGGCGATGATCACGATCGACAGCTGGATCGCCGATCACGCGGACCGCGCGAAGATGATCCTGCAGGTGCACGATGAACTGGTGTTCGAAGCGGATCTGGATTTCGTCGACACGCTGCTGGCCGAGGTCGTGACCCGGATGACCAGCGCCGGCGCACTGCGGGTGCCGCTGGTCGTCGACAGCGGCATCGGCGACAACTGGGACGAGGCGCATTGATGCCCGTTTATCGCCGGAAATGTGCCTCTTCTGGCGGCGCCGGTGTTTGCGCGGATTGCGAGTAAATGCGGCCTGAATCCAACAGAAAATTAACCGGAATCTTCACGATCCATCCATCCGCAGAATGGTCTTATGTCCCTCGACAGATGCAAGGTCTGTCGCCAGATCGCTTCCTTCCCCTGGAGTGATCGACCGGAACCATCAGGCGTCTCCCCGCGCCCGGTTCCCCGAGCCCCGTAGGCCCCCCCTGCCTGCGGGGCTTTTTTATGTCCGGAATTTGCTGCGATGGTTGTTGCAGGCGTTGCGGGTGTGCCGAAGTATCAGAACGGCGCAGGGCACATGATGTGCAGCGACGCGCCGGTCGCCGGATGTTCGAACTTCAGCGATTCCGCGTGCAGCAACAGCCGCGGCGCGCGGTCATGTGCTTCGGGCGAGGCATACAGCGCATCGCCGAGGATTGGATGGCCGATCGCCCGCAGGTGCACACGCAGCTGGTGCGTGCGGCCGGTCTCGGGCATCAGCGCCAACCGGGTGCAGGGCGCCCTGTCCGTAGTCTGCGTGCGCGACAGGACCTGCCAGCGGGTCCTTGCGGGCTTGCCGCTGATGCAGTCAACCTGTTGCCGCGGCCGGTTCGGCCAGTCGGCCTGCAGCGGCAGATCGATCGTGCCGGCATCCGCGTCGGGCCAGCCATCGACGATGGCGACGTAGCGTTTGTCGACGCGACGTTCGGCGAAGGCATCACCGAGAGCGCGCTGCATCTCCGCGTTCTGCGCCAGCACGATGACGCCCGAAGTCGGCTGATCCAACCGATGCACGACGCGTGCGTCCGGCCACTGCGCCAGGGCGCGGGTCGCGAGGCAGTCCTGTTTGTCCGCGCCGCGGCCAGGCACCGACAGCAGGCCGCTGGGCTTGTCGAATGCCAAGAGGGCGTCATCGACATGCAGCAGGCGCAGGTCGTTCATCACGAGGACCGGCTGCGTGGCGTCGTCGAATGCGGTCACCGGCCGATCCGGCGTGTTCAGGCCAGCTCGGCCAGCCAGTCGCGCGGATGGAGGTAGGCCGCCAGGCGGGACTCGTCACTGCCGGCGTCCGGCGCGAACCCGTATTCCCAGCGCACGCGCGGCGGCAGGCTCATCAGGATCGATTCGGCGCGTCCGCCCGACTGCAGGCCGAACAGCGTGCCGCGGTCGTAGACCAGGTTGAACTCGACGTAGCGCCCGCGGCGATACAGCTGGAACTCGCGCTCCGCCTCACCATACGGCGCGTGCTTGCGGCGCTCGACGATCGGCAGATAGGCATCGAGGAAGCCGTCCCCGACCGCGCTCATGTAGGCGAAGTCGTTGTCGAAATCGCCGTGCAGGTCGTCGAAGAACAGGCCGCCGACGCCGCGCGTCTCGTTGCGGTGCTTGAGGAAGAAGTAGTCGTCGCACCATCGCTTGTGCGCGTCGTAGCGCGCCTGACCGCCGAAGGGTTCGCACAGGTCGCGCGCGGTGCGGTGCCAGTGCAGCACGTCCTCGTCGACCGGATAGAACGGCGTCAGATCGAAGCCGCCGCCGAACCACCAGGCCACGGTCTCGCCGTCGCGCACGGCGCGGAAGTGGCGCACGTTGGCGTGCGTGGTCGGCAGGTGAGGATTGTGCGGATGGAACACCAGCGACACGCCGCAGGCGCGCCACGAGGCGCCTGCGAGTTCGGGCCGGTTGGCGCTGGCCGACGGCGGAAGGGCCGTGCCGGAGACATCGGAGAAACCGATGCCGGCCTGCTCGAACACCGCGCCGTCGCGCAGGATACGGGTGCGGCCACCGCCGCCTTCTGCACGCTGCCACAGGTCTTCGACGAATCGGGCGCGGCCATCGGCGCCTTCGATTGCATGGCAGATCCGGTCCTGCAGGCCGGTCAGATAGTCGCGGACGGTGTCGAAATCGTTCATGGCCCGCATTGTAGGCGGCGCCCGTGTGGCGGCATTGATTGTGGTCAGTGCCGCGCGTCGCTCAGGCGTGCGCCTGGCGCCAGGTTTCGAGCTTTGCCGCGAGTGCGGCCGCCGTGTGTCCGAACGTGTCGGGCAGGGCGCCATCGAAGCCGGTCAGGCCGCGATTGACGCGACGCAGGCGCGCTGCGGCGTCCACGTGGTCGGCGAAGTCGATGCCGACCATCGTATGCAGGCCGACGCGTGTCGGGCCGAAACGCACGACATCGCGCCAGCCCCAGCGGGTGACCCGGAACAGCGAGCGCAGTTCGATGCCATCGGCATCGAGCCGCAGATGGTTCGCGCCGGGCAGCAGCGACACCAAGGCGACCAGTGCGCACAGCCCGAAGAATCCCCCGCACAGCCACGCGATCAGCAGATGGCGCTCGCCGATGACGACCGCCATCCACACGAACCCGGCCGAGATCGCCAGCAGCGCGAGCATCTTCCACGGCGACGGCCGCAGCAGCTCGACCGCCGGCAACGGGCCGGGCGCGGTCATTTCAGCGTGCGCTCGAACAGTTCATAGATGCGGCGGTACTGGTCATACCACGATGCCGGGTGCTGGTAGGCGTGGCGCTCGAGCGGGTAGCTCGCCAGTTCCCACTTGTCCTTGCGCAGCTCGATCAGGCGCTGGGCCATCATCACCGAGTCCTTGTAGAACACGTTGTCGTCGATCATGCCGTGCGCGATCAGCAGGTTGTCCTGCAGGCGGTCGGCGTATTCCATCGGCGAGGACTTCAGGTACGCCTCGGGGTCGATGTCCGGCGTATTGAGGATGTTCGCGGTGTAGGCGTGGTTGTACTGCGACCAGTCGGTGACCGGGCGCAGGGCGGCGCCGGCCTTGAACACGCCGGGCTCGCGGAACAGCGCCATGAAGGTCATGAAGCCGCCGTAGCTGCCGCCGTAGATGCCGACGCGGTCGCGGTCGGCCTGGTGGTGGTCGACCAGCCAGTCGATGCCGTCGAGGTAATCCTCGAGTTCCGGATGGCCCATCTGCCGGTAGATCGCCGTGCGCCAGTCGCGGCCATAGCCGGCGGACGCGCGGAAATCGAGATCCAGCACGATGTAACCCTGCTGCACCAGTAGGTTGTGGAACATCTGCTCGCGGAAGTAGTTCGGATAGCGGTCACTGACGTTCTGCAGGTAGCCGGCGCCGTGCACGAACAGCACGACCGGATACTTGCGGCCCGGCTCGTAGTTCTCCGGCGCGTAGAACTTGCCCCAGACCGTACCGGCGCCGTGCTTGGACGGAATCTGCACGTACTCGGGCTGCAGCCAGTCGTGCGCCTTGAACTCGGCCGTGCGGGTGTCGGTGAGCACGCGGACTTCACCGCCGGCGACATCGGCGACGGCGAGCTGCGGCGGCGTGTAGCTGCTGGAGGTGCGCAGCAGCAGGCGGGTCTCGTCGGGCGACAGCGCGAAGTCTTCGATGCCGCCGGTCTTCGTGAGTTCGCTGACCGTGCCGCCGCTCGCGCTGCAGACCTCGTAACGGCCCGGCCACTGCTGGTTGCACAGGAAGAAGAAGCGGCTGCCGTCGCGCGACATCACCGGCGACGAGACTTCCCACTGGCCCGAGGTCAGCGCGCGCGAGCGGCCGCCGTCGTTGAGATACAGATGCGAGTAGCCGGAGGTTTCCGACAGGAACCACAGCGTGCGGTTGTCGGGCAGCCAGCCGAACTCGTTGAAATCCCAGTTGATCCACGCGGCGTCGGTCAGGCGATCGCGGTTCTGCAGCGTCGCGCCGGCCAGATCGACAGTGGCGAGCCAGCGGTCCTTGTTGTCGACCGAGTGGATCGACAGCGCGACGCTGCGACCGTCATCGCTCCAGCGGATCGCACCGCCGCCACCGCCGCGGCCGTCGAGTTCCAGACGCACCGGACGGTTGCCCTTGAGCGCGTCCTTGCCGGCGGACCGGGGCAGGTCGGCCAGCGGATCGGTGCCGATGCCGGGCAGGGTGTCGGTCTTGAGCTCACGCGCCTGGCCGCTGGCCACATCCACCAGCCACAGCGTGTGCGGCAGCGGATCGTTGCGGCCGACGCGCGTGCGCACGTCCTCGAATTCCTCGTAGCCCGATTCGGTGACGTAGCGCGGCATCTTGCCCTCGCGCCCTTCATCGCCGCTCTTGGCGGTCGTCGCGACGATCAGCCGATCGCCGGCCGGTGACAGCGCGCTCCCGGCGATCGTGACGTCCTTGCCAAGGAACACCGGACCGGGGGCGCGCGTGGCATCGCTGCGGCGCCAGGTCTCGTTCTGCGTGCGCAGGCCGTCGCGGCGATCGCGCTCGACGCGGAGCGTTTCGATCATGCGCAACTGACGATCGCGCAGGTCGTCGTCCTTCGGCGGCTTGGCCGGATCGTCCTCGGCCTTGAGGCTGGCCAGCTGCGTGGTGCCGCGTTGCGCGTCCCAGCCGAACCAGTCGTTGCCGGCGCGCCAGACCAGACCGCCGGTCGTCGACCACTGCGGCTGCGCTTCCGGGGCTTCGGTGCGCGTGACCTGGGTCAGCGCGCCGGTGCGCAGATCGCGCACGAACAGATCGCCATTGCGCAGGAACGCCATGCGCGTGCCGGTGGCATCGGTGATCGGGTTCTGCGCATCGAGATCGGCGCGCGCGCCGTCTTCGACACGGGCCGAGGCACCGCCGGCGAGCGGCTGCTGCCAGGTCTCGCGGACACTGCTGCCCTCGCGCTTGAGCGTGTAGTACGCCGCCTGGCCATCCCAGCGCCACCATGCGCCTTCGACCGGCGCACCGATCCAGTCCGGATCGGCCATGATCCGCTCCATCGTCAGCGGCTGCGCAGGTTGCGCCAGGGCGGCGGGAGACACGAGGGCGCAGGCAAGCACCCAGCTCAACGGCAGTCGACGCATTCGACGGTTCCATGAAGCGAAAAGAAGCCGAAGTGTAACGGGCACGGCTGCCCGGGCCGCTCTGGCGAAGGTCATGGTCGGACCGCGACGCGATGTCGCGCGACGCCGTGCCTCATCCCGCTTTCACGCGCGCGCCCGCAGACTCGCTGCGCGCCGCCCCACCGGAGCCCTCCTTGGACGCCCTGCTGCTGTCGCGGATCCAGTTCGGATTCGTGATCTCGTTCCACGTGTTGTTTCCGGCCTTCACGATCGGTCTGTCGAGCTGGCTGGCGTTCCTGGAATTCCGCTGGCTGCGCACGCGCGACCCGGTGTGGCGCGAGCTGTACTTCTTCTGGATGCGGATCTTCGCCGTGTCGTTCGGCATGGGCGTGGTGTCGGGCATCGTCATGAGCTTCCAGTTCGGCACCAACTGGTCGGCGCTGAGCATCGCGGCGGGCAACATCCTCGGGCCGCTGCTGAGCTACGAGGTGCTGACGGCGTTCTTCCTCGAAGCCAGCTTCCTCGGCGTGATGCTGTTCGGCTGGGGCCGGGTGTCAGAAAAATTGCATTTCCTGTCGACGTGTCTAGTGGCGGTGGGCACGTTGATCTCGACGTTCTGGATCCTCTCGGCCAACAGCTGGCTGCACACGCCGGCGGGCTATGAGCTGATCGACGGCGTGTTCCATCCGGCCGACTGGATGGCGATCATCTTCAATCCCTCGTTCCCGTACCGGCTGGCGCACATGGCGCTGGCGGCGTTCATCACCACGTGCTTCGTCATCGGCGGGGTGGCGGCCTGGTATCTGCGCCGCGGCGAACACGTCGATGCTGCGACGCGGATGCTCAAACTCTCGGTCGCGTTCGCGGCGATCACGGTGCCGCCGCAGATCTTCGTCGGCGATCTGCATGGTCTGAAGACCGGCGAAGTGCAGCCGGTCAAGCTTGCGGCGATGGAAGCGCACTGGCACGAGAGCGCGCCCGGCGAGGGCGTGCCGCTGGTGCTGTTCGCGGTGCCGAACGTGGACGAAGAACGCAACGATTTCGAGATCGCGATTCCGCGGCTCGGCAGCGTGATCCTGACCCACAGCTGGGACGGCACGATCGCGCCGCTGACCGCGGTGCCGCGCGACGAACGGCCGCCGGTGGCGCCGGTGTTCTACGCGTTCCGGGTCATGGTCGGCATCGGCATGGCGATGCTGCTGCTCGCCGTCGTCTCGCTGTGGGCGTGGCGCCGGCGCTGGCTGTTCGAATCGAAGTGGCTGCTGAACACCTGGCGGCTGATGGCGCCGAGCGGTTTCATCGCGGTGCTGGCGGGCTGGTTCGTCGTCGAGATCGGCCGCCAGCCCTGGGCGATCCAGGGACTGCTGCGCACCGCGGATGCGGTGAGCGACATCGACCGCACCAGCGTGATCATTTCGCTGAGCGCATTCTTCATCGCCTACGCGGTGGTGTTCGGCGCCGGAGGCGGCTACATCCTCAAGATGATCCGCAAGGGCCCGCAGCCCATCGACGATGGCCCGGATCACGACGACGGCGAACGTACGCCGATGCGGCCGATCTCGGCGGCCGACGGCCCGGTGGGAGACGACTGATGGATCTCGACCTGCAGACCGTGCTGCCGGTGATCTGGTTCGGCGTGATCGGCTTCGGCGTGCTGATGTACGTGCTGCTGGACGGCTTCGTGCTGGGTCTGGGCGTGCTCGCGCCGTTCGCCGAAGACGGCGATCAGCTCGATCACATGATGACCACCGCCGCGCCGATCTGGGACGGCAACGAGACCTGGCTGGTGCTCGGCGGTGCCGGTCTTCTGGCGGCGTTCCCGCGCGCCTACGCGATCGTGCTGTCGGCGCTGTATCTGCCGGTGCTGCTGATGCTGATCGCACTGGTGTTCCGCGGCGTCGCATTCGAATTCCGCTTCAAGGCGCAGCGCGGCAAGCGCTTCTGGGGCGTCGCGTTCGCGCTGGGCTCGCTGCTGGCCGCGTTCGCACAGGGCGTGATCCTCGGCGCGCTGGTCGAGGGCATGGCGCTGGAGGAGGGCAAGTACGCCGGCGGCGTGCTGGACTGGTTCAGCCCGTTCTCGATGCTGACTGGCGCCGCGGTGGTGTTCGGCTACGCGCTGCTCGGCAGCGGCTGGCTGATCCTGAAGACCGAAGGCCGGCTGCAACAGATGGCGCGCACGCTGACCCGGCCGCTGGTGCTGGTCGTCGCCGCCTTCATGGGGCTGGTCAGCGCGTGGCTGCCGTTCCTCGACTCCGAGATCATGGCGCGCTGGTTCGAGGACGGGAATTTCTGGTGGCTGTCGCCGGTTCCGGTGCTGGCATTGGTCAACGCCGTCTGGCTGTGGCGCGCGGCGATGCGCGAGGGCCGCGACGCGCGCCCGTTTCTGCTGACGCTGAGTTTCTTCGGACTGGGATTTCTCGGGCTGGTGCTGGGCATGTGGCCGAACATCGTGCCGCCGTCGCTGAGCATCTGGGAGGCCGCTTCGCCGCCGTCGTCGCAGGGCTTCGTGCTGGCCGGACTGGTCGTGCTGCTGCCATTGATCCTCGGTTACACCGCGTGGTCGTACCGCGTGTTCCGCGGCAAGGTGGCGGCCGACGCCGGCTATCACTGAACCCCGTGTTGTCGGATTTCCGCGCTGCGCGGGCGCTGCGATACCCAAGTCCGTGGATATGCCGCACAATCCAGCGTGTTTCCGCGGTTCTTCGGCCATGCACGCCTACGTCTACAAAAGCCAGCGCAAGGCGGACACCTACGTGTACCTCGCCGAGCGCGACGCGTTCGACGTCCTGCCCGATCCGGTGCGCGCGCAACTGGGCGAACTGACCTTCGTGCTCGATGTGGCGCTGACGCCCGAGCGAAAGCTCGCCCGCGAGGATGCCGCGCTTGTCCGCGAGAAGCTGCGCACGCAGAAATTCCATCTGCAGATGCCGCCGCGTCTGGTCCACGATCCACTGACGGAGGACTGGGGCACCGATGCCTGAGTCCGCGCAGCGGCCGTCGTCCGCGTTCGCCCGTTCCCTGATCCTCGTGCTTCTGGCCGGCGTCGCGCTGGCTGCGCTGACGCTCGTCGGCGGTCCGCTCGCCGCGGTCGCTGGCGCGCTCGCACAGCCTGCATTCGCGCTGGTCATCCGTGGCTGGCGCACGCGCGCCGTGCCCGCGGGCGCCACGCTGCGGACCGATCTGCTGTCGCTGACCGGTGCCTGGGGCGGTGCCACGCTCGCGACGGCGGCGCTGGTCGCCTGGCCGCTGTCCGCGTTGCGGCAGGGCGGTGAACTCGGCGCGGCGCTCGCGTTGAGTGTCGCGGTCGGTCTCGCGGTGATCGGCTTCTGGCGCACCTGGCCGCTGTGGCATGCGATCGAGCGCGACGGCGGCGACCTGCGCACCCATTGGCGCGCGCTGTCGGAGCGCGAGACCGGTAACTGGCGCGGCGTCGGCGCAGCGCTGTGCGTGGCGGCGATCGTCGCGCTCGTGCTGGTGCCGGCCTGGCTGCCGGCCGGCGGCATCGGCCCGCGCGCAGGACTGGCCATCCTCGCCGTCCTCGCCTCGCTCGGTCTGCATGCCGTGCTGCAACGCCTCGCGCCGCCGGCCGCGTTGCCGATCCAGATCGTCGAAATGCAGGGCGATCCTGCGGTCGCGCTCTCCGAAGAGCCGCTCGACGCGGCGCCCGATGTCGCGCTGTATGCCGCCGCGCGCGCCGGCCGCGTCGATCGTGCACTGGCGCTGATTGAATCCGGCGCCGACGTCCGCGTGCTGCCGGCGGGGGATGATCGCGACCAGCGCAGCCTGCCGGTGCTGGCCGCCGTGCTGCCGGATCTGCGTCTGCTGCGCGAATTGATCGCGCGCGGCGTCGACGTCAATACCGCACACGCCGGCATGACCCCGCTGCTGGCCGCGACCCGCGACAGCTGGCATGGCCGCCCCGATGCGGTGATGACCCTGCTGGCCAACGGCGCCGACCCGCGGATCACCGATCACGAAGGCAATACGCCGCTGCATCTGGCCGCGCGCAGTTCCGATCCCGGCGTCGCCGCGCTGCTGCGCGATGCCGCGGCCGAACTCGAAGCGCGCAACCACGACGGCCTGACGCCGCTGGGCATGGCCTGCGCGGTCGGCAACTGGCGGCTGGCGAAGTTCCTGCTTGAACGTGGCGCGCGCGCCGAGGTCGACGGCGGCACGCCCGCGCTGTTGGCCGCGGCCGGTGGCGACGAGGACGATGCCGCCGGCGTGCAGCTGCTGCTCAAGCACAAGGCGCGGGTGGATGCGCGCGATGCGCTGCGTCGCAGCGCGCTGCATGTCGCGGCGTTCCAGGGTCACGACGAGATCCTCGCCGCATTGCTCGGCGCCGGTGCCGACGTGCGCGGTCGCGACAACGATGGCCGCACGCCGCTGCTCGAAGCCGCACGCGGCGGTCGACTGTCCGCGTTCGAAGCGCTGCTGGCCGGACACGCCGATGTCGCCGCTGTCGATGTCGCCGGCCGCAATGCGGTGATGCTGGCCTGCACCGCCGAACTGCCGTCGGCCGCGCTGCTGCAGCGCCTGCTGGAACTCGGCGTGCCGGCCGATGTGGCCGATGCCGAGGGTCGCAAGCCGGTCGACCGCGCCGCCGAAACCGGTCGCTGGACGCTGGTGCGTCTGCTCGATCCCGACTACCCGCTGCCGGCCAACATCGGAATCGGCGATGACGAAGACGGCGCCGTCGCCAGCGACCGCACGCCGGTGTTGCTGCTGCGCGCCAGCCTGCGCGAAGGGCGTTTCGACGACCAGGGCCCGTTGCTGCGCCTGCTCGGCGCGCGCGATCTCGGTGGTCTGCTGCTCGATCCAGAAATGCCGCCGTCGCTGGACCGCATCGAATGGCTGCTCGCGCAGGGCGCCGATGTCGAAGTGGCCGACGAGACCGGCGCGCCGCCGCTGTGCGCGCTGCTGGCGTCGGCGCCGCAGCATCTGCCGATCCTGCAGGCACTGCTGCGCCACGGTGCATCGCCGGGCGGCGCCGGCACGCTCGCGCGCTATCTCGCCGCCTGCAGCGATGACGACCAGGCTGCGCGCGCGTACGAGACGTTCGCGCTCGACCTGCTGGCGCGTGGCGCCGATCCCTTCGCGCCGTCGCCTGTTGGCGATCCGCCGCTGTCGCTGGCTGTGCGGCTGGGTTGGCTGCGGCTGATCGAACGCCTGGTCGGCCATGGTGTCGACCTCGATGCCCGCGACGCCCGCGGCATGACCGCGCTGCATCTCGCCGCCGCGCTCGGCCGCGAAGGCGCATTGAAGGTGCTTGTGCGGCATGGCGCCTCGCCGGCGGCCTGCGCCGCCGACGGCCAGACGCCGCTGGGCGTCGCCCTGTCCGCCGGTCGCCGCGATCTCGCCGACTGGCTCGACTGGCGCGGCTGGAAACTGCCGCGTCGCGCGCTGGAACCGATCGACCTGCCGGCCGCCGCGAACGCAGGCGATGCCGAAGCCGTGCGCCGCCTGCTGGATCTCGGCTTCCCGGTCGACACCGTGGACGCGCAGGGCTGCACCGCGCTGCTGCGCGCCGCCGGTGGCGGCCATCGCGACGTCGTCGATCTGCTGCTGTCGCGCGATGCCGATGCCGCGCGCGCCGCGCAGTCCGGCGCGACGCCGCTGTCGGCGGCGGTCAGCATGCGGCACGCCGAGGTCGTCGATCGCCTGCTCGCGTCGGGTGTCTCGCTCGACCAGCGCCTGCCGGGCGAAGTCAGCGTGCTGATGCTCGCCGCCGCACTCGGCCTGCCCGATCTCGCCGCGCGCCT
This sequence comes from Luteimonas fraxinea, assembly GCF_021233355.1. Classification (NCBI taxonomy): domain Bacteria; kingdom Pseudomonadati; phylum Pseudomonadota; class Gammaproteobacteria; order Lysobacterales; family Lysobacteraceae; genus Luteimonas; species Luteimonas fraxinea. Next base: position 1,364,814 of record NZ_CP089507.1, on the reverse strand, counting down.
GCTGACCGCCGGCGCCGACATCCACGCGACCGATGCGCAGGGCCTGACGCCCCTGCATTGCGCCGCGCTCTACGGCTTCACGTCGCGCGACCGACCGCGTCTGCTCGCGCTGTTCGACACCCTGCTGCTGGCTGGCGCCGAGGTCGATGCGCCTGCGGCCGGCGGCGTCACCCCATTGCTGCTGCTGCTAGGCGCCCGCGCCGAACCGGGCACCGCCTGCGACGAGGACGTGGTGCTGGCCGCGATGGAGCATCTGCTCGACGAGGGCGTCTCGCTCGATTCGCAGGACCAGCGCGGCTTCGGCCCGCTGCACCTCTCCGGCCTGCATGGCCAGCTGCGCCTCGCCCGCCGCCTGCTGCGCGCTGGCGCCGACCCCGACCTGCGCGACACCCTCAACCGCACCCCGCGCGAGATCGCGGTGATGCGTGGCTTCATCGACGTCGCCGCCGAGTTCGCCCCCGCCCAGAGCGGCGACGGCGTGTCGATGGCACGGTTTCTGCGCGAACAGCGCTGACGACCCGGGGTTTGCCCGGGCTTGTCCGGTGTCTGTGGGCGGGGGTAACTTGAGACCACAGTTCTCAAGGATGGACCCGCGATGAAACTTCAAAGAGTGTTCGGCGTGCTGCTGTCGATCGTGTGCCTCGTGCCGTTGATTGCAACAGCGCAGAGCGCACGCGAGATGCGACAGCAGGTCGAGGGCAGCATTCTGGTGACCGGCCACGTCGATATCGCGCTCGATGGCAGCATCAGTGACTACGCGCTGGATCAGCAGGGCAAGCTGCCCGAGCACGTCGTCGGCCTCATTGGACGTGCGATGCCTGCCCTGCGCTTCGAGCCCGTGCTCTCCGAAGGCGTCCCTGTGCTCGCTCGCGCAAAAATGAGCTTGCGCCTCGTGGCGACGCCTGCGGCTGACGGCAATATGACGATCGCGATCAAGGGCGCGAGCTTCGGCGAGGAGTTTTCGCCGGATGATACCGGGCGCGTCCAAGCCATCGAGATGAGTCCGCCCCGGTATCCGATGAACATCGCGCAGATTGGCGGTAAGGGCACTGTCTATCTGCTGGTGAAGGTCGGGCGGGATGGCCATGTGCAGGACGCGGCGGCCGAGCAGACCAATCTGACGGCGCTGGGAAGCGCGCGCCAGATGGACGCGATCCGACGTGGTCTGGAAAAAGCTGCACTGGACAAGGCGAAGGAATGGACGTTTTCGCCGCCAACCACAGGGGACGCCGTCTCCAGCGACTATTGGGTGGTTCGTGTGCCTGTCGACTTCACGTTGAGCGAGTCCGGACGGCGACCGGCGGATTCCGCGTACGGGCAATGGGTGGGCTATGTGCCAGGTGCCCAGACACGTCCGACTTGGGCCATGCCGGATCCTCCGGGTTTCAGCCCGGATGCGCTCGCCAGTGGCGCGTTGCATGCTGGGCAGTCGCGATTTCGCCTGCTCACGCCGCTCCAGGGCTGAGTGTTAGAAACCACGCGCCCCGCAATGCGGGGTTTTTTTCGGGGCACATGGTTCATACGCGGCCGAGCGATCGGATCGTCTGGCGTCGCCGCGCAGCGCGAGAAATCGCTGTGCGTCACGTCGGCTGTACTGATGGAAAAAATGCACCCGGGAACACTTGCCGCCCTTACGCGAAGTCGGCACAGTCAGCATCCGGTTCAATGCAGGACGCACCTATGCACCGATTGCTCTTCGCCGCGCTCGCCGTGGCTTTTCTCGGCAGCGCATCGCCGGCCGCCGATGCCCAGACTGCGCGGCAGGCGCGTGAAGAGCTTGAAGCCAGCATGCTGGTGACCGGGTATGTCGATATCGGCCTCGATGGTCAAGTCACGGACCTCGAAATTGATGAGGTGGAATCGTTGCCGCCCTATGTAATCGCGCTCATGGAGAGAGCCGCACCGACACTTCGTTTTGAGCCGGTTCTTGTCGACGGCGTACCGGCGCTTGCGCGCGCAAAGATGAGTGCTCGGCTTGTCGCAGCGTCCTCTGGAAAAGGCGGCGTGGAAATGCGGATCGCGAGTGCTCATTTCGGAGAACGGGATCTGAAGAATGATTCAAGCGTGATCCGGTTACTTCGTCGCTCGCCGCCACGATATCCGGAAGATGCGGTGCGTATGGGCGGACAAGGCACGGTGTACCTGCTGGTCAAAGTAGGCCGCGACGGTAAAACGCAAGATGCACATGCCGAGCAGGTCAATCTGACCGCGTTTGGCACCGCACAGCAGATGGAGCGCGTCCGTGCACTGCTGACCGAGGCCGCGGTCGATCAAGCACGCCGACGATGGACATGGACACCACCTTCGACTGGAGCATCGGCCGATCACGACTATTGGGTTGTACGCGTGCCAGTTGATTTTTTTCTTGGAAACTCAAGAGAACCGCGTTACGGGCAGTGGGCGAGCTATCACCCTGGCGAAATGAGCCATCCGGCTTGGGCGGCACCGACCGCGCCGGGTTTCCGTCCCGACGCGATCGCCTCGGGCGGCGCCGCTACGCCGGAGACATCGCGCTTCAAGCTGATGACGCCTTTCGAAGGCTGAGTGAGGCCTTCTCACGCGGGTGCGACTTCAAGCAAGCTGATCGCACGATCAACCTGTAGTTCCAAAGAAAAAGCCCCGCATCTGCGGGGCTTTTTCGTGCGCGAATACCCGCTGGGTTAGCGCTTCATCGACGAGAAGAACTCGTCGTTGGACTTCGTGCTCTTCATCTTGTCGAGCAGGAATTCCATCGCGGCGATCTCGTCCATCGGGTGGAGGAGCTTGCGCAGGATCCAGATGCGCTGCAGCAGGTCCGGTTCGATGAGGTAATCCTCGCGGCGCGTACCTGACTGGTTGACGTTGATCGCCGGGTAGACGCGCTTTTCGGTGATGCGACGGTCCAGATGCACTTCCGAGTTGCCGGTGCCCTTGAACTCTTCGTAGATCACCTTGTCCATCGCGCTGCCGGTATCGACCAGTGCGGTGGCGATGATGGTCAGCGAACCGCCTTCCTCGACATTGCGTGCAGCGCCGAAGAAGCGCTTCGGGCGGTGCATCGCGTTGGCGTCGACACCACCGGTCAGGACCTTGCCCGAGCTCGGCACGACGTTGTTGTAGGCGCGGGCGAGGCGGGTGATCGAGTCGAGCAGGATGACGACATCCTTCTTGTGCTCGACCAGGCGCTTGGCGCGCTCGATCACCATTTCGGCGACCTGCACGTGGCGCGCGGCCGGCTCGTCGAACGTCGACGAGATGACTTCGCCGCGCACGGTGCGCTGCATCTCGGTCACTTCTTCCGGACGCTCGTCGATCAGCAGCACGATCAGGTGCACGTCGGGATGGTTATAGGTGATGGCGCTGGCGACCTGTTGCATCATCATCGTCTTGCCCGCCTTCGGCGGCGAGACGATCAAAGCGCGCTGGCCCTTGCCCTGCGGGGCCATCAGATCGAGGATGCGGCCGGCGATGTCCTCGCTGGACCCGTCGCCACGCTCGAGCTTGAAACGCTTGCGCGGGAACAGCGGGGTCAGGTTTTCGAACAGCACCTTGCCCTTGCTGGCTTCCGGCGGCTCGCCATTGATCGTGTCGACGACCGACAGCGCGAAGTAGCGCTCGCCGTCCTTCGGCCAGCGGATGCGACCGAGCAGATGGTCGCCGGTGCGCAGGTTGAAGCGGCGGATCTGGCTGGGCGAGATGTAGACGTCGTCCGGGCCGGCGAGGTAGCTCGCCTCGGCCGCACGCAGGAAGCCATAGCCGTCGGGCAGGATCTCGAGCACTCCGTCGGCGACGACGCCTTCACCGTGACGGGTCAGAACTTTCAGCAGGCCGAAGATCACGTCCTGCTTGCGGGCACGCGCCACGCCTTCGATCGCGAGCTGGTCGGCGATGTCGAGCAGCTTGTGCGCCGGCATGCGCTTGAGGTCGCTCAGCGTGTACTGCGGGAAACCTTCCGGGATGTTCGGGGGCGGCAGGCGCTGGACGTGGTCGTTGCCACCATCCTGCGGCAGGCCGTCATCGCGGCCACCGCCACGCGGACGGTCACGCCGGTTCTTGAACCGGTCGCGGCGGTTGTTGCCCTGATCGTTGTTGTTGTTATTGCCACCGCCACCGCCACCGCCACCGCCGGCATTGCCGCCGTTGTTGCCGCGGTTCTGGTTCTGCTGGCCGCCACCGTGCTGGCGCGGCTCGCCGCCCTGCTGGGCGTGATGCTGGCCACCGTTCGGCTGGCCGTTGTTGCCCTGGTGGCCGCGCTGGGCATCGCCCTGCCCGGCGTCACCGGATGCTCTCGGCGCCTCGGACTGCGGTGCGGCAGCCTGCGGCGGTGGTGCGCTCGCGGGCGGTGCCTTGGGTGCGGATGCGTCCTGGGTCGCCAACGGCAACTGGGACTGGGAATCGGGGGATGCTGCGTCGGTGGCCTTCTTGGCCACGCGCGGCTTGCGCACGCGCTTCACGGCGGTGTCGCCCTCGGGCGTGCCGGGATCGGATGTGTGGTCGGACAAGCGGAAAATCCTCGCTCGGTTGCGAGCGCCCGGGACGGGCGGCGGCAGGAAAACGGACAGTCGGGAGTGACGCCAGATGGGTGCGGCGCGCGGTACACACGCCGGAGCAGGGCAAACCTAGCACTGCGTCCGACCGGCGGCAAGCAGTGGCCGCGCGGTCGGTTCAGACGGCAGGACGTCTTCGGACGACCTGCCGCCGGGTCGGAACGGGCCTCAGAGGGCCTTGTCGATCAGCTGGGCGAGCTGCGGCTTGCCCACGGCGCCGATCTGGGTGCCCTGCACCTGGCCGTCCTTGAACAGCAGCAGCATCGGGATCGAACGCACGTGGTACTTCAGCGCAGTGGCCTGGTTCTGGTCGACGTCGATCTTCACGATCTTGGCGCGACCGGCGTAATCACCGGCCAGTTCGTCGAGCGCCGGGGCGATCATCTTGCAGGGGCCACACCAGGGGGCCCAGAAGTCGACCAGCACCGGGACATCGGACTGCAGCACGGTGGCATCGAAATCGGAATCGCTGGCATGGATGACGGCGTCGGTCACAGGGGGCTCCGGGGGGGCTGGGGCGCGCTTGAGGCAGCGGCGCCGGGATGGATGTAAAATGGGGGATCGCCGACCGGAATCAAGGTGGCGCTCCTGCGGGACGACCCATGCGTCCTGCGCCCAGGCAGTCTGCCGTCGCGACTGCCTCCCACGCAAGCACGCGGCGCCCTCCAGTCGGCGACGCCCGGACACTTTCCTACGCATGAGCGACAAGCCTCTTACCGACATCACCTTCTCGTCCTTCGACCTGCATCCGGCGTTGCTCGCCGGGCTGGAAGAAGCCGGGTTCACCCGCTGCACGCCGATCCAGGCGCTGACGCTGCCGCTGGCCCTCAACGGCCGCGACGTCGCCGGCCAGGCCCAGACCGGCACCGGCAAGACCCTGGCCTTCCTGGTCGCGGTGATCAACCGCCTCCTGCAGAAGCCGGCGCTGGCCGACCGCAAGCCGGAAGACCCGCGCGCGCTGATCCTCGCGCCGACCCGCGAACTCGCCATCCAGATCCACAAGGATGCGGTGAAGTTCGGCAGCCACCTCGGGCTGAAGTTCGCCCTGGTCTACGGCGGCGTCGACTACGACAAGCAGCGCCAGATCCTCACCGAGGGCGCCGACGTCATCATCGCGACCCCCGGCCGCCTGATCGACTACGTCAAGCAGCACAAGGTCGTCAGCCTGCACGCCTGCGAGATGTGCGTGCTCGACGAAGCCGACCGCATGTTCGACCTCGGCTTCATCAAGGACATCCGCTTCCTGCTGCGTCGCATGCCGATCCGCACCGAGCGCCAGACGCTGCTGTTCTCGGCGACGCTGAGCCATCGCGTGCTCGAGCTCGCGTACGAGCACATGAACGAGCCGGAGAAGCTGGTCGTCGAAAGCGAGTTCATCACCAACGCCAAGGTGCGACAGGTGATGTATTTCCCCGCCGACGACGAGAAGCTGCAGCTGTTGCTGGGCCTGCTGTCGCGCAGCGAAGGCGCGCGCACGATGGTCTTCGTCAACACCAAGGCGTTCATCGAGCGGGTGGCGCGTGCGCTGGAAAAGGCCGGCTACCGGGTCGGCGTACTGTCGGGCGACGTGCCGCAGAAGAAGCGCGAGAGCCTGCTGAAGAAGTTCCAGGCCGGCCAGCTCGAACTGCTGGTGGCCACCGACGTCGCCGCGCGCGGTCTGCACATCGACGGCGTCAGCCACGTCTACAACTACGATCTGCCGTTCGATGCCGAGGATTATGTCCACCGCATCGGCCGCACCGCGCGTCTGGGCGCCGAGGGTGATGCGATCAGCTTCGCCTGCGAGCGTTACGCGCAGAGCCTGCCGGAGATCGAGGCCTACATCGAACAGAAGATTCCGGTCGAGCCGGTGACCTCCGAGCTGCTGACCGCACTGCCGCGCGCGCCGCGCGAAGGCGTGGCGTCGGACGACGAAGACGGCGACAGCATCAGCGAGATCTTCAAGGAAGTGCGCGAAGCGCGCGCCGTCGAAGACGCCAAGCGTGGCGGTGGTCGCGGTGCGGGCGCCGGCGCAGGTGGTCGTGGTGCGCCCGGTTCGCGTGGTCCGCGTCCGGCGGGCAGCGGCGAAGGTCGTGGCGAGCGCGGACCGCGCAAGCCGCGTCCGCCGCGTGTAGAAGGCGACGAAACCGCGGCTGCGCCGGCCGTTGCCGCTGCGCAGCCGGTGATCGATGCCGCCGGTTCGGTGGCGCAGGCGATGCCGGACGAATCGCGTCCGCCGCGCAAGCGTCGTCGCCGTCGCGCCGGCAAGAAGATCGAAGGTGCCGAGGGTGCATCGACGCAGAGCGGCGAGGCGATCGCAGCCGATGCACCGAAGCCGCAGGGCAACGGCGGCAAGGGTCCGCGCGAAGTGCGTCCGACCCAGCGTCCGGCGCCGGCGTCGAAGTCCGACAAGGCGCCGTCGCTGTTGAGCCGCATCGGTCGCGGCCTGCGTCGCCTGGTGTCGGGTGAGGACAAGCGCTGATCGCGGCTTGATGCTTGCGTGAGAAAGGGCCCCGCTTCGGCGGGGCTTTTTTGTGGCGCCTCTGGCGCATTCGTCGGATGGGTAGAGCGCAGAGAAACCCATCATTGGCGCACGATGGTGGTTCCGCGCGACCGTCTGCCCTCACCTCAACCCCTCTCCCAAAAGGAGAGGGGCTTGTCATGCGGCGGTGGTGTCCGTCGGTCGCTTCGTGCGTTGCCTTGATCCGGTTCGCTTGCGGAGCAGCGCCGCCGCACTCACTGCAGATCAAAGCCTGGCACACGCCCGACCATGACGCTGTTGTCCACATTCCCTGCGATACTGCCGCGCATGAGCGTTCTGCGATTCGACAACGTCAGCAAGCAGTATCCGGGCGGCCATGTGGCGCTGTCGGAAGTGAGTTTCGATGTGGCGGCCGGCGAGATGCTGTTCGTCACCGGCCACTCCGGCGCGGGCAAGAGTACGCTGCTGAAACTCATCCATCTGGCCGAGCGGCCGAGCCGCGGCGCGGTGGTGTTCGGCGAGCGCAATCTGCTCAAGGTGCGCGGCCGCAAGGTCGCGATGCATCGCCGCGACATCGGTGTCGTGTTCCAGGATCACCGCCTGCTGCCCGACCGCACCGTGTTCGACAACATCGCGTTGCCGCTGATCCTGCGCGGCATGCGCCGGCCGGAGATCGGCAAGCGCGTGCGCAGCGTGCTGGAGCGGCTGGCGCTGGGCGCGCGCGAACGTGCGCTGCCCACGCAGCTCTCTGCCGGTGAACAGCAGCGCATCGGCATTGCCCGCGCGATCGTCGGCGAGCCGATGCTGCTGGTCGCCGACGAACCCACCGGCAACCTCGATCCCACGCTGTCGGCCGAAATCATGGCGCTGTTCGCCGAGCTGCCCGAGCGCGGCACCAGCGTGTTGATCGCCAGTCACGACCTTGGTCTGGTGAAGCGCATGAAGAAGCGCACGCTGGTGCTCGACCACGGCACGCTCGCCGACGACATTTCGCCGGAGGACCTCGCCGATGCCTGAGGCGCCCCGCAACCAGCCCGTGCGCAGCGGCGCGTCGCCGATCGGTACCTGGGTCGACCATCACGGCTACAGCGTGCTGGCCAGCCTTGGTCGGTTGTTCAAGAAGCCGTGGTCGGCCGCGCTGACGATCGGCGTGATGGCGGTGGCGCTCGCGCTGCCGCTCGGCCTGTGGCTGGTGCTCGACAACGTCGGTCGCCTCGGCGGCAGCATCGACGCCTCGCGCGAGATCAGCGTGTTCCTCAAGCAGGACGTCGACGGTCCGCGCGCCGAAGCGCTGGCTGGCGAACTGCGTGGCCGCGGCGATGTCGGCAGCGTCGTGCATCGCTCGCCCGACGAGGGGCTGGCGGAATTGCGCGAGCGTGGCGAGTTCGGCGATGCGATCGACGTGCTCGGCGAGAACCCGCTGCCGCACGTGCTGATCGTGACGCCCGGTGGCGACGAGATGCTGCTGGCCGAATCACTGCGCACGCTGCCGGAATCGGAACTCGTCCAGCACGACGCGCAGTGGCGCGAACGGCTCGACGGCTGGCTGCGCTTCGGCGGCCGCGTGGTCTGGGTGCTGGCGGCGCTGCTCGGCATCGGCGCGCTGCTGGTGGTCGGCAATACGGTGCGGCTCGATATCCAGTCGCGCCGCGACGAGCTCGGCGTGCTGCAGCTGCTCGGCGCCACCGACGGTTTCATCCGCCGGCCGTTCCTGTATCTCGGTGCCTGGTACGGGCTGGCCGCCGGCGCGGTCGCGCTCGGTCTGCTGGCACTGGCCGGGCTCGCACTGCAGCCGCCGCTCGCCGAACTCGCGGCGAGCTATGGCGCGGCATTCGCGCTCCGTGGCTTCGGCCCGGTGGGCGTCGTGGCCGTACTGGCCGGTGCAACGGCGCTGGGCTGGTGCGGCGGCGGCATCGTCACCGGGCATTTCCTGCGCCAGACGCGGCCCACCGACACCTGATCCATGCACGACCTCCGTCATTTGGCCGGCGACGCGCCCCGGGTGATGGTCGTCGATGGCTCCAAGCTCGTGCGTCGACTGATCGGCGACGTGCTGCGGCAGGCGCTGGCCGATGTCGAAGTGGTCGAATGCACGGGGCTGGCCGAAGCCGTGGTCGCGCTCGATGCGGCGCCTGTCGATCTTGTCAGCACCGCGCTGTCGCTGCCCGATGGCGACGGACTGCAGCTCGCACGCCGCGTGCGTGAAGCCACCGGCCAGCGGTACGTCCCGGTGATCGTGGTCTCGGGCGACGCGCAGTCGCATCTCGAAGCGCGCCGTTTCACCGAAGACGTCACCGACCATTTCGACAAGGCGCTCGGGCATCGCGCGCTGGCGGAATTCATCCGCGGCTACGTGCAGCCGGCGCCGATTCCCGACGCGCACGTGCTCTACGTCGAAGACAGCCGCACGGTCGCACTCGCCACGCGGCGCATGCTCGAGGCGCAGCAGATGCGCGTGACCCACGTGCTCAGCGCGGAAGATGCACTGGCCTATCTCGATGCGTATCGCGATGGCCCGGCCGCGCCGGGCGCAGATCTGCTGCTGACCGATGTGTACCTCAAGGGCGAACTCAGCGGCCACGACCTGCTGCGCGCGGTGCGGCGTGATTTCGGCTACGGCAAGCGGCGCCTGCCGGTGCTGGTGATGACCGGCGACGGCAACCACGACAACCAGGTCGCGCTGCTGCGCGCGGGCGCCAACGATCTGGTCGTCAAACCGGCCGAAGAGCGGGTGCTGGCGACCAAGGCGCTGTTCCAGTTGCGGCTCGCAGCGATGCCGGGCTGAGCGTCCGCGTTACCCTGTGACGCCCCGCGCAGCATCGAGCCGAAGCATGTCGGACATCAGACTCGAACCTTCCTGGAAAGCGCACGTCGGCGACTGGCTGCGCCGCGAGGACATGCAGGCGCTGTCGGGGTTCCTGCGTCAGCGGAAAGCGGCGGGTGCGCGGATCTACCCGCCGGGGCCAGAGATCTTTGCGGCTTTCGATGCGACGCCGTTCGATGCGGTGAAGGTCGTGATCCTCGGCCAGGACCCGTATCACGGGGCCGGGCAGGCGCACGGGCTGTGTTTTTCCGTACGTCCGGACCAACGCGTGCCGCCGTCGCTGGACAACATGTACAAGGAACTCGAACGCGATATCGGCCTGCCGCGGCCTGATCACGGCTGGCTGATGCCCTGGGCGCAGCGCGGCGTGCTGCTGCTCAATGCGGTGCTGACGGTGGAAGAGGGCAAGGCCGGCGCGCATCAGGGCAAGGGCTGGGAAGGCTTCACCGATCACGTGGTCGATGTGCTCAACCGCGAGCGCGAGAATCTGGTGTTTCTGCTGTGGGGCAGCTACGCGCAGGCCAAGGGCAAGGTCATCGACACCAACCGCCACTGCGTGTTGCGCACCACGCACCCGTCGCCGCTGTCGGCCTATCGCGGCTTCCTCGGCAGCGGGCATTTCTCCAAGACCAACAATTTCCTGCGCAAGCGCGGGATTGCCCAGATCGACTGGTCGCTGCCGAAGCGATCGGAGGTCGACGCATGATCCGCAGCGTCGAGGCCACGCGCTACGTCACGCCACTGCGCGAAGGCGGCTCGCTGCCGGCGGTCGTCGAGGCCGACGACGACGGCATGTACGTCATGAAGTTCCGCGGCGCGGGGCAGGGCGCGAAGGCGCTGGTTGCCGAGCTGATCGGTGGCGAGTTCGCGCGCCTGCTGGGCCTGCCGATGCCGGAGATCGTCTTCATCGATCTCGATCCGGATCTGGCCGCGACCGAGCCCGATTCCGAGATCCAGCATCTGATCCGCGCCAGCGCAGGCTGCAACCTCGCGCTGGATTATCTGCCCGGCGCGATCAACTTCGACCCCGCGGTCGAGCCGCCCGATGCCGATCTCGCATCTCGGATCGTCTGGTTCGATGCCTTCATCTGCAACGTCGACCGCACTGCGCGCAATACCAATCTGCTGGTGTGGCACCGCCGGCTGACGCTGATCGACCACGGCGCGGCGCTGTATTTCCACCACGACTGGGACAGCGCGACGCGCATCGCGACCGGACCGTTCGCGCGGATCGCCGACCATGTGCTGCTGCCGTTCGCGAGCGCGCTCGATGCCGCTGATGCGGCGCTGTCTGCGCGCATCACCGAAGACGACATCCGCCGCATCGTCGCGCTGGTGCCCGACAGCTGGCTGGCCGTCGAACCCCGGTTCGCCGATGCCGATGCGCATCGCGCGGCCTATGTCGAGTTCTTCTGCACGCGCCTGGCGCACCGGTCGGCATTCGTCGGGGAGGCGCAACGTGCGCATGCAGCGGGTCTATGATTACGCGGTGATCCGGGTCGTGCCCCGGGTCGAACGCGAGGAGTTCATCAACGCGGGCGTCATCGTGTCGTGCCAGGGCGCGCGCACGCTTGTTGCGGCGATCGCACTGGACCCGGCGCGGCTGCACGCGCTCGATCCGCATGCCGATATGGACACCTTGCACCGGCATCTAGACGCGATCGTGCGCATCTGCCGCGGCGATGCCGATGGCGGGCCGATCGCTGCGCTGCCCGCGCGCGCGCGCTTTCACTGGCTCACCGCGCGGCGCAGTTCGATGATCCAGGTCTCGCCGGTCCACACCGGGCGTACCGACGATCCCGAGGGGCTGTGTGCGCGGCTGATGGCGCGCATGGTGCTGCCGCCCGGTCCCGTACGCGGCGCATAAAAAAACCCGGCAGCGTGCGGGCTGCCGGGTCGGCTACGGGCGAGGGAGGGATCGCCCGGAGTTCAGTGCACGGAGCCAAAGCTCCGCAGCGCGGTTCAGCGCTTGGTGGTCTTCGCGGTGGCCTTGACGACCTTTTCGGCTTCGGCGCGGACGTCGGCGGTGGCCGATTCGACGTGCGACTTGGCGAGGCCGGCGATGGCTTCGTGCGTCTTCACCGTGCGGCCCAGGGTTTCCTGGCCGGCGCTGACGAGACGCTCGACGTTCTCGCGTGCGACCTGCGCGCCCTTCGGCCACAGGGCCTTGAAGCCATCCATGTCACGCACTTCGATCGCTTCGTTGACGAAGGCGAACGTGGCGTTGGTGTTGTCGTTGAACGTCGAGATGTGGAGACCGAACAGCGTCTCGGCATTCTCGAGAGTCAGACGGTTGAACTGGGCGGCGGCATCGGCGAACTGACGCAACGCGGCCGTGAACTGCTCGTTGAGCTGGTAGGACATGGCGGTTACCTGCGTGAGCCGGCGGTCTGCCGGGTTTGTGCGGTGCAGCATATCGCAGCCATGTTGCATTGCAACAAACAGCCGATGAACGGTCGCCGTGCATTCAGTTATGTAGAAAGATCAGTGACTTGAAACCGTTTTCAGCGCGCAGGCAGGCGGCTTCAGAGACCGGTGTAACGGCAGCCCGAGGTGCAGGTTTCACGGATCACGATCGCGCTCAGCGCCGGCAGCGCGGGCTTGAGCCGCTCCCAGATCCAGATCGCCAAACGCTCGCTGGTGGGGTTGTCGAGCCCGGGAATGTCGTTGAGATAGTTGTGGTCGAGCTGGGCGTAGAGCGGGGCGAACGCGGCCTTCAGATCGCCGAAGTCCATGATCCAGCCGGTCTCCGGTCCGGGCTCGCCGGACACGTGCACCTCGACCTGGAACGAGTGTCCATGCAGACGCGCGCACTTGTGGCCTGGCGGCACGTTCGGCAGCCGGTGCGCGGCCTCGAGGGTGAAAACCTTGAAGATGTCCATGCGCGCATTCTCGGCCGTGACCGCCCGCGCGGCAATCGTCGCGGTGCTGACATGCGCGGCTGCCACCATCGTCGGTTCCTGTTTGCTCCGGCCGATACCCGATGTCACCACTGCGCTGCCTGCTGTCATTGCTGATCGCCACCGCCGCCATGACCCTGCCTGATCACGCCGCTTCCGCCGCCACACCCGCTGCCGAAGCGCCGCGCGTGATCGCCCATCGCGGCGCGAGTGCGCGCATGCCCGAGCACACGCTGGCGGCGTATCGCCGCGCGGTGGAGGACGGCGCGGATTTCATCGAACCCGATCTGGTGATGACCCGCGACGGCGTGCTGGTCGCGCGCCACGAGAACGAGATCGGCGGCACCACCGATGTCGCGTTGCATCCGCAGTTCGCCGATCGCAAGCGCACCCAGCGCATCGATGGCAGCGACGTCACCGGCTGGTTCACCGAAGATTTCACTCTTGCCGAACTGAAGACGCTGCGCGCACGCGAACCGTTGCCGGCGCTGCGCGGTGTCTGGTACGACCGCCAGTTCGCGGTGCCCACGCTGCACGAGATCATGGTGCTGCTCGACGATCTGTTGCGCGACTCGGGCCGCAACGTCGGCCTGATTCCGGAGATCAAGCATCCGACGCACTTCCGCACGATCAGGCTGCCGATGGAGCAGGCAGTGATCGATGTGTTCGCGAAGCACGAGGTGGCCACGCGCGTGCCGCTGGTCGTGCAGTCGTTCGAGCCGACCAGCCTGCGCACGCTGCGCGACATCGCCGCGCCGGTGTTGCCCGATCTGCGCCTGCTGCAACTGATCGGCGATCCGCGTGTGAAACCGGCGGATGTCGACGCCGCCGGCGGCGATCTGCGTTACCGCGACATGCTTGCCGTGGACGGCCTGCGCGCGATCGCGGCATACGCGTCGCTGCTCGGGCCGCACAAGTCGCAAATCGGCGAGGTCGGACGCGGCGGCCGGTTCGAGGGAACGACATTGATCGCCGATGCACACGCTGCCGGCCTGCAGGTCATGCCGTACACGTTCCGTCCCGAGAATCCGTATCTGCCGCGGAGCTTGCGCAGTGGCGGCGCCAATGCGCGCAACGAGGCCGGCGCGATCGCCGAGATGCGCGCGTTCCTCGATGCCGGCGTCGATGGTCTGTTCGCCGACGACCCCGCGCTCGCGCGGCAGGCCGTGGACGCGCGCTGAACCGACTGCATCCGCGCCACGCACTGCCGGCGTACGTCCCGTGAACCTCAACACGGGAGTCGCCCATGTCATTGCCCGCTGCCGAACGTGTCGTTGCGGCGCGCACGGTCTTCGTTGCGCTGCTCGCGTGTCTGTTCGCAGCGTTTCCGCTGGCGGCCGCCGAGCGCGAAGAGGCGCGGGCGCTGGCACGCGACGATGGCCGGCTGCTGTATCGGGAAGTGCATTACCAGGACCGTGACGGCGACGTCGCCAGGCGCGTGGTGCTGTACCGCTGCCCGGATGGCGCCGCGTTCGCGCGCAAGATCGTGCGCGCGCAGGTCAACGCCACGCAGCCGGACTTTGCGTTCCATGACGCCCGCAGCGGCTATCGCGAAGGCGTGCGCACGCGCGATGGGAAACGCGAGATCTTCGTCCAGCGTGGCGAAGGCGCGCCGCGGACCGCCGCGTTGCCGGCTGCCGACGATGCGGTGATCGATGCCGGTTTCGATGCCGCGGTGCGCACGCACTGGGCTGCATTGGGCGATGCGCCGCAGCGGCTGTCGTTCCTGCTGCCCGAGCGCTTCGCGTTCATGCCGGTGCGCGTGGCGAAAGTCGGTGACGCCGATGGCATGCGCCAGCTGCGCATGTCGGTCGACCGCTGGTTCGGCTTCGCGGTGCCGCCGATCGAGCTGCGTTACGGCCTGGACGACAAGCGGCTGCGCGAATTCGCCGGTCCCGGCACGGTCCGCGACGCGCGCGGCAAGCCGCGCGACGTGCGCATCGTGTTCCCCGCGCAGGCGCCGCGCGCCGTTGCCGCAAGCGAAGTCGCGGCTGCGCTCGAAGACCCGTTGAGCGGCCGATGCAGCACCTGATGCCCGTCCACCTGCGAACGGGTCGCGGCCACCGGATCGCACGATCGCGCTTGCGCGAACGGCGGGCGCCGGTGAGGATGGCGGTCCATCACTTCCCGGGATTCGCGCGCCGGATGCCACAGCACGATGCGACCGCAACTGCGACCGAACCCGGCCTCGACGTCTGGCTGGCACAGGTCGCCGACGGCAACCAGCGCGCTTTCGAATCGCTGTATCGCGCCAGTGCATCGCGCCTGCTCGGCGTGTGCATCCGTGTGCTGCACGACCGCGAAGAAGCCGAAGACGCCCTGCAGGACGTGTACGTGCGCATCTGGCGCAAGGCCGCGCAGTTCGATCCCGCGCGCGCCGCGGCGACGACCTGGCTGGCGACGATCGCCCGCAACACCGCGATCGACCGCCTGCGTGCGCGTCCGCAGCACCAGCTCGCGCCGGTCGAACTGATCGAGGCGATGCCGGACGACGGTGAAACGCCGCTGGAATCGACAGAGCGCGCCGGTGACCGTTCGCGTCTGGACACCTGTTTCGAGACGTTGGAGCCGCGACGCCGCCGCCTGATCCGCGCCGCGTTCTTCGACGGCGCGACCTACGAAGAACTCGCGCAGCGCGTGGGTTCGCCATTGGGATCGGTGAAGAGCTGGATCCGCCGCGGGCTGCTGCAGCTGCGGACATGCCTGGAGCCATGAACGTGCGCGATCCCGACTTCGACATCGACGACGACGGCGGTCCCGAGCCGCCGCGCGCGGATCTGCTCGCCGGCGAGTACGTGCTGGGCGTGCTCGACGCGCAGGCGCGTGCAGCGGCCGAGGCACGCATCGCACGCGATCCGGGCTTCGCACGTCTGGTCGCCGAGTGGGATCTGCGGCTTGCGCCCTGGTTCGCCGAATTTCCGACCGCCGACGTGCCTGCGCATGTGTGGCCGCGTATCCGCACCGCGCTTGGCTGGACACCCGTGGCCGCGAAGCCCGAAGGCCTCTGGCACAGCACCGGTTTCTGGCGCGGCGCCACGGCATTGGCGGCGGTCGTCGCGATCGTCGCAGTGCTCGTCGGCCGTGTGCCGGTCGACGACGACGCGCGCGAGGTGCCGGTGGTCGTCGCGCCGACGCCGATCCCCACGCCCACGCCTGCACCCGCCGCCGAGGCCCTCCCGGTCACCACGCTCGCGCACGAAGACGGCTCGCCGGCGTGGCTCGCCTCGGTCGATGCCGCGCATGGCCGCGTGCTCGTCGTACCGCTGCCGGCGGATGTCGATGCCGAAGGCCGCGTCGCCGAGCTGTGGTTGATTCCGGAAGGCGGCGCGCCGGCGTCGCTCGGCCTGCTGCCGCACGACCGCACGCGCGCCGTCGAGGTGCCGGCGGAACTGCATGCGGCGCTGATCGCAGGCGCCACGCTGGCAGTGTCGCTGGAGCCGCCGGGTGGCGCGCCGGATGGCGCACCGACCGGGCCCGTGGTCGCGAGCGGCGCATTGCGCATCTGATTCACCCACGCGTGGCGGCCACAGGCCGCCGCGCGTCCGCGCCTGACCATCGAGACGGTGAACGCATGCGCATCGCATGCATCCGTTTTTCACGTCCGCGCGTATTTCCTGACAGTCACACCCGCAGGAGTTCCCCATGTCGAGCGATTCCGGCCGCAACGCGACCGGTGCCCGCACATTGCGCGCGAGTCTGGGCCGCTGGTTCGATACCGGCGCCCAGGCGAACGAAGTGCGCGAAGGCGACGACCGGATCGACTGGCTGCGCGCGACGCCGTTCGTGGCGATGCATCTCGCCTGTCTGCTGGTGTTCTGGGTCGGAGTGTCGCCGATCGCGGTGATCGTCGCGGTCGCGCTGTACGCGATCCGCATGTTCGCGCTGACAGGTTTCTACCACCGCTACTTCTCGCACCGCACCTTCCGCACGTCGCGTGTCGTCCAGTTCGTCTTTGCGCTGATCGGTGCATCCTGCGTGCAGCGCGGTCCGCTGTGGTGGGCGGCGCACCATCGCAATCATCACCGCCACACCGAAACCCCACTCGATCCGCACTCGCCGCGTGTGCACGGCTTCTGGTGGAGCCACATGGGCTGGTTCCTGACCCGCGAAGGCTTCCGCACCGACTGGTCGCGCATTCCCGATCTGGCGAAATTTCCAGAATTGCGCTGGCTCGATCGTTTCGACACGCTGATTCCGGTGCTGCTTGCGGTCGGCCTGTTCGGTCTGGGCGCACTGCTCGAGCGCGTCGCGCCGGGCCTCGGCACCACGGGCGGGCAGATGCTGATCTGGGGTTTCTTCATCTCCACCACCGTGCTGTTCCACGCGACGGTGACGATCAACTCGCTGTCGCATCGCTTCGGCAGCCAGCGCTTCGAGACCGGCGACGACAGCCGCAACAACATCTGGCTGGCGCTGTTGACCTTCGGCGAGGGCTGGCACAACAACCATCACTTCTTCCCCGGCACCGTGCGTCAGGGCTTCCGCTGGTGGGAGATCGATCTGACCTGGTATGGCCTCAAGGCTATGTCGTGGGTCGGTCTGGTGCGTGACCTCAAGCCGGTGCCCGCATGGGTGCACGAGAAGGCACGCGGATGAGCCAGCGCATCGCCGTCGTCGGTTCGGGCATCGCCGGGCTCGCCACTGCGTGGTGGCTGTCGCAGCGCCATGCGGTGACGCTGTTCGAAGCCGACACGCGCCTCGGCGGTCACACGCATACGCATGCCGTGCAGATGGCAGGACGCGAGTACGCGGTCGACACCGGTTTCATCGTGTTCAATCCGCAGCACTATCCGCTGCTGAGCGGGTTGTTCGAATCGCTGGATGTCGCGTCGCAGCCGACGACGATGAGCTTCTCGGTGCACAACGAGGCCGACGGCCTGGAGTACAACGCGACCTCGCTCGACACGCTGTTCTGCCAGCGCCGCAATCTGCTGTCGCCGCGGTTCTGGGGCATGTTGCGCGACCTCAAGCGCTTCTATCGCGAGGCGCCGGCGCTGCTCGACGGCGATGACGCCGGGCCGACGCTCGGCGAGTACCTGCAGGCCAACCGCTACGGCGACGCGTTCCGCGATCTGCATCTGGTGCCGATGGCGTCGGCGCTATGGTCGTCGCCGAGCGCCGGCATCCTCGAGTTTCCGGCGCGCTACCTCGTCCAGTTCATGGCCAACCACCACATGCTGCAGCTGACCGGGCGCCCGGAATGGCGCGTGGTGCGTGGCGGCTCGTCGCGTTATATCGATGCCTTGCGCGCACGCTGGTCGGTGACCGAGCGCGTCGGCTGCCGGGTCGATGCGGTGCGTCGGGATGCAGCCGGCGTGCATGTGGCGTCCGCGGCGGGCAGCGAGCGTTTCGACCAGATCGTGCTGGCCTGCCACAGCGACCAGGCGCTGGCGCTGCTCGACGATGCCGATGGCGCCGAGCGCGACATCCTTGGCGCGATCCGCTACCAGACCAACGAGACCGTGCTGCATACCGATGCGCGTCTGCTGCCGCGCGACCCCAAGGCCTGGGCGGCATGGAACGCGCACGTGCCGGCGACGCCCAATGCCGCGTGCACGGTGAGTTACTGCATGCACCAGCTGCAGAGCCTCGACACACCCGAACCGCTGGTGGTCACGCTCAACCGCAGCGATGCGATCGATCCTGCGAAAGTGATCGCGCGCATGCGCTACGCGCATCCGGTCTACGACGCGGCGATGGTGGCCGCGCAGGGTCGGCGCGAGGAGATCCAGGGCCAGCGTCACACCTGGTACGCCGGTGCGTACTGGGGCTGGGGCTTCCACGAAGACGGCATCCGCAGCGCAGCACAGGTCGCGCGTGCATTCGGTCTCGGGCCGCTGGCGGCCGCCGGCCGCGCGCAGTCGACGCCGATGCCGGTGAGCGCAGTCGCATGAGCGGCGATGGCGATCGCGCCGACCACGTCGCACCGCTGCAGAGCGCGGTCTACGAAGGCGTGGTGCGCCATCGCCGGTACCATCCGGTGCCGCATGAATTCTCGTATCGCGTCGCGCAGCTGTGGCTGGATCTCGACGAGCTCGATCGTGTTTTCGACGGTCGCTGGCTGTGGTCGACCCGGCGCCCCGCGCTGGCCCGGTTCCGCCGCTCCGATTATCTGGGTCCGACCGATGTGCCGCTCGCCGAAGCCGTGCGTATGCGCGTCGAAGCCGCGCTCGGGCGCAGGCCTGCAGGTCCGATCCGGCTGCTGACGCATCTGCGCTACTTCGGATTCGTCTTCAATCCGGTGAGCTTCTACTACTGCTACCGCGCCGACGGCACGACGCTTGACTGCATCGTCGCCGAGATCACCAATACGCCGTGGAAGGAACGCCACGCCTACGTGCTGCCGGCCGCGGACGCCGAGCGTCATGGCCGCGCCCTGCAGTGGGATTTCGCCAAGGCGTTCCATGTGTCGCCGTTCATGGCGATGGATCACGGCTACCGCTGGCGGCTGACACCGCCGGTGGAGGATCTGCACATTCACATGGATGTGTTGCGCGAAGACGTGCGCGAATTCGACGCCACCATGACGCTGCAGCGGCGACCCTTGGACGCGGCCTCTCTGGCGCGCGTGCTGTGGCGCTACCCACTGATGACCGTGCAGGTCGTCGCCGCGATCCACTGGCAGGCGCTGCGTCTGTGGCTCAAGCGCAACCCGGTGCACGACCATCCGCGCCTGCCGGGCGCCGAACAGGAGCCTTTCCGATGAACCAGATCGCCGCCCATGCGACGCCGCGTGCGTTCGGCGCGCTCGAACGCACGCTGCGCACACGGCTCGTCGCCCAGTTCGCACAGATGCAGGGCGGCGCGTTGCGGCTCGACGATGCGCTCGGCAGCGAGACCTTCGGCGACGCTCAACTGCGCCCGGTACAGGTACGCGTGCACGATCCCGCGTTCTACCGGCTGGTCGCCGCCAACGGCAGCGTCGGTGCGGGCGAGTCCTATATGGAAGGCCATTGGGACAGCGACGATCTCGTCGGCCTGGTGCGTTTGCTGGTGCGCAATCGCGATCTGCTTGACGGCATGGAAACCGGCATCGCGCGCCTCGGCGGTCTGGCGATGCGCGGCTGGAACGCGCTGCGCCGGAACACGCGCGACGGCAGCCGCCGCAACATCGCCGCGCATTACGACCTCGGCAACGATTTCTTCTCGCTGTTCCTCTCGCCCGACCTGATGTATTCGTCCGCGCTGTTCGAGCGCGACGGTGACACGCTGGAAACCGCATCGACCCGCAAGCTCGATCGCATCTGCGAACGGCTGGCGCTGCGGCCCGGTGATCGGGTGATCGAGATCGGCACCGGCTGGGGCGGCTTTGCGCTGCATGCGGCGCAGCACTACGGCTGCCACGTCACCACGACCACGATCTCGCGCGAGCAACACGCGCTGGCGAGCGCGCGGATCGCCGAGGCCGGCTTGCAGGATCGGGTGACGCTGCTGCTGCAGGACTATCGCGATCTCGACGGCACCTACGACAAGCTGGTGTCGATCGAGATGATCGAAGCGATCGGCGCGCAGTATCTGGAGACCTACTTCGGCAAGCTCGGCAGTCTGCTCGAGCCGGACGGTGCCGCACTGGTGCAGGCGATCACGATCGAAGACCACCGCTACGCGCAGGCGCGCGATTCGGTGGACTTCATCAAGCGCTTCATCTTCCCAGGCAGTTTCATTCCGTCGATCTCGGCGATGCTCCAGGCCAAGACCGCAGCCAGCGATCTGCAACTGCTGCAGCAGGACGACTTCGGTCCCTCGTACGCCCGCACGCTGCAGATCTGGCGTGAGCGCTTTCTGTCGCGTCTGTCCGACGTGCGCAAGCAGGGTTTCGACGCACGCTTCGAGCGCATGTGGACCTTCTATCTCGCCTACTGCGAAGGCGGGTTCCGCGAGCGCTCGATCGGCGTATCGCACCTGCTGTTCGGCAAGCCGGGCCACGTGCGGGCGATGGCGTCATGAGCCCGCTCTGGACGCTGATGCTGGTCTGGGCGCTCGCCGCGATCGCGATGACCGGCGCATGGCGCTGGCAGAAGGCGCGCGACAACGCCGGCATCGTCGACGTGGTCTGGGCATGTGGTGTCGGCGGCGCGGCCATCGTGGTCGCACTGCTCGGCGATGGCGCGATGCTGCCGAGGATCCTGCTCGCCGTGCTCGGCGGGCTGTGGGGCCTGCGTCTGGCCGCGCATCTGTGGAAGCGCGTCGGCAGCGAAGACGAAGACGGCCGTTACGCCTACCTGCGCAAGCACTGGCACGGCGACCAGCGTAAGTTCTTCCTGTTCTTCCAGGCCCAGGCGCTGCTGGTCGCATTGTTCGCGCTGCCGTTCCTCGCCGTTGCGACCAACCCGGTGTCCTCGCTCGGTCTGCTCGCCGCAATCGCGGTGTGGCTGATCAGTGTCGGCGGTGAAGCAGTCGCCGACCGCCAGCTCGCCGACTTCCGCGCCGACCCGGCGAACCGCGGCAAGACCTGTCGCGAAGGCCTGTGGCGGTATTCGCGCCATCCGAACTACTTCTTCGAATGGCTGCACTGGCTGACCTATGTCGTGCTGGCCGCGGGCTCGCCGCTGTGGTGGCTGGCGCTGGTCGGGCCGGTGCTGATGTATCTGTTCCTGCGCTACGTCAGCGGCATCCCCTACACCGAGCAGCAGGCGCTGCGCTCGCGCGGCGACGACTACCGCGACTACCAGCGCACTACACCGATGCTGTTTCCGTGGTTTCCCCGCTCCGAATCCGCCCGTTCCGACCCCGAAGGACCTTCCGCATGAATGCCGTGGCCCGCCCCGAACTCGAACGCGACTCCGCCGCGCCCGGCCTGATCGGCATGGCCGAGCGGGGTCTGGTGCCTGACGCGGCGCTGCGCCTCGGCATCCGCCGCCTGTGCGCGCAGCGTCTGGCCGAAGAAGCCGAAGGCAGCGTGGAAGCGCAGTCGACGCGCTTCGACACGCTGCTGCAGTCGCTGCGCACCAGTCCAGTCGCCATCCACACCGATGCCGCCAACACCCAGCACTACGAGCTGCCGCCGGAATTCTTCGCGCTATGCCTCGGGCGCCGCTTCAAATACAGCAGCTGCTACTACCCGACCGGCAACGAGACGCTCGACGAAGCCGAAGACGCGATGCTCGCGCTGTACGGCGCGCGCGCCGAGCTGGCCGATGGGCAGGACATCCTCGAGCTCGGTTGCGGCTGGGGTTCGCTGACGCTGTGGATGGCCGAGCACTTTCCCGGGGCGCGCATCACGGCGGTCTCGAACTCGCGGCCGCAGCGTCTGCACATCGAAGCGCAGTGCAAGGCGCGTGGTCTCAGCAACGTGCGGGTGATCACCTGCGACGTGAACCAGCTCGAGCTCGACACCGAAGCCTTCGACCGCGTGGTGTCGATCGAGATGTTCGAGCACATGCGCAATTACCAGATCCTGATGACGCGCATCGGCACGTGGCTGCGCCCCGGCGGCAAGCTGTTCGTGCACATCTTCGCGCACCGCACGCTGATGTATCCCTATGAGACGGCCGGCGAAGACAACTGGATGGGGCGGCATTTCTTCACCGGTGGCCTGATGCCGGCGGCGGACACGCTGCTGCATTTCCAGCAGGGCGATCTGGGCATCGAACAGCGTTGGTTGCTCGACGGCACGCATTACGAAAAGACGTCGAACCACTGGCTCGCCAACCAGGACCGCAACCGCGACGCGGTGATGCGCGTGCTGGAGCAGGCCTATGGACGTGACGGTGCGAAGCTGTGGTTCCAGCGCTGGCGGATGTTCTGGATGTCCTGCGCGGAACTGTTCGGATACGAGCGTGGCCAGCAGTGGCTGGTCGCGCATTACCGGTTTGCACGCGCGGGCTGACCGCGACCGACGCCGTACTCACGGCAGGAGGGGTTTCATGGCGACTTCGAACCGGCGGTTTGCCGCTGGCCTGATTCTCGCGGGCATCGCCACCGGCATGCTCGCGGCCTGTGGAGGCGGCAACGTGAAGGAACAGATTCCCCCGGTCGCACATGTCGACGTCCCCCGTTTCATGGGCGACTGGTACGTGATCGCGCAGATCCCGACGCGTCTCGAGAAAGAAGCCTTCGATTCCGTCGAAACCTACACGCTGCGCGAGGACGGCAAGGTCGACACGACGTTCCGCTATCGCGACGGCGGCTTCGACGAGAAGATCAAGACGCTGCACCCGACCGGCACCGTGCGCGAAGGCACCGGCAATGCGATCTGGGGCATGCAGTTCGTGTGGCCGATCAAGGCCGAGTACGTGATCGTCTACGTCGACGACGACTACCAGCAGACCATCGTCGGCCGCAGCAAGCGCGACTACGTGTGGCTGATGGCGCGGACGCCGGTGATCTCCGACGCGGACTACGCGGCGCACATGGAACGCATCCGCGGACTCGGCTACGACCTCTCCTTGATCCGCCGCGTGCCGCAGTCGGCCGGCGATCCGGCGCGCGTGCCCGACGCGACCCGCGTCGAATAGACCGTTCCGGGCGCGGCGTCCGGCGATCACGGACGCCGCGCATAGAATGCGCGTCATGCAACGACGCACGCGCTTCCGCTGGGCCTGGTGGCTGCTGGCTTACGCCAGTCTGGGCCTCGGCATCGTGGGCGTGTTCGTGCCCGGCCTGCCGACGACGGTGTTCGTGCTGATCGCCGCCTGGGCTGCGGCACGCGGTTCGGATCGTCTGCATCGCTGGCTGCTGGCGCATCCGCGCTTCGGCCCGTCGATCCGCGACTGGCAGGCGCATGGCGCGGTCAGTCGCCGTGCGAAATGGCTCGCGACCGGCACGATGACGCTGTGCGCCGCGATCCTGCTCGTGTTGATGCTGTGGATACCGGCGCATCGCTGGTGGATGACCGCGCTGCCGATCGCGTGCATGGCCGCGGTGGCGACCTGGCTATGGCTGCGGCCGGAGCCGCCAAGCGTCTGATCAGTGGGAGCGCGCTTGCGCGCGAACGGTCTCCGCGCGCTTAGGGCGCGCCGGTCTCGGCCTTGTAGCGCTCGAGATAATCGCGGTAGCGCGTGTCGTTGAGGTTGCCAGACAGGCGATACGGCGGGGTGTAGGCGAACTGGAAGTCGTACTGGCCGTCGCGTTCGACGACCAGCGTGCTCGTGGTCCAGTCCTGGCCCTTCTGCGCGTGCATGATCCGGCCGATCTGCGCGAAGCCGGCCTTGGCCTCGGGCGACAGACGGAACGCGACCTTCTCCAGCGGACCATCGCCCTCGCGCGCAATCGCGAACGAAATGCTGCTGGTGCGCGGCGCGCCGCCGTCTTCGGACAGCGATTCGAAATCGACCACGAGGCGCAGCCAGTCGCGCGCACCCCATTCGCCGTCGTTCACATCCCGGACGCTCGCCGCGACGGCACGCACGGTGTCGGCATAGGCGGCATTGAGATCATCCATGGCGTGTTCGCATCACTTGTTGGGGAAGGTCTGGTCGATCCAGTCGCCGCCATCCACGCGATATTCCGCAACGAAGGTGTCGGGACGGTTGCTGGTGTTGCCCGGATTGTATTGGGGCGATACCCGCATATCCACCTCGTGCCCGTCGCCGGCGAGTCGCGCCAGTTCGTTCTCGAAGCGCTTGTACTCGCCGTTGTTGAGATTCGGCAGGCCATCGCCGATCGGCTTGCCATTGCCCGGCACGACGTTCAGACGGTTGGTCGGGCCGGCGAGGCGGTCGGCGATGATGTGGAAGCCGACGTCGGTCGCGCGGCCTTCGTTGCCGATGTCGCGCTGCAGGCCGGCATCGTTGCGACCGACGGGTTCCAGATCGACGCGGCCTTCGGCGCGGATCACGCGCGCCTGGTCGTCGGTGGTCCAGCGGTAGTTGCCGAATTCGTAGACGGTGTCCGGACGCGCGGCGTTGGCGGCGAGGTTGAAATCGTCCATCGACTCGAACGCCAGCACCCGACGTCCGCCGACGGTGCGGCCGCTGTCCGCGTCGGCAAGGATGTCGCCCAGATCCGCCTCGTCGGCGCCGCGAGCAGCCGTGGTGCGACCGGCATCGCCGGCAGCGTCGGCGCGATCGGCGACACGCGCAGCGTCCGCGGCCGTATCCGCGGCGTCGGCCACCTTCGCGCCCTTGGCCGCCTTGTCGGCGCCCTTGGTGCCGACCACGGCCAGCACCAGTTCGGTCGCGCCGCGGCCGATCGCTTCGCCGTAATTGCCGGCCTGCCAGTCGGCCTTGATCGGATCGACCACCGCATCGACCAGCAGGCCCGGGTTGCGGGCGAGGGTGGAGACGACCTCGGCGGCGGCCTCCATGCGCTCACCGCCGCGTGCAGCCGACGGCAACCACTCCGGTGCGTCGAGCGTGTTGCCGGTCGCCTGCTCGTACAGCCCGGTCACGCCGTCGACGGCGAGGCCCGCGGGGCTCAGGTCGTAGCTGGCCTTGAGCGCGTTGCCGCCGAGGGTGACCACGCCTTCGCCGGTCTCCCAAAGCACTTCGCCAGCGCCCTTGAAGAAGCCACCAGCCTGCGAGGCAGCGTTGCCCAGCCCATCGAGAATGCCCATCGTGCGGTCCTGTCGGCGCGGATGCCGCAAAGTCTGGGTGGGGCGGCAGACCCGGACAATCTGGGGCCGACCCTTGGTGCGCTGTCATCGTGCTGTCATCTGAACAGCAACGCCGGTGATGTCGCGCGCCACGCGCCGGGCTACACTTCCGCGCATGCACACCCGTCTCCTGCCGATCCTCGCCGCCACGCTGTTGTTGTCCGCCTGCGGCAACAAGGCCGACCTCCTGCAGCCGCGCCAGGTGCCGCCGGAAGACCGCGGCCGCTACATCTTCAAGTCGTCGATTCCGACCCAGGAACAGCTCGACGCCGAAGAAGAAGCGGCGTGGGAAGACGACGCCGACGAAGACACCACGGACGACGGCACGACCGACGACGCGACCGGTACGCCGCCCGCGCAGCCGGTGCCGCTGATCCGCGACGTGCCGCCGGCCACCACCGGAACGCCGTGAGCCTGCGCGACACCCGTTCGCACCGCTGTCGTCCCTGATGTCCGGAACCGTCTCCCCGCTGCGCTTCACCAAGATGCATGGTGCCGGCAACGACTTCGTCGTGCTGGACCTGCGCGGCGACGTGCCGCCGCCCGATGCCGCGCTGTGCCGCGCGCTGGCCGATCGCCACACCGGCGTCGGCTGCGACCAGATTCTCACCGTCGAGACCCCGCGCGCCACCGGCGTGCTGGCGCGCTACCGCATCTGGAACGCGGACGGCTCGGCCTCGCAGCAGTGCGGCAACGGCGCGCGCTGCGTGGCCGCGTGGCTGGTGCGCGACGGCGTGGGCGGTGACGGTTTCGTGCTGGAAAGTCCGGCCGGCCTGCATGCGGTCACGCGCGAAGGCGCGGGCTATCGCATCGCGATGGGCGTACCGGAGTTCGTGCCGGCGCGGATTCCGATGGCCGGTGTCGACACGGCGCAGCCGCTGTACACGCTGCCGGTCGACGGCATCGGCACGCTCGCGTTCGGCGCGGCGTCGATGGGTAATCCGCATGCGGTGATCGAAGTCGACGATGTCGCGTCTGCGGACGTCGCGCGCATCGGCCGCGCGCTGCAGGCCTCGGCCTGGTTTCCCGAATCTGTCAACGTCGGCTTTGCCCAGGTGATCGCGGATGACCGCATCCGCCTGCGCGTGTTCGAGCGCGGCGTCGGCGAAACGCTGGCCTGCGGCAGCGGCGCCTGCGCGGCCGTCGCGGTGCTCGCGCGCCGCGGTCGCACCGGGCGCAGCGTCGCCGTATCGTTGCCCGGCGGCACCCTGCACATCGACTGGCCCGCCGACGACGTCACCTTGTCGATGTCCGGACCGGCTGCATTCGTTTTCGAAGGGGAATTGTGATGAGCGAAACGACCGAGAAACTCGGCGCACACGAAGTCGCCACATGGCTGCGTCGCCACCCGAGCTTCCTGCAGCAGTTCCCGGATCTGGCGTTGACCCTGGTCGTGCCGCGCGAAGACGGCCCCGCCGCCTCGCTCGCGAGTTACCAGCTCGAAGTGCTGCGCGACAAGAACCGCGAACTGTCCAAGCGCCTGCGCGATCTGTTCGCGATCTCACAGGAGAACGAGCGTCTCGCGGTGCGCACGCACCAGCTCACGCTGGCGCTGATGCGCCAGTCCGATCCTGCGTCCACCGTGCGCGCGCTCGCCGCGACGCTGGCGGAAGACTTCAACGGAGATCTGGTGCGCATCGTGCTGTTCGCGCCGGTGCCGGGGCTGGAGGAAGACTGGTTGCAGGTGGTCGCGCGCGACGACCGTCTGCTGCAGCCCTTCGTCGATTGCCTGAAGGACGAGGAGCCGCTGTGCGGCCGCCTGCATCCGGACAAGCAGTCGCTGCTGTACGGTCCGCGCGTCGATGAAGTGCATTCGAGCGCGTTGCTGCCGCTGGCCGGCATCGGCCTGGTCGCGGTCGGCAGCCGCGACGCCAACCGCTTCTATCCCGGCATGGGCACGCTGTTCCTGCGCATGATGGGCGAAGCGTTCGCGACCGCGATGCGACGGTTCGACACCGCCGCCTGAGCGCACGCGCATGCACGCCGACGTCGACGCGTTCCTCGACCATCTGCAGATCGAACGGCGGATGTCGGTGCACACGCTCGACGCCTATCGCCGCGATCTGACCGCGCTGGTCGACTGGACCGGTGCGCAATCGCGCGGCGATCTGCGCGCGCTGCACGGCGAGGACATTCGCGCCTTCGTCGCCGCCGGCCACCGCGGCGGCCTGTCGCCCAAGAGCCTGCAGCGGCGCCTGTCCGCATGTCGCAGCTTCTACCAGTGGTTGCTCAAGCACGGCCACATCAGCGCGAATCCCGCGTCCGGCGTGCGTGGCCCGAAGGCGCCGCGCAAGTTGCCGCAGGTGCTCGATGTCGACGAGGCCACGCAACTGGTCGAAGTGCCGGTCGACGCTCCGCTCGGTTTGCGCGATCGCGCGCTGCTCGAACTGTTCTATTCGTCGGGCCTGCGCCTGTCCGAACTGGTCGGCTTGCGTTGGCGTGATCTGGATTTCGACGGCCGTCTGGTGACCGTGCTCGGCAAGGGCAGCCGCCAGCGCAGCGTGCCGGTCGGCAGTCATGCGCTGCGCGCGTTGACCGAGTGGCGCACCGAGAGTGGCGGCACGTCGGCGGCGCCAGTGTTCCCCGGTCGCGGCGGCGCACCGATTTCGGCGCGCGCCGTGCAGCTGCGCCTGCGCCTGCTCGCGCAGCGCCAGGGCCTGTTCAAGCGCGTGCATCCGCATCTGCTCCGCCATTCGTTCGCGAGCCACGTGCTCGAATCGTCTGGCGATCTGCGCGGCGTGCAGGAACTGCTGGGCCACGCGGACATCGCGACCACGCAGATCTACACCCATCTCGATTTCCAGCATCTGGCCAAGGTCTACGACGCCGCGCATCCGCGCGCGCGCCGCAAGTCCTGATGCACACCCGGAGTTGTCCATGAACCTGCGCATCGTCATCGGCCTGGCCGTCTCGGTTTCCCTGCAGATGCTGCTCGGCCTGCTCGCCGCGTCGCTGTTTCCGCCGGTGCCGTCGGGCGTGGCGCCGGTGTCGACCGCGGTGCAGGCCGGCGTGATCGCATTGCTGTCGTCGACCGGCGGCGCGTTCGCCGCGCGGCAGCCGTTCATGCGTGCCGCGCTGGTGTTGTGGGCGGTGGGCTGGGTGTCGAGCGTGCTCGTGGTGCAGCGCCTCGGTGGTGGGCAGTTCACGTTCGCCGATGCCGTGAGCGCGAACGCGATGGCGATCGTGATCTCCGGCATCGCGACCGTGCTGGGCGTGCGCGCGGGACGGCGTCTGGATCGCCACGTGCGCGGGCCTGCGGCCGACGCGACACCATGACGCAACGTCGGAT
Source organism: Luteimonas fraxinea (assembly GCF_021233355.1). Taxonomy (NCBI): domain Bacteria; kingdom Pseudomonadati; phylum Pseudomonadota; class Gammaproteobacteria; order Lysobacterales; family Lysobacteraceae; genus Luteimonas; species Luteimonas fraxinea. Next base: position 1,336,279 of record NZ_CP089507.1, on the reverse strand, counting down.
GCCTTGATCCGGGCGGGCGCGGCCCCATCCAGTGGATTCGATCCTTGGAGGCCGCATGGACCCCAGCCAGAATCCCAACGTATTCCACGCCACGACGATCGTGTCGATCCGCAAGGGCGGCAAGGTGGTCGTCGCCGGCGACGGCCAGGTCACGCTCGGCCACACCATCATGAAAGGCAACGCGCGCAAGGTGCGTCGCCTGGGCGAAGGCGGCAAGGTGCTCGCCGGATTCGCCGGCGCCGCTGCCGATGCGTTCACCCTGTTCGAACTCTTCGAAGGCAAGTTGCAGCAGCACGGCGGCCAGCTGGTCCGCGCCGCGGTGGAGCTGGTCAAGGACTGGCGCACCGATCGCCGCTACGGAAAGCTCGAAGCACTGCTCGCCGTGGCCGATGCCGAGACCTCGCTGATCATCAGCGGCAACGGCGACATCATCGAACCCGACGACGGCATCATCGCGATCGGTTCCGGCGGCTCCTATGCCTTGTCGGCGGCGCGCGCGCTGCTCGCGCACACCGAACTCGATGCGCGCACCGTCGCCGTCGAGTCGCTCAACATCGCCGGCGACATCTGCATCTACACCAACCGCAACGTGGTGGTCGAAGAGTTGTGATCGACCTGCGGCGGCGCGTGGCGATCCGCCGGGTCGCACGCGTCCGCCGGTCGCGCGCACCCGCCCACGCTTCTACGGACACCCGATTCCCATGACGAATGCCAATTCCTCGACCATGACCCCGCGCGAGATCGTGCAGGAACTCGATCGCCACATCGTCGGCCAGAACGCCGCCAAGCGCGCCGTCGCGATCGCACTGCGCAACCGCTGGCGCCGCGCGCAGCTCGATGACGATCTGCGTAATGAAGTCATGCCCAAGAACATCCTGATGATCGGCCCGACCGGCGTCGGCAAGACCGAGATCGCGCGTCGTCTGGCGACGCTCGCCAATGCGCCGTTTGTCAAGGTCGAGGCGACGCGCTTCACCGAGGTCGGCTACGTCGGCAAGGACGTCGAGCAGATCATCCGCGACCTCGCCGACACGGCGGTCAAGCTGTATCGCGAACAGGCCAAGGTGCGCGTGCGCACGCAGGCCGAGGACCGCGCCGAGGACCGCATCCTCGATGCGCTGCTGCCCAAGCGCGAAGCCGCGCAGCCGGCGTTCGGTTTTGGCGCGCAGAGTGCGACCGTCGACATCGGCGCCGAGCCCTCGTCGAAGGAATCGGAGACGCGGCAGAAGCTGCGCCGCCAGTTGCGTGCAGGCGATCTCGACGATCGCGAGATCGAACTCGAACTCAGCGCCGGGCAGGGCATGGACATCATGACGCCGCCGGGCATGGAGGAAATGGGCCAGCAGCTGCGGCAGATGTTCGCCAATCTCGGCGGCGGCAAGACCCACAAGCGCAAGCTGACGATCCGCGCCGCGCGTCCGCAGCTGGTCGAGGAAGAAGCCGGCAAGCTGGTCAACGAGGACGATGTGCGCGAAGCCGCGATCGAGGCCTGCGAGCAGCACGGCATCGTCTTCATCGACGAGATCGACAAGGTCGCCAAGCGCAGCGAAGGCGGGTCGAGCGGCGCCGACGTGAGCCGCGAAGGCGTGCAGCGCGATCTGCTGCCGCTGGTCGAAGGCAGCACGGTCAGCACCAAGTACGGCTCGGTGAAGACCGACCACATCCTCTTCATCGCGTCGGGCGCGTTCCACCTCGCCAAGCCCAGCGATCTGATTCCCGAGATGCAGGGCCGCTTCCCGATCCGCGTCGAACTGACCGCGCTGACCAAGGACGATTTCGTCCGCATCCTCACCGAGCCCAAGGCGGCGCTGACCACGCAGTATGTGCAGCTGCTCAAGACCGAAGGCGTCGGCCTGACGTTCGCGCCGGATGCGGTGGACCGGCTCGCCGAGATCGCCGCGCACGTCAACGAGCGCCAGGAAAACATCGGCGCGCGTCGTCTGCACACGGTGCTCGAACGCCTGCTCGATTCGCTGAGCTTCGAGGCGCCCGACAAGGGCGGCACGGTGCTCATCGATCGCGCGTACGTCGACCAGCAGCTGGGTGATCTGGTGCAGGACCAGGATCTGAGCCGCTACATCCTCTGACGCATCCGCGTTCACCACGATCGAACCCCGGGCCCGCATCATTGCGGGCCCTTTCGTTGGAAACGTCGCGATGTCGAACGCCGCCTGCAAATCGGTACTCTTGGTGGCGCTGCTTGTGTCGTTGGGCGCGTGCACGCAACGCGATGCGGAGACGCCGGCATCCACGACCGCGTCTGTGGCGGTACCGGATAGCGATGCCGCGTCTTCCGCGGATACATCCGCACTGCCGGCGTCACCCGCCGGCACGCCCGCCCTGCCGGTCTACCGGACCTTCCGCGACGTCACGGTCGCCTGCGACAACATCCGCCGCTGCGCTGCGATCGGCGTCACCGACGCCGCGCCGGGACTGGTGCTGTCGTTGACCCGCGATGCCGGCGTCGATGGCACGCAGACACTGCTGCTGAGCGCGCCGTGGGCCGACGTGGACGCCTCGACACTGCGACTCGACGGTATCGCCGCACCCGCGATCGCGGCGTTGCCGTGGCAGCGCGATGCAGGTGAGAACGCTGCCTTGCGTATCGAGGATCCCGTAGCGATTGCGCGCTTCATCGATCTGGTCCGCAATGGCACGCGTCTGGGCGACGACCAGGACCGCAGCGTGTCGTTGTCGGGCCTCAACGCGGCGCTGCTCTACATCGACGAACATCAGCAGCGACTCGATACGCCCGGCGCGTGGGCACGACGCGGCGAGCAGGATGCCGCGGCGATTCCTGCGGCGCCGGCGTTGCCGGTCCTGGCGCAGCCCGCTTCGGCACCGCCGCCGTTGTCGGACGCCGATGCCGCGCGTCTGACGCGCAGCGTGCGTGACACGCAGGTCGCCGCGCTGCGTACGCACGAGTGCAACGAGGCGGGCGGCGATTTCGATGTCTCGCGCGAGGACGCCGCCCATCCGCTCGATGTGGATCACGCGCTGGTCTTCATCAGCTGCTACAGCGGCGCCTATCAGGGCTCGAGCCTGGTATTCCGCGCCGCGCGCGACGGCAGCGACGTCACGCGGCTGACCCTGCCGGCGCCGAAACTCTCCGACGACAGCGTGAACCCCAGCGAGGATTTCGACCTGCTGGTCAGCCCGGGCCTGGATGCCGCCAACGGCACGCTCGCGCAGTTCGCGAAGGGCCGCGGCATCGGCGACTGCGGCTTCGAAGCGACATGGCAGTTCGATGGCCAGGCATTCCAGCTGTCGCACTACGCCGAGATGCAGACGTGCGGTGGCCTGAGCGCCGATGCATGGCCGGTGCTGTGGCGCGTGGCCGAGCCTGCCGCCGCGCCTTGAGCCCGCCGGGCGACGGCGCCACAATCGCCCGCCCTGTCCGGTGCGCCGCCCATGTCCGTGTTGCTTCGACTCGTCGCGATCCTGCAGATCGCCGGTGGTTTCTACGGCCTCGCCAGCACGCTGATGCGGCTGGCCTCCGGCGGCTTCGGCGGTAGCGCGGTGCTGGTGCTGGTGATCGGCCTGCTGCTGTCGACGTTCGCGATGATCGCCGGCGTGCTGCTGCTCGAAGGCGACGCCCTCGGCGAGCGCCTGTCACGGATCGCGCTCGCCCTGCAGATTCCGGTCATCGCCACGCCGTGGCTGAGCTACGCCTGGCACGCCGGCGCCACGGTGCCGCTGCAGTTCCGTTTCGGCCGCAGCGTCGTGGTCGACCTCGACTGGTCGGTGCCGTCGGAGGCCTTCCGGCTCGCGCTGGCTGGCCCGTCGACCGCGGCGCTGGGGGTGAACCTGCTCGCGCTCATCCTGTGGATGGTGCTGCGCTTCTCCCGTCGCTGAGCGGGTCCGGAACACCGGGCATCGCGTGAAGGGCCAGATAGGCCAATTGGGGTATATTTCCCCATGCCCGCCGCAGGAGCGACCGCGATGACGATGTCCCTCAAGCTCGACGCCCTCGATGCGCTGCCGCGCACGCCGGCCTCCGACGTCAAGAAACTCGGCTGGCGCGGCGTGATGAAGACCATCGCCCGCGGCGGCAAGGTTGTGGTGACGAATCACAACACGCCCGAGGCGGTGATCCTCTCGGCCGAGGAATACGGCGCCATCCTGCAGGCACTCGACGCCGCCGGCGCGGCGCAGCGTTCGGCGCTCGACACCCTGCGCACACGTTTCGACGCGCGCCTGGCCACGCTGCAGGCCGACGACGCCGGCACGCGCCTGCGTGACGCGATGCGTGGCCCCGCGCGGCTGCGCGGCAAGGTCAAGGCCGGCGCGACCTGCTGAGCGTGGCGCGTCCGGTCCTCTACGTGCTGGCGGGCGTCAACGGCGCCGGCAAGAGTTCGGTCGGCGGCCATCTGCTCGAACGCGCCGGCATGACGTGGTTCAACCCCGACACCTTCGCGCGCGAACTGGCCGCCGCAACCGGCTGCACGATGCCCGAAGCGAATGCGGAGGCCTGGCAGGAAGGCATGCGCCGGCTCGACGTCGCACTCGCACACGGCCATAGCCATGCATTCGAAACCACGCTGGGCGGCAACACCGTGCCGGCGCGCATCGCAGAAGCCGCGCGCACCCACGGCGTGCTGATGTGGTTCTGCGGGCTGTCCTCGGCCGAGCAGCACATCGCGCGCGTGCAGGCGCGCGTCGCGGTCGGCGGCCACGACATTCCCGAAGCCAGCATCCGCGCGCGGTGGACGCGTGCGCGCGAAAACCTGATCGCGTTGATGCCGGTGGTCGCGCAGCTGCAGGTCTACGACAACAGCGTCGAAGTCGCGCGCGGGAAAGCGGTGCCGGATCCGGTGCTGCTGCTGGAGATGGTCGACGGCAGGCTGGTGGTGCCGGATGCGGATGATCTGGCCGCGCTGGCGAAGACGCCGGAGTGGGCGAAGCCGGTGTTGGAGGCGGCGTTGGGTTTCTGAGAATCGACGTGGCTAAGTCGCCAGGCACCCTGTCATTCCAGCGGTTTTCAACAGCCGAATGGCTGGTCAGGCTGGAATCCATTTTGATCTTGCTTGGGGTCCGCTAGGCGGACCCTGAAACAACTGTCGTGCGCTCGACAACACCAGTACCGGTTACCTCAGCGGAACAGACATCCGAAAGCGAAAATGGATTCCAGCGGACGCTGGAATGACGGGCAACAGCAGCGGACTCACGGCGCGCGCGACGCCGGCGCCTCGCCAGCGTCTTCCCGCACCGCCGCGCCCGTATCCACACTGACCTCCACTGACATGCCGGGCCGCAACCGCGCCGCCAGCGGCTGATCGCGATCCACCGCGATCCGCACCGGAATCCGCTGCGCGATCTTGACGAAGTTGCCGGTCGCGTTGTCCGCGGGCAGCACGCTGAACTCCGAACCGGTCGCGGGTGAAATGCGCTCGACGCGACCGGTCAGTCGCGCGCCACCCAGTGCGTCGACGGTGAAGCTCGCCGGCTGGCCGACGCGCATGTCGACCATCTGCGTTTCCTTCATGTTCGCCAGCACCCAGACATCGGCTGGCACCACGGCCATCAGCTGCGTGCCCGCGTTGACCAGCGCGCCCTGGCGCACGGTGACCTGGCCGAGCAGGCCGTCGTCGGGCGCGGTGATGCGCGTGTTGTCGAGATCGATCTTCGCCAGACGCACCGCCGCTTCGGCGCTGGCGACCGCGGCTTCCAGACTCTCGCGGTTGACGTCGACACTGCGCGCATCCTGTTCGGAAATGTCGAGCGATGCGCGTGCCTGCGCGGCCGACGCACGTGCCTGCGCATCGCTGGCGCGGGCGAGATCGCGGTCGTGTTCGGAAATGAGTTTCTGCGCGGCGAGTTGTTCGATCCGGCGCAGGTCGATCGCGGCGACGTTCGACTGCGCGCGCGTCGCGGCGATGTCGGCAGCGCTGCGTGCGATGCCGGCTTCGGCACTGCGTCGCGACTGTGTGGCGTTCGCCAGCGCAGCCTGCTGCACGCGCAGGTTGGCCTCGGCCTGTTCGAAACGCTGGCGGTAGATGCGGTCGTCAATGGTCACCAGCAGCTGCCCACGCGTCACCGCCTCGAAATCCTGCACCGCGACCTCGGTGACATAGCCCGAGACCTGCGGCGCGATCAGCGTCACGCGGCCGCGCACGGTCGCGTTCTCGGTGCTCTGCACACTGCTGCCGAACGGCGGCAGGCGCCAGGCGTAGAGCACCAGCAACACGCCGGCCAGCGCGACCGCGGCGAACGCGGCGATCTGCAGCACGCGTCGGCGACGTGACGGCGCGGCCGGCTGTTCGGGTGGGGGTGTCGGGGCGGGTGCGCTCATGCGGAATCCGGGGCGGCAGAAGAGGGTGGCGATGCGGGCGTTGCCGGCGCGGCGCGCAGACGCGCCCAGACCCGCGACGCGATGATCCACACCAGCGTGCAGAACGCGATGAAGGCGATCAGCAGGAAGACATCGTTGTAGGCCAGCACATTGGCCTCGCGCGTGGCCGCGCTGCCGAGCGCGCGTACCGCGAGTGCGTTGCGCTGCGCGGGATCGGCGATGGTCGCGGAGTAGCCGTTCGCGGTGGCCTGCACGCGCGCGGCGACCAGCGGATCGAGCAGGGTCAGGTGCTCGGTCAGCACGCTGGAATGGAACTTCTCGCGCATCGTCTGGAACGTGCCCAGCAGCGCGGAGCCGAGAAGGCCACCGAGGTTCTGGGTCATTCCGAACAGCACGACGAAACTGATCAGGTTGCGGGGCTGGCTGATCACCGGACCGATGCCGGCGATCAGCATCGGCCCGAGGAAGAACGTGCTGCCGAACGCGAGCAGGAACTGGCTCACATACATCTGCTCGGGCCGGGTGACGTTGCTCGCCTGCGCATCCATCAGCGCACCGGTCATCATCAGCGCCAGCGAGATCAGTACAGGTTGCCAGGTCTTCGCAGGGTTGATGGTCAGCGCGCTCGTCGCCAGTCCGGCGACGCTGCCGATGAGCACGATCACGAACAGCGTGCGCATCTGCTCGTTGCCGAGGCCCAGCGCCTGCAGGAATCCGACCGCGCCGGTCGCCTGCTCCGACAGCACGATGCGGATCAGCACGATCGCCAGCGCCAGCCGCAGCATCGAGCCGGTCGCGAGCCAGCGCGTATTGAGCAGCGGCCGCGCACGGAAGTGTTCGATCGCGATCGCCGCCGTCACCAGCACGAACGCGCCGGCCAGCGCCCAGCCCAGCCACGCGGTTTCCGTCCACCATGCGAGCCGTCCCTGCGCGAGCACCGCGGTCAACAGCGCGATGCCGGGCGCGAACAGGCCGAAGGTCACGAAGTCCAGCGGCTCGAAGGCCTTGTGGCGATCACCGGGCGGCAGTTTGAGCAGCAGCACGCCACCGAGCGCGACCAGCGCCAGCCCGAGTTCGAACATGTACAGCCCGCGCCATTCGCCGAACTCGAGCAGATCGGTCGAGAACACGCGCGCCAGTGGCAGTGCGAGCTGCGCGATGCCCAGGCCGATCACCAGGCCGCGCAGACGATGCTTCTGCGGAAACGCCTGCAGCATGTAGTACAGGCCCAGCGTGTTGAGCGCGGCGCCGGCGATGCCGTGGCCGGCGCGCACCGCGATCGCCGAGCCCAGATCGTTGACGAACAGATGCGCCAGCGTGATCAGCGCATAGAGAATCAGGAACGCCTCGGTGAACAGCCGCAGGCCGAACTGCTGGCGGAATTTCACCAGCAGGATGTTCATCGACACGTTGGTCATCACGTAGGCCGCCGGCAGCCAGGCGATCTCCGATGCATACGCGCCCAGCGCGCCCTGCAGGTTGACCAGATTCGCGGTGACCAGCGCGTTGCCGAGGCCACCGGTCATCGCGACGATGAAACCGACGATGCCGAACGCGATGCGACGCCGCGTGGAATGCAGCGGCGTCGATGGCGAGCCCGGCATCATCGGCCGCTCGTGCGGCGCCCAGTCGCGGGGCGCGTAGCGATGCGCGCGCACGGTCGCGGACGGCGGGGAAGCGGGCGGGACGCGCGACATGACGCCAGTCTGGACCCGGCTCCAGCCAGCGACAAGACGACCGGTGGACCGGTCCGTTACACCGCGCCGCGCGCCATGGATCAGGTCGGATTCAGTGGCCGGCGACGCGCGTCGCCCCCGGCTTGTCGTGCACGCCGAGCCGTTCGACCAGCGTCGCGCTCGCGGCATTGAGGCCGAGTACGTCGACGTCGACGCCGCGTGCGCGCAGTTTCATCACCACGGTGTCGAGTGCGCCGATCGCGCTGAGATCCCAGAAGTGCGCGTGTGTCAGATCGATCACGATGCGCGGCACGGGTTCCAGCAGATCGAAGGCGTCGCCGAACGCATTGGCCGATGCGAAGAACACCTGGCCGCGCACGACGTAGCGGCGGGTGCCGTCGGCATCGATCGAATCCTCGACATCCAGCAGCCGGCCGACGCGCCGGGCGAAGAACAGCGCCGACAGCAACACGCCGGTCAGCACGCCCTTGGCGAGATCGTGCGTGGCCACGGTGACGACGACGGTGCTGAGCATCACCACGCTCGATCCCGGCGGATGCCGGCGCAGATCCAGCAGCGACTGCCAGCTGAAGGTACCGATCGAGACCATGATCATCACCGCGACCAGCGCGGCCATCGGAATCATCCCGACCCACGGCCCGGCGAACACCACCAGGGCCAGCAGCACGGTGCCGGCAACCATCGACGACAACCGCCCGCGACCGCCGGATTTCACGTTGATCACCGACTGGCCGATCATCGCGCAGCCGGCCATGCCGCCAAGGAAGCCGGTGGCGATGTTGGCCGCGCCCTGACCCACGCATTCGCGGTGCTTGTCGCTGGGTGTGTCGGTCATGTCGTCAACGATGCGCGCGGTCAGCAGCGATTCCAGCAGGCCGACCACGGCGAGCGTTGCCGACACCGGCAGCACGATGCGCAACGTCTCCAGCGTCCACGGCACGTCGGGCAGCAGGAACACCGGCAGGCTGTCGGGCAGCGCGCCCATGTCGGACACGGTGCGCACGTCAATGCCCATCGCGGCGACGAGCACGGTCATCGCGACGATCGCGACCAGCGGCGACGGCACGGCGCGGGTGAGGCGCGGCAAGCCGTAGATGATCGCCAGCGCCGCCGCGCACAGTGCGTACACCGTCCACGGCATGCCGATCAGTTCCGGCAGCTGCGCGGCGAAGATCAGGATCGCCAGCGCATTGACGAAACCGGTGATCACCGAGCGCGAGACGAAGCGCATCAGCGATGCGAGTTTCAGCACGCCGGCGAGGATCTGGAACACGCCCGCGAGCAGGGTTGCGACCAGCAGGTATTGCAGGCCGTGATCGCGCACCAGTGTGACCATCACCAGCGCCATCGCACCGGTGGCGGCGGAAATCATCGCGGGTCGGCCGCCGACGATCGCGGTGACCACCGCCATCGAGAACGAGGCGTAAAGACCGACGCGCGGATCGACGCCGGCGATGATCGAGAACGCGATCGCCTCGGGAATGAGTGCGAGCGCGACGACGAGTCCGGCGAGCACGTCGCCGCGGACGTTGCCGAACCATTGCTGGCGCAGCGGAATCTTGAGGTGCATGGGAAAGCCCTGACGAGGCCGGACACGCAGCGGTGTCTGGCGGAATGACGGTGCATGGCATAGCGCAGCGTCGCCCGATGGGCGGCGCGGGAGCGGCGGCTATGGTGGCGTGATCGTCATCGGGGGCGGGGCGGGTGACGCGAAGGCGCGCAGTCTAGCGCAGGCAGGGACAGCTCAGAACCTGTTCGAGGTCCGTCGCGAGCGCCGCCAGATGGCGCGTGGTGGAGCGCAGGAAGCGCAGCGTACGTGTGGTACGTGAGCATTCCGAGCACCGCACGCGCGCCAGCTGACAAGCGCAGCAGGACATTGAACAGGTTCTCAGTCCTCGCCGATGTCCTCGTTCCAGACTTCAGGATGCGCGGCGATGAAGCCGCCGAGCAGGTCCACGCATTCCTGGCTCTGCATGTCGATGACGTCGACGCCGGCCTCGCGCAGCCAGTCGATGCCGCCCTGGAAGGTCTGTGACTCGCCGACGACGACGGTGCCGATGCCGAACTGGCGGACCAGGCCGCTGCAGTACCAGCACGGCGCGAGCGTCGTGACCATGATCGTGTCCCGATAGGAGCGCTGGCGCCCGGCCTTGCGGAACGCATCGGTCTCGCCGTGGATCGACGGGTCGCTTTCCTGCACCCGGCGGTTATGGCCGCAGCCGAGCAGGCGGCCGTCCTGGTGATACAGCGCCGCGCCGATCGGAATGCCACCTTCCGCAAGGCCTTGACGGGCTTCGGAAATCGCGGTGTCGAGCAGGGCGCGGTAGTCGGGCGTGGCGATCATGCAGGCGGTCTTCGATACATCGGGCCCGCGAGTCTGCCTGCCGCATCCGTCGCGGTCGAGCGTGAGACGCCGCGGCAACTTCTTAACGATCGCGTGGCAGAATCCGTGGCCCCCAAGAGCGCGATGCAAGAACACCTATGGAATGGCTGTCCGACCCCACGATCTGGATGGGGCTGGCGACCCTGGTAGTCCTCGAGATCATTCTCGGCATCGACAACCTGGTGTTCATCGCGATTCTCGCCGACAAGCTGCCACCGGAGCAGCGCGACAAGGCCCGTGTGATCGGCCTGTCGCTGGCCCTGCTGATGCGGCTGGTCCTGCTGGCGCTGGTGGCGTGGATCGCCGGTCTGATCACACCGTTGTTCACTGTCTGGGGCAACGACTTTTCCGGGCGCGATCTGATTCTACTGATCGGCGGCGTGTTCCTGCTGTTCAAGGCGACGATGGAGCTGCACGAGCGGCTCGAAGGCCAGCAGAGCCAGACGAGTACCAAGCGCGTCTACGCCTCGTTCGGCGTCGTGCTGACCCAGATCGTCGTGCTCGATGCGGTGTTCTCGCTCGACTCGGTGATCACCGCGGTCGGCATGGTCGACCATCTCGGCGTGATGTACGCGGCGGTCACCATCGCGATGGCGGTGATGCTGCTCGCCAGCAAGCCGCTGACCAACTTCGTCAACAAGCATCCGACCGTCGTTGTGCTGTGTCTGGGCTTCCTGCTGATGATCGGCTTCAGCCTGGTCGCCGAGGGCCTGGGCTTCAAGATTCCGAAGGGCTATCTGTACGCGGCGATCGCGTTCTCGATCCTGGTCGAAGCGTTCAACCAGTGGTCGCGCTTCAACCGCGAGCGCCACGCGCAACAGCTGCCGTTCCGCCAGCGCACCGCCGATGCGGTGCTGCGTCTGCTCGGCACGCGCCCGACCGCGCACGTCGAGGACGGCGCGATCGACGTGCCGCAGGGCGAGGGCGAAGAACGGCTCGAAGCCGCCGAGCACGACATGATCCGCAGCGTGCTCACGCTGGCCGAGCGCCCGGTGTCGAGTGTGATGACGGTGCGCAGCGACATCGAGTGGATCGATGCGACACGCGGCATCGAGCACGCGACCGCGCGCCTTATCGAATCGCCGCATACGCGCCTGCTGGTCTGCGACGGCGAACTCGACCAGATGCTGGGCATCGTGCAGAGCGGCGATCTGCTGTCGAGCGTGCTGCAGGGCCGCGCGCTGAACGTCACCGACTTCGTGCGCGAACCGCTGGTCGTGCCCGAGGGCACCTCGACGCTGCGCGTGCTGGAGCAGATCCGCGCGCATCCGATTCCGCTGGCGGTGGTCGTCGACGAATACGGCAGCCTCGAGGGCATGGTGACCGCGAACGATCTGCTGGCGACGATTGCCGGCGATCTGGTCGACACCCAGGACGCCGACTACGCGGCCAGCCGCGGCGACGACGGCATCTGGCTGGTCGACGGCTCGATGTCGCTGCAGGATCTGGAGCAGACCACCGGCATCGTGCTGCCGCGCGAGGCCACCTACGTCACCCTGTCGGGCCTCGTGCTGCACCTGCTCGACCGCATGCCGGTTGAGGGCGACACGGTGACCGTCGGCGCCTGGCTGCTGCAGGTCGAATCGCTGGAACGGCGCCGCGTCGGCAAGCTGCGGATCGCGCCGGTCCCGGATGAGGGATAATCAGGCCATGAGCGACGAATCCAACAAGCCCGGCACCACCCATTTCGGTTTCCGCGATGTCCCCACCGGGGACAAGCAGAAGCTGGTCGGCGAGGTGTTCTCCTCGGTCGCAGGCAACTACGACCTGATGAACGACCTGATGAGCCTCGGCATCCACCGGGTGTGGAAGCGCTACTTCGCCGCGACCGCGCAGGTGCGCACCGGCGATCGCGTGCTCGATCTGGCTGGCGGCACCGGCGACATCGCGGCGCTGCTGAAATCCCGTGTCGGCGAATCCGGCGAGCTGGTGCTCGGCGACATCAACGCCTCGATGCTGCGCGTCGGCCGCGACCGCATGACCGACCGCGGCAACGTGCGCGGCTTCGAGTACGTGCAATGCAATGCCGAGACGCTGCCGTTCCCGGATGCCAGTTTCGATCTGGTGACGATCGCCTTCGGCCTGCGCAACGTCACAGACAAGGACGCCGCACTGCGCGAAATGCTGCGCGTGCTGAAAGTCGGCGGCCAGGCGCGCGTGCTGGAGTTCTCGGAAGTGAAGGCGGACTGGTTCAAGCCGATCTACGACTTCCATTCCTTCCAGATCATGCCGCGGCTGGGCAAGCTGTTCGCACGGGACAGCGACAGCTACCAGTACCTGTCGGAATCGATCCGCAAGCATCCGCCGCAGGATGCGCTCAAGGGCATGATGGAAGCGGCCGGTTTCGCGCGCTGCAAGTACCGCAATCTGAGCGGCGGCATCGTCGCGATCCACGACGGCTACAAGGCCTGAGGCGATTCCTGCTCGTCATCACGGCTTTCGCCGGGATGACGAGGTAATGGATGAGCCTGCGCTCAGTCGAGCGCGCCCCCATCCGCCGGCGACGCCGCCGCGAGCGCACGCCATTGCGGCATCAGGTGCAGGGCGCCGACGCGCTGCAGATAGTCGTGATCGACCTCGGTGCCGTTGACGAGCGCCGAAGCCACGTGCACCGCGCCGGTGATCCAGAACGCGCCCGACATCCGCGTCGGATGCTGGTGATAGGCGACGGCTTCGACGATCGGTGTCGGCAGGCCCCACAGACCCAGCAGATACGCGCCGGCGATGCTGTGCGGCACGTCGCCGAGGCTGTCGGGCGGCAGCAGACGGCCGACATCGGCGAGCAGGCCTGCGGTCGCGGCTACGCCGGCGCCGCTGCCGGGCAGGATCTGGCCGGCCAGCCACGAAGTGCGCAGTGCGCGTTCGCGCATGCCGTCCATGTCCGGTCCGGAGGCGAAGACTTCGCTGGCCAGCACCAGCCGTCGCAGCGCGTCCTGGCCGAGACGCACGACCGCGGTGCGCAGATCGCCGATCTCGCGGCCGATCGCGTAGTACGCGGAGTTGCTCAGGCGCAGCACGCGCGCGGCGAGCGCGGGATCCTGGGCGACGATCGCGGTGATCGCATGCGTGCCGGCATCGGGATCGCGCAGCAGTCGGGTCAGCGCGAGGTACTGCTTCGGCGCCGAGGGCAACGCACCGATGCGTTCGATCGCGCGCTTGAGCTGTGCGTCGTCGAGCAGGTGCTGCAGGTCGAGCACGCCCTTCACCGCGTCGACGACGGTCTGCGCGTCCAGCGGTTCGGGCAGCACGCGATGCGCATGTTCGAGCGCGTCGACCGCGCGCGCGTTGTCGCCGGCTTCCATCAGCACGATGCGCACCGCATGCGGGTGGCGCACGCGCACTTCGTCGAGCAGCAGGCGGCAGCGGCTCCAGCCACTGTCGGCGGTGCACACCAGTGCGTCGGGATCGAGGTCGGCGGCCGAGCCGGTCGCGCCGTCATCCAGTGGCAACCAGCTGACCTGCCAGTCGAGACCGCGCGCGGCGATCTCCGCCTGCAGGCGCTCGACTTCGTCACCGCGCTCCCACGCTACGACCAGATGCACGGCGTCTCCTTGTGCGATATGAACAGGCGCGATGATAGCAACGCGATGCCGCGCGGAACGCGCCTTGAACGTGTTCTGCGATCAGTCCGCATCGCGTCCGGCCAAGGGCAGGCGCAATGTGATCCGGGTGCCATCCGCGGATGCCGATTCGGCGAAATCAATGCTCGCCAGCGCGGCGCGTTCGCGCATCGCGGTGCGGCCGAAACCGGACGCGGCGTCGAGGTCGTGACCGTGGCCGTTGTCGATGATCTGCAGCTGCAGTGCATCGCGTTCCGCGCGCAGTTCGATGCGAACGCTGCGCGCCTGCGCATGGCGCAATGCGTTCGTCAGCGCTTCCTGCGCGATGCGGTAGGCGGCGATTTCCACCGCATGGGTCGGCCGCGGCAGATCCGATTCGGCCTCGAAGCGCACCTCGACTTCGCCGAGCGGGATGCCATCCGCCAGTCCCTGCAGCGCGGCTGCGAGGCCCTGGCTGGCGAGCAGCGGCGGATGCAGGCCGTGCGAGACCGCGCGCACGCGCGCCAGTGCCGCATCGGCGAGTACGACGACATCGTCGGCCAGGGTTTCGCGCGGATCATCGACCAGCGCGCCGGACAATGCGTGCGCACTCAGGCGCAACGCGCTGAGGATCTGGCCGAGGTCGTCGTGCAGATCGCGGGCGAGCGCGCGCCGTTCGGCGTCGATGCGGTCCATCCAGTCGGGCGCGCGCGTGCTCATGCGGATCTCATTCGATCGCCGCGATGCTCGCGCGGCGGCGTTCGTAGCCGGTCAGCCAATGGCCGAAATCGGCCAGCGGCAATGCCTGCGAGTAATAGAAACCCTGCACTTCGTCGCAGCCGAGCTTGCGCAGGAAATCCGCCTGCGGCGCGGACTCGACACCTTCCGCGGTGACCTGCATGTCGAAGTTGCGCGCGATCAGCAGGATCGACCGCACGATCGCCGCGTCGCCGCGATCTTCCATCACGTCGCGCACGAAGCTGCGGTCGATCTTGACCCGGTCGACGGCGAGGTGGTGCAGCATCGACAGCGATGCATAGCCGGTGCCGAAATCATCGTAGGCGGCCTTGACGCCGCGCTGGCGCAACGCCTGAAGCGTGGCTGCCGCGGCGCCGTCATCGCGCAGGGCGATGGTTTCGGTGAGTTCGAGTTCCAGCGAGGACGGCGGCAGGCCGCTGCCACGCAGTGCCGAGTCGACTTCGTGCAGGAAATCCTCGTGGCCGAACTGAGACGGGAACAGGTTCACGCTGACCGTCATCGCATGGCCGTCGACCTTCGGCCACGTGGCCGCGTCGCGACAGGCGCGATCGAGAATCCACCAGCCGACGGTCGCGGCGATGCCGCTCATCGCCAGTGCCTCGATGAAACTCACCGGCATCAGCAGGCCGCGCTCGGGATGGCGCCAGCGCAGCAGCGCTTCGGCGCCGGTCGGGCGGCCGGTTTCCAGATCGATCTGCGGCTGGTAGTGCAGTTCGAATTCGTGCTCGTTGGCCGCGCGGCGCAGTTCGAGATCGAGCCGGCGACGATCGATCGCTTCGGTGCGCATGCTCGGCTCGAAGCGGCGCAGCTGCTGCCCGCGGCTGCGCTTGGCGTAGTGCATCGCCAGCTGCGCGCGCGCGACGAGTTCCAGACTGTCGGTCGCGCCGTCGTCGCCGGGCGTGCCGGGAATCAGCGGTTCGGGACTGGCGTCGTCGTCGGCCGCGTCGAGCAGCACGCCAACGCAGGCATCGAGATGCACGCGGTGCATGTCGACTTCGCAGGGCTGGGCGAGATCGAGCAGGATCGCGTTGAGCAGTGCTTCGGTCGCACGCGGCTTCTGCCCGTTGACCGACAACGCGATCGCGAACTCGTCGCCGTCGAGGCGTGCGAGAAACGCATCCATCGGCAGACGCGCGAGCAGCCGTGCGGCGACGACCTGCAGCATGGTGTCGGCCATGCCCGGGCCCAGCGTCACGCTGATCGAGCGGAAATTGTCGAGGCCGAGCACCGCGACCGCGGTCGGCATCTGCTGGGCGCGGCGTGTATCGAGCGCACGCAGCAGACCGGCGCGATTCGGCAGGCCGGTCAGCGGATCTTCTTCTGCGCGGGTCGCGTCGAGCAAAGCCTCGACGTAGTCCGACATCGCATCGTCGGCGGGCGGCGGACTCATGCGGCGACTGCGGCGCTGTCGTCGGGGACGGCGGCGGCCATGCGCGTGTGCAGCCAGGCCAGCGCACTGCGGTAAGCCTCGGCGCCGCGGCCGGTCAACGGGCCATTGCCGGCGATGCTGCGCGCATCGCGCAGACGGGTGTCGACCGGAATCGCATCCGACCACACCAGGCCTTCGTAGCCGGCGTAGAGATGTTCCAGACTCTGGCGGCCGCTGCCGGTGCGGCCGTCGTAGAGCGTCGGCAGGATCGCGCGCATCAACGGCCGCTTGCGCGACCGTTCGACCATGTCGGCGGTGCGCAGCATGTCGGCGAGACCGTGCAGCGCCAGCGGATCGGTCTGGGTCGGCATGACGAGGCAGTCGGCGGCAGCCAGTGCATTGACCATCAGCAGACTCAGCGTCGGCGGACAGTCCAGCAGCACGTGGTCATAGAGTTCGGACACGCCACCAAGCGCGCGCTGCAAGGCCATGCCGAGGCCGGGCTGGGTCGCGCTGCGGCGTTCGAGCGTAGCGAGTGCAGGCTGCGCGGCGACCAGGCGCAGACGTTCGATCGCGGTGGTGCGCGACAGTCCATCGAGCGATGGCGTCTGCGCGACGAAGACTTCATGCGTGCCGATCGGCGGCGGCTGGCGCGGCACGCCGAAGGCGCGGGTCAGCGACGCATGCGGATCGAGATCGACCACCAGCACGCGGGCGTCGTCGGCGAGGTTGCGCGCCAGGCACAGCGTGGTCGTCGTCTTGCCGACGCCGCCCTTCTGGTTCGCGATCGCCCACACCCGCACGTCAGTGCGCCCCTGCCGCGGGATCGACCGGCTCGGCGGGCGCTGCGGCCACCGCGACCGTCGCCGTGGACTGCGGCACGGCATCGGGCCCCTGCGGCGCGGCGAGGATCACGAGCATGACGCGGCGATTGGTATTCCGACCTTCCACGGTCGCATTGTCGGCGATCGGCTGGAATTCGCCATAGCCCACGACGCCCAGTCGCGACTGGGCGATGCCCTCGGCCGCGAGGATGTGAACGACGCTGGCCGCGCGCGCGGTCGACAGCTCCCAGTTCGACGGGAACGCGGCGGTGCGGATCGGCTGGTTGTCGGTGTAGCCCTCGACGCGCATCGCGTTGGGCACGTCGCGCAGCACCGCGGCGACCTTGCGGATCGTGGCGCTCGCGGTGGTGCTGGGCGCGGCGACGCCGCTGGAGAACAGGATGTCGCTCTGGATCTCGACTTCCAGATAGTTGTGCCCGCGGCGCAGCGTGACCAGATTCTTCTGCACCAGATCCGACAGCGCGACCTGCAGGTCGCGGCCCAGCGAGACCAGCTCACCTTCGCCCTCGCGTTCGCCGCGGCCGGTGCCGTCGAACTGGCCGCCCTGGGCCTGCGACTCGGGGCCGGTCGCGTAGCGCGGCATGTCGATGGCCTGCTGCAGACGCTGCTGGATCATCGAACTCGCCGGCGCCGGGCCGTTCTTCGCGGCGGCTGTCATCAGCGAAGGACGGTCGTAGGACGAGCCCAGGCGCTGGGTCTTGCCCAGCTGCAGCGGACTCATCGAACGCGGCGGTCCACCGAAGGCCGCGTTGAGCGAGTCGGAGACCGCGCGGTACTTGCCTTCGTTGACCGAGGAAATCGCGTACATGACCACGAAGAACGCGAGCAGCAACGTCACCAGGTCGCCGTAGGGGATGGCCCAGGCTTCATGGTTGGCGTGTTCTTCGTGGACGTGCTTCCTGGCCATGGGTCAGTGCACGTAGCCGGCCAGACGCGACTCGATGTTGCGCGGATTCTCGCCCTGGGCGATCGCGATCAGCCCCTCGACGATCATCTCGCGCTCCTCGGTCTGCGCATTGATCAGCGCCTTGAGCTTGTTGGCCATCGGCAGCAGGAACAGGTTGGCCGCGCCGATGCCGTAGATCGTCGCGGTGAACGCCGCCGCGATACCGCCGCCGAGCTTGCTCGGATCGGCGAGGTTCTTCATCACCGCGATCAGGCCCAGCACCGCGCCGATGATGCCGAGCGTCGGCGCATAGATGCCCATGCCCTCGAACACCTTGGCCGCGGCGAGATCGCCCTGGCTCTGGTGGTGCATGTCGGTCTCGAGCACGGCGCGGATCGAATCGGGCGCGATGCCGTCGACGACCATCTGCAGGCCCTTCTTGGTGAACGCGTCCTGCTGCTCGGCGACCTGCGACTCCAGGCCCAGCAGACCCTGCTTGCGCGCGGTGTTCGCCCATTCGACGAGGCTGGCGAGGATCGCGGCGCGGTCCTGGGACGGCGGCTTGAACACCCATTTGGTGATCTTCATCGCCCGCTTGAAGGTCACCAGGCTGGTCTGGATCAGGATCGACGCCACCGTGCCGCAGATCACGATGACGAACGCCGCCGGCGACCACAGGCTGGACAGGCCCGCACCTTTCAGCACGCTGCCGATCAGCACCGCGACGAGCGCGAGGATGAATCCGATGACGCTGAGCTTGTCCATGGAGTCGTTAACGGTCGCGGCGAAGATTTCTGAAGAGGGGATGTGCACACGGGCACGCCCCGGCGTCGGGCCACCGCGGCGACGGATTTCCGTCGGCGGGGGTCACGGGGAGAGGGGATGCAAGAGGTGGGCCGCGTGGCGTTGCGGGCGGCGGGCGGCTGAACCGATCAAGCCGGGCAGGTGACCGGTCTTAGGACAACACCTCTCCCTCCGGGAGAGGTCGACGCGCGAAGCGCGTCGGGTGAGGGCAACCGCAAGTGCAGTGCTTTCGCCCGCTGCGCGCGCGAGTTCCTTTTTGACGGGCCAAAGAGGAACCAAAACCCCCTTCGCCGGACGCGATCCGCCGCAATACAGCCGCGGCGGTCCCCCGTGCTTCTCGGACGACGGGGCACATTGGGACCTTCACGGTTCCGCAGCCCAAACTCGCTGCGCTCAGACATGGGCTGCTCTTCGACCCCGACGCCCTGCGATGCTCGGCTCGCTCGACGGCTCGATTCAGATCAAGAGCAGCAGGTCTGCGAGCGTTGCAGAGGTTGAGGAATTCAATCTTTGCGCCCTCACGCCCTCGCCAACTGACGCCCTCACACCATCACCCACTGACGAACGCCCCTCAATCCCGCCCGTCGTCGAATCTGTCCGGATCCCGCTTCCAGTCCGACATGCGGGCGCGCAGGCGGACCATGGCCTGGCCGTGGATCTGCGAGACGCGTGATTCGCTGACCGACAGCACGGCGCCGATCTCGCGCAGGTTGAGTTCCTGTTCGTAGTACAGCGACAGCACCAGCGCTTCGCGTTCGGGCAGGCCTTCGATGGCTTCGACCAGGGCGACGCGGAAGGCGTCGTCCTCGAAGGCGCGCGCGGGGCTGGCGGAATCACGGACCGCGAGGCGGGCCTCGCCGTCGTGTTCTTCCAGGTGCGCGTCGAAACTGGTCAGCTGGCCGCGGGCGACGTCCTCGACCATGCGGTGGTACTCGTCGAGGGTGATCTCCATGTGCGCGGCGATCTGCGCGGGTACCGCGCTGCGTCCGGTCTCCTGCTCGATCGCGCGCACGGCGGCGATCATGTCGCGATAGCCGCGGTGCACCGAACGCGGGGTCCAGTCGCCGCGCCGCATCTCGTCGATCATCGCGCCGCGTATGCGGATCGATGCATAGGTCTCGAAGGTCGCGCCGGGATGGGACTGGTAGTTCCGCGCCGCGTCGATCAGGCCGAGCATGCCGGCCTGCACGAGATCCTCGATCTCGACGCTGGGCGGCAGCCGCGCGGCGAGGTGGTGGGCGATGCGGCGCACCAGCTCGCCATGACGCTCGACGATGTCCGCCGGCGAGCCGGTCTGGGTCGCGCGGTAGCAGGCGGTGGCGGTGGCATTCATGCGGGCAGGCCTCCGGTGGACTGGGCGCCAGAGGCGACCAGCCGGTCGACGAAGAATTCGACATGGCCGCGCGCGACCGCCGGCGACTGCCAGCTGCGCGCGCGACGGGCGATCCCGCGATAGGCGACCGCGGACGGCGCCGACGGGAACGCGTCGACGACGGCTTCCTGGCGCTGCACGGCGCGGCGCAGCCACTCATCGCGCGGAATCGAACCCAGGTGATTCAGGGTGACGTCGAGGAAACGCGCGGTCACCCGCTGCAGCTTCTCGAACAGCGCCGGGCCCTCGCTCGCGTCCTGCACCTGGTTGCACAGCACCTGCACGCGCTGCACGCCGCGGTCGCGGTTGAGCACCTTGATCAGCGCATAGGCGTCGGTGATCGATGCGGGTTCGTCGCAGACCACGACGATCACATCCTGCGCGGCCTGGCAGAACGTCAGCACGCCATCGGCGATCCCGGCGGCGTTGTCGACGATCATCGTGTCGATCGAACGGTCGAGTTCGGAGAACGCGTGCACCAGGCCCACGTGTTCCTGCGGGGAGAGCTGCGCCATGTGCTGCTTGCCGGACGCGGCCGGCACCACCATCAGCCCGTTCGGGCCTTCGAGGATGGTGTCGGCCAGATCGCAGCGGCCGGCGAACACGTCGGCGAGGGTGAAGCGCGGCGACAGGCCCAGCATCACGTCGACATTGGCCAGGCCCAGATCGGTATCGAGCAGCAGCGTGCGCTGGCCGGCGTTGACCATCGCCGCGGCGAGGTTCACCGCGGTCGTGGTCTTGCCGACGCCGCCCTTGCCGCTGGCGACGGCGATCACGCGGGGTGCGGCGGTGGCGGGTGCGGCATCAGACGGCATGACGGGTCTCGAACGCATCGGTGGCGGCGGTGTCGGCGACGGGCGCGTGGCGGCCGGCAGCCATCGCCTGGACGATGCGCAGCCGGTTGCCCGATTCGATGTCGGCGTCGGCGTTCTGGCCGTCGGCGGTGTAGGCGATCGGCAGACCGTTGCGCACGGTCACCGACAACGCCGAACCCAGATAGCCGGTCTCGTCGAGCTTGGTCAGGATCAGGCCTTCCGGCGAGCACGGACGGTAGCGACGGATGACTTCGTGCATGTCCTGCGGATTGCCGTTGGCCGGCAGCACCAGCAGGCTGCGGACCTTGCGCGCGGTGCGCAGCCACAGGATCTGGTTGAACAGGGCGCGGTCGTTGGGCGCGTAGCCGGTCGTGTCGACCAGCACCAGCGGATAGTCGGCCAGCTGCGTCAGCGCCTGCTGCAGGCCGGACATGCCGCGCGCTTCGCAGACGGTGATGCCGAGCTTGCGGCCGTGCGCCTGCAGCTGTTCGTGCGCGCCGGGGCGTTCGCAGTCGGTGGTGATCAGCGCGACGTCGCGCGCACGGTGGCGGGCGGCGAAACGCGCGGCCAGCTTGGCCGCGGTGGTGGTCTTGCCGGCGCCGGTCGGGCCGACGAGGGCGATCACGCCGCCGTCGTCGATCGGCTCGCAGGCGCTGACTTCGAGCGTGCGTGCGAGCGCGTCGAGCATCGGGCCCTGGATCGCATCGACCGGCAACGCCGGATCGAGCTGGGCGGCGACCGACTGCGCCAGCGCGTCTTCGCAACCGAATGCGCGCAGTGCATCGAACGCGGCGGCGCGCGCCGGCGAACCGCGCAGGCGCTCGCGCTCGAACTGCGCCATCTGGGTTTCCATCAGCTGGCGCAAGCGCGCCATCTCGTCGCGCATCGCGGTGATCGCGGGTGCTTCGGGTTCCGGCGACGGCACCAGCGACAGCGCCGGTGCGGTGGCGACCGCGGGACGTGGCGCTTCGAAAGATGCTTCGACGGCAACGGATTCTTCAACCGCCATTGGCTGCGGCGCCCGCGGCATGCGCGTGCCCAGCATCGCGGCGAACGATGGCGCCTCGTCGGCGATCAATGCGTCGAGTGCGTGCGTGTCGTCGGCGCGCAGTTCGGCATTGGCCGCGGCGAAGGTCGCGCGCGTCGGCGAGGCCGGCTGCAGCGGCAGGCTGCGCGCAACTTCGGCCACGGCAGCGGCCGGGCGGATCGCCGAGGTGAGTTCTGCCAGCGTGGGACCGTCGCTGTCCTTGAGGCGGGCACGTGCGCGGTCGCGCAGTGCGGCGGTGTCGGCGGGTGCGACGGGTGCGGCAATCGGCGCATCGACAGGCGCAGGCTGGCGGCCGTGTCCCAACGCCGCGGCGAACGCGGCGGCGGGATCGACGATGGCGCGTTCGAACACGGTGCGCGCAGGCGCGACCGGCGCGGCTTCGACGACCGGCGCTGCAGGCGTCGGAATTCCGGCATCGGCGACCGGCGTCTCATCGGCTTCGGCAGCGCGCAGCACGCGGGCCAGCGCGGCTTCGTCGTAGCCCAGGGAGGCGACCACCTCGATGCCCTCGGCGACGCCGCGGGTGGACAGGATCACCGCATCGGGGCCCAGCGCTTCGCGGATCTTCCGCAGCGCGGTGCGCATGTCCGGGGCGATGAAACTCTTGATCTTCATGGTCCTCTCCGCGGCTGCCGGATTTCCGGCGCGCCGACCGTGTCAGTGGCGGGCAATCGAACCGCGGGTCATCCCACGGCGCCGACCAGACGCAGACGTTTGTCTTCGGGAACCTCGGCGTAGGCGAGTACGGACAGCGACGGAACGCTGTGCCGCACCAGCCGCGCCACCGAGGCGCGGACTCCACCGGGAACGAGCAGCACGGCGGGTTCTCCGCGGCTCTCCTGGCGGGTGACGCACTCGCTCAAGTTCTGATGCAGACGCTCGGCGAGTCCCGGTTCGAGCGCTGCGCCCTGGCCGTTGACCGAGTCCTGCAATACCCGTTCCAGCTGCGGCGCCAGGGTGTAGACGGGAAACTCTTCGGCCATGCCGTTGAGCTCCTGCACGATGAAGCGGCCCAGCGCGACGCGCACCGCGGCGGTGAGCTGCGCCGGGTCCTGCGTGTGCACGCCGTGCTCGAGCAGGGTTTCCACGATCTGGCGGATCTGTCGCACCGGCACGCGATCGGCCAGCAGCGACTGCAGCACCTTCACCACCACCGACAGCGGCAGCAGCTTCGGCGTCAGGTCTTCGACGAGCTTCGGCGTCGCCTTCGACAGCGTCGACAGCAGCTGCTGCACTTCGTCGTGGCCCAGCAGCTCGGCGCTGCGCTCGCGCACCAGATGCGAGAGATGGGTCGCGACGACCGTGGCCGCGTCGACCACGGTGTAGCCGAGCGATTCGGCATGCGCGCGCTGGCTCGGCAGGATCCACGTCGCGTCGAGACCGAACGCCGGGTCCTTGCCGGGAATGCCGTCGAGCGGGCCGAACACGCGGCCCGGATCGAGCGCGAGTTCGCGATCGGGGTGGATCTCGCCGCCGGCGACCGGCACGCCGTGCACCATCACCCGGTACGCGCCCGGTGCGAGTTCGAGGTTGTCGCGCACGTGCACGGCGGGAATCAAAAAGCCGATGTCCTGGGTGAGCTTGCGGCGCACACCTTTCAGGCGCGCCAGCAGTTCGCCGCCCTGGGCTTTGTCGACCAGCGCGATCAGCTTGTAGCCGACTTCCAGCGCCAGCGGCTCGACCGGGCGGATCTCGTCCCAGCTCAGTTCGGCCAGCGGCGAGCTGGCGGCGGTCGCGGCGACGGCCTCGGCGTCGCGTTTGGCCTGCGCCTCCGCCTCGGGTGCGCCGCGCAGCTTCCACGCCACGAATCCGAGGATGCCGGCCAGAATGAGGAACGGCAGGTTCGGCATGCCCGGGATGATGCCGATCAGGAACATCATCACCGCCGCGACGGTGAGTGCGCGCTGGTGACCGAAGACCTGCTTCGACACCGCCTCGCCCATTTCCTGCTCGCCAGTCGAACGCGTGACCAGCATCGCGACTGCGGTCGCGACCAGCAGCGCCGGCAGCTGCGCGACCAGGCCGTCGCCGATGGTGAGCAGCGTGTAGGTACGCATGGCTTCACCGAAGCTCATGTCGTGCGACAGCACGCCAATCAGCACGCCGCCGACCATGTTGATGACCAGGATCAGGATGCCGGCGATGGCGTCGCCACGGACGAACTTCGAGGCGCCGTCCATCGAGCCGTAGAAGTCGGCTTCGTCGCGGACTTCCTGGCGGCGGGCCTTGGCTTCCTCGCGGGTCAGCACGCCGGCGTTGAGGTCGGCGTCGATCGCCATCTGCTTGCCCGGCAGGGCATCGAGGATGAAGCGCGCCGAGACTTCCGAGATGCGGCCTGCGCCCTTGGTGACGACGACGAAGTTCACGATGGTCAGGATCGCGAACACGATGATGCCGACCGCGAAGCTGCCGCCGATCACGAAGTGGGCGAAGGATTCGATGACCTTGCCGGCCGCGCCCGGGCCTTCGTGGCCATGCAGCAGCACCACGCGGGTGGAGGCGACGTTCAGTGCGAGGCGCAGCAGCGTGACCAGCAGCAGCACGCTCGGGAAGATCGAGAAGTCCAGCGGCTTGCGCACGTAGACCACGGCCAGCATCACCACCAGCGACAGCGCGATGTTGATCGTGAACAGTGCGTCCAGCACCGGCGGCGCCAGCGGGATGATGATCATCGCCAGCAATGCCAGCACGACGATCGGCGCCGCGGCGCCGGCCTTCATCGCACCGAATGCGCCGCCGACGGAGAACCGACCCGGTTGTGCCCTCATCGCGCCGGTCCGTTGACGCCGGTGTCGGCCGTCGGGTCGTAATCGACCGCGCCCTCGGGGCCGGCGTCGAGCTCGGCCAGCGACGGCATCGGCCCACGGCCGGGCGCCCAGGCGCGGAGCTGGTACACGTAGGACAGCACTTGTGCGACGGCGGCGTAGAGCTTCACCGGGATTTCCTGATCGACCTGTGCCTGTCTGTACAAGGACCGTGCCAGCGGCGGCGCCTCGACGATCGCGATGCGGTGCTTGTCGGCGATCGCGCGGATCGCCAGCGCCAGTTCGTCGACGCCCTTGGCCACGACGACCGGCGCGCGCATGTCGCCATCGGCCTTGTACTTCAACGCGACGGCGTAGTGGGTCGGGTTGACCAGGATCACGTCGGCCTGCGGCACGGCGTCCATCATCCGCCCGCGCGACATCTGCGCCTGCACCTGGCGCACGCGCGCCTTGAGTTCGGGATTGCCTTCGCTTTCCTTGTATTCGTCGCGGATTTCCTGCTTGGTCATCTTCAGCTTGTTGCGGTACTGGATGTGCTGCCAGGGCACATCGATCAGTGCCAGCACGCCCAGCGCGCCGACCATCGCCAGCAGGGCGTTCATCGCGGTGTCGATGCCGCCGGCGACCGACTGCTCCAGCGACGCCAGCGGCATCGACAGCAACGATGAGAACGCGTGGTAGACCATCAGCATGCCGACGCCGCCGATCAGCAGGACACGCAGCAGCGAGCGCACGAGTTCGGCCGCGCCTTCCTTGCCGTAGATCCGGCCCAGGCCGGTCTTCGGATTGAGACGCTTGAAATCGGGCTGCAGCGACTGCCCGGCGAAGCGCAGGCTGCCCATCGCCGCCGGCGCGATCGCGCAGGCGAGCAGCGCGGCGACGAACAGCGGCGTCATCGCCAGCAGCAGTCGCCCGAACAGGCCAGCGGCATGCGGCAGCAGACGATCCTGGGTGCCGAGCATCGACGCATCGATGGTCAGCGCGCCGCGCATCCAGTCCATGCTGGTCGCGCCGATGCTGCCGGCAGTCGCCTTGAGCGCGAGCACCGCGCAGCCGAGCACGGCCACATTGGCCAGCTCGCGCGAGCGCGGCACGTTGCCTTTTTCCCGCGCTTCCCGAAGCCGTTTTTCGGTGGGAAGTTCGGTCTTGTCCTCCTGGTCCGTCTCGCTCATCGCCCGGGCCTCAGCCGATCAGCCCGCGCGCGGCGAGAAAGGCCTGGTCGAACAACGCCTGCACCGGCGCCAGCAACTGGCGCATCAGCAGCATCAGCAGGATCAGACCGGTCAGCAGCGACACCGGCAGACCGATTGCCATCGGATTGAGCTGCGCCGCCGCGCGCGACAGCACGCCGAATGCGATGTTGACCGACAGCAGCGCCATCACGACCGGCAAGGCCAGCAGCACCCCGGCGCGTAGCGCGGTCGCGAAGAACGCGGGCACCGCCGACAGCAACGCCTGCAGATCCGGCAGCGCCTGGCCGATCGGCAGGCTGGCGTAGCTGTCGTGCAGCAGCCCGATCAGCGCCAGATGACCGTCGAGGGTGAAGAACAAAAGCGAGAAGACGAGAAAGAACCACTGCGACAGCACCGGCGACGACGCCCCACTGAGCGGATCGGCCATGGTCGCGAACGACAGGCCCATGCCCTGCGACACCAGCTCACCGGCCAGCTGCCCGGCCTCGAACGCCATCCGCAGCACCAGCCCG